>DFLE01000057.1:52028-126033 GCA_002373375.1 Prevotellaceae bacterium UBA3627
TGAAGCTTGCGAAAGTTGAGTTAATTATTAATCACGCATTATGAATTATGCATTATTCTCCAGCCATGCCGGGAAGTCATCGAGGGTGACACAATCCTCTATCCTTACCTCTCCCAGCCTGGTGCGGCAAAGCTGCGTGAGGAAAGCGCCGCTGTCCAGTGCCCTGCCGATGTCACGCGCCAGCGAACGTATGTAAGTGCCCTTACCACACTCCACCCTTATCTGCGCCTGCATCTTCTCAGGGTCAAACCACAGCAGTTCTATATCGTCAACCCTTACGGGCTTTGCCTCCAGCTTCACGTCCTTGTCCTTGCGGCGCAGCTCATACGCGCGCTTGCCTCCCACGTGCACCGCACTGTATGTAGGCGGCACCTGCATTATGTCACCCTTGAACTGCTCCAGCGCCTGCAATATCCGTTCCTTCGTTATATGGCGGCACGGATAGGTATGGTTTACGGTATGCTCCTTGTCATAGCTTGCCGTGGTGGCTCCAAACTGCAGCGTGGCGGTGTACTCCTTGGAGTGGTACTGCAACGTAGGTATCAGTTTGGTGCACTTACCTGTGCAGAGCGTCAGCACGCCGGTAGCGAGTGGGTCGAGGGTGCCGGCATGACCTGTCTTCACACGCCTCACACCGCAAGCCTTGGATATACGGGTACGCACAAAGGCCAGGGCTCCGAAGCTCGACATGCCGTATGGCTTGTTTATATGTATTATCTCGCCTTCTACGAAGTTCATTTAGTCAACCATTACCAGTGAGTGTCCCGTCAACAGCAGCGCTATTATTATGCCGCCGACAATGATGCGATATATACCGAATGCTTTGAAGCCGTACTTGGACAGGAAAGACACGAACCACTTCATAGCCAGCAACGCCACGACGAAAGCCACGCCGCATCCCAGGAGCAGCATAGAGATATTGTGGCTTGTAGCCCATGCGGTATCCTCTTTCAGCAGGTCAAGCAGGTCAAGCAACGTGGCTCCTGCCATCGTCGGCACTGCGAGGAAGAAAGAGAACTCTGCCGCACGCTTGCGAGTCAATCCCTGAGCCATACCGCCTACTATGGTAGCCATAGAGCGTGACACTCCGGGTATTACTGATATGCACTGGTACAGTCCTATCATGAAGGCGCGTTTCTCGTTCACCTTGTTCTCTTCCGTACCCTTGTTGAGCAACTTATCACAGAAGAGCATGAACACGCCGCCCACTACAAGCATTACAGCCACTACCTCCACGCTGTCGAGAAGCCAGTCAAGCACTCCCGATTTCTTTGCAAGCAGTCCTACTACCACCGCCGGTACCACGCCGACAATCAGCAGCCAGTAGAAGTAGAAGCGGTGCTTCAGCCTCTGCCATACGTTGCTGCCCTCTGGTGCCGGTGTGTTGTCAAACTGAAAGAAGCGCTTCCAGTAGAGACATACCACTGAGAGTATGGCGCCAAACTGTATGATGAAAGTAAAGGCATGGACAAAAGGGTCTCCTTGCTGTATGCCCAGCAGGTTCTGAGTGATAATCATGTGTCCGGTGGAAGATACAGGCAGGAACTCCGTCAGTCCCTCCACCACAGCGATAATCACCGTCTCAAGCCACGTCATTTATCTTCCTCCTTACTCTTTGACTTATACATTATTCCGCCGATGATAGAAACGAAACCAATGAAGCACACTACCGGCGCCACCTTGGTGCGCAGGCCAGAGAAGATGTCCGGGTCAAACTGAGTAGGCGTAGAGCCTGCCCCAATCATCATAAGGAATCCTATTACCACTACCAATGCGCTGATACCTATCAACACGAAGTTTGTCTTTGAAAATGCGAAATTATTATTTTCCATCTATATGTTTTGGATATATGAAATTACCGATATCTGTTAATCCCCGCACCGCCGGTGGGGAACAGTGTACTTATGCTCTCCTCAAGTATCTTGTCACTGATATATACACGCAGATGGTGGATATAATGACACCAGCGAGCAGCACCGCTGCCGCCGTGACCGCCATCACCTGCCATGTCACCACAGATGTTATGTCAGGCTCATAGGCATACAGTGCGTATGCGCCTATGGCCAGTACTATGATGGCTATCAGCGCGGCCACCAGTCCCTCGAGCACTGCCGTGCGGAGGAAAGGCTTGCGTATGAACGACCATGAGGCGCCCACCAGCGTCATAATGCCTATGGCATGGCGACGCTCATAGATGCCCAGCCTTACTGTATTGTTTATCAACGAGAATGATATTCCCGTCAGCAACAATGCTATCACCAGCATCACCAGCATCAGCTTGCGCAGGTTGCTGTTGACCTTGTCCATCAGATCCTTCTGATAGGTCACCTCCGACACCTGCTTAAACTGTTTTATCTGCTTGGCTATTATCTGCAGCGAGTCGCTGTTGGCCTGACTCGCCTTCAGGTTTATCTCTGCTGAGGGCACAAAAGGATTCATGCCGAGAAATTCCGACGGGTCGGTGCCCAGTGCCTCTGTCTGCTCCTTGAGCGCACGGTCACGGTCTATATACTCCAAGTGCGCCACCCACGGCCTGAACTGCAGCTTGCGGCACACCACCGCAGCCTCGTGGTTGGTTACATCATCCTTGAACATCACCGTCACGGTAAGGTTCTCCTTAACATAGTCTGAGAGATTGTTTGCCGCAAGACCGATAAACACCACCATGCCCAGTAAAATCAGCACAAGCGAGGTGCTGACACACAGCGTTGCCACCTGCCATCCACGACCCTCTACACTTCTTTTTGACCTTTTGCCCATTTAACGTAAGTACACTTTTAACGCAATTTCGTTACAAAATTACTATAAATTCAATTGATAAACAATAAATTAACTAATCTTAACAAAAGAAAAAAACGTCCGCCGCCCGTAATGCCCGTATTTGCGCACAACATTTGCACCTTCAAGAAAAATTAAGTACCTTTGCCTGCCGTTGGACATGTATATGCATGACTGACAGCATTTGAGACAAACTGATAAAACTATAATCTATGCGAGCAGTGATACAACGCGTCAGCCACGCCTCGGTATCCATCGAGGGCCGCGAGCCGGCAGCCATAGGCCAGGGACTGCTGGTCTTGCTGGGCTGTGCCAATGACGACAATGATGAGGACATAACATGGTTGGTAAAGAAGATTACCGGCTTGAGGATATTTGATGATGATGCCGGGGTGATGAACCGCAGCGTGATGGACGTGGGCGGCGAGATTCTTGTGGTATCGCAGTTTACCCTGTGGGCAAGCTATAAGAAGGGAAACCGCCCCAGCTACCTGCGTGCAGGCAGCCATGATGTCACCATCCCGTTGTATGAGAAGTTCTGCCAGACCGTGTCAGATGTGATGGGCAAGCCGGTGAAGACGGGTGAGTTTGGCGCCAATATGAAGGTGGAGCTGCTTAACGACGGTCCTGTCACTATATGTATGGACACGAGAAACAAGGAGTAATTTCCACTACCCCGTTTTGCCCAAATCACCAAAATGTCCTATTTTCGGCTTCATTTCCTTGCGATATTTTTCACCAACTCCTCTTTCGGGCTGAAATATCGCAAGGAAATTGTGTTTTGCGTTAAGTGCTGTAATACAGCACTATACAGAACGAGGTATAGCTGAAAGGTGGCATTTTTGGGCCTTTTCAGCGTGAAAGCTATGCTTTTACAGTGTGAAACGATAGCTTTTACACCCTAAAAGCTATGCTTTTGCAACGTGAAAGTTATGCTTTTTCACACAAAAAAGGCGCTTTTTTCACTCAAAAGCGTAAAAAAGCTAACCGCGGGTTGTTACATTCTTCTTTATAATTATTATGTTTTTCTCTGGTTTCTCTCTAGATTGCAAATTGTAATGAAATGTTAAATCACCAAAATGTCCTATCAGAGGCAGTATCGTAAGACAGGGGTGAAAATATCACTCAAAAACACTGCCGATACAGTCATTACACCTTTTATTATATTTTTTTATGAAACAATAAGTGGAAGTTTCAAGGAAAAAGTGTAACTTTGCAGAAAATTATAACTATTATATGGCAAATCGTATAAAAGAGATTTTCGGAATAGAGCAGCCGGTGATTGCCGGCGGCATGGCATGGTGCAGCGGATGGAGGCTGGCAGCTGCTGTCAGCAATGCCGGCGGACTGGGCTTGATAGGTGCCGGCACCATGAGTGTTGACCTGCTGCGCGAGCATATACAGAAAGTGAAGGCGGCTACTGACAAGCCGTGGGGTATCAACCTGCCGCTGATGTATCCGCAGATAGACTCTCTTATTGACATGATTATCGAGGAGGGTTGTAAGATTGTCTTCACATCGGCTGGCAGTCCGAAGAAATATACCCAGCGTTTCCATGATGCCGGCATGACGGTGGCACACGTGGTGTCATCGTCTAAGTTCGCCAAGAAGTGCGAGGAGGCTGGCGTTGACGTGGTTGTGGCTGAGGGCTTTGAGGCTGGCGGCCACAATGGCAAGGAGGAGACCACCACGATGTGTCTCATCCCGCAGGTGCGCAAGGCTACCACCCTGCCATTGATAGCAGCGGGCGGCATAGCCTCTGGTCAGGCTTGTCTGGCGGCGCAGGTGCTGGGTGCTGAGGGCGTGCAGATAGGCACGCTGTTTGCCTTAGCTGAAGAGAGCAGCGCGAGCGATGCCTTCAAACAGGCGTGCACCAACCTTGAGGAGGGCGAGACTATGCTGTGCCTGAAGAAGCTGGCGCCGTCACGACTGGTAAAGAACGGACTTTACAACCGCATAGCAGAGGCGGAGGCAAAGGGTGCCGACGTGCCTGAGTTGCTCGAGATTCTCGGTGAGAAGGCTACACGACGCGGCATCTTCGACGGTGACATAGAGAACGGCGAGATGGAGATAGGACAGATAGCCTCTGCCATAAAGCAGGTGGAGCCTGTAAGCGTGATAATGAACAGACTTGTAAAGGAATATAACGATGCAAGAGCAGCCATCAATGCATGATAACAACAGTCAGGAGAAGTCAACCCTGCGAAGCGAGGGACTGGTAAAGATTTACGGTAAGCGTACCGTGGTCAACGACGTGTCTTTCAAAGTGAGCCAGGGAGAGATAGTAGGACTGCTGGGACCTAACGGTGCCGGCAAGACCACATCGTTCTATATGACTACCGGACTGGTGGTGCCTAATGCCGGACATGTATATATCAACGATACGGAGATAACGTCAATGGCGGTGTATGAGCACGCAAGACACGGCGTGGGATACCTGCCGCAAGAGGCGAGCGTGTTCCGCAAGATGACGGTGGAGGACAATATCCTCTCCGTTCTCCAGATGACGGGCAAGCCTAAGGAGTATCAGATGGAGAAGCTGGAGAGCCTCATCAGGGAGTTCTCACTGCAGAAGGTGAGGAAGAACTACGGCGACCGTCTGTCGGGCGGCGAGCGCCGACGCACGGAGATAGCACGCTGTCTGGCCATCGAACCTAAGTTTATCATGCTTGACGAGCCTTTCGCCGGCGTGGACCCCATAGCGGTGGAGGAGATACAGCGAGTGGTGTGGCAGCTGAAGCACCGTAACATCGGCATACTCATAACTGACCATAACGTACATGAGACTCTCAACATCACCGACCGAGCATACCTGCTCTTTGAGGGACGCATACTCTTCCACGGCACGTCTGACGAACTGGCTGCCAACCAGACGGTGAGAGAGAAGTATCTGGGCACGAACTTCGTGCTGCAGAGAAAGAAGTTTGACTGATACCCGTGCCGACTATCCCCATCACATGAAAACGATAACCAACAATGATATCTGAAGACGAATTAGACGACGACATAATACTGGGTGACGACGCTGCCGAGGGCGGTGACGGCACTCTGTATGAGCACTTCCGCATAGTGGCTGACCAGGGGCAGGTGGCACTGCGTATTGACAAGTTCCTCACGGAGCACATGCCACACTCCTCACGAAACCGCATACAGGCGGCTGCCGATGCCGGCTATATATTCGTGGGCGACAAGCCTGTGAAGTCTAACTACAAGGTGAGACCGGGAGATGTGGTGACTTTAAGGCTGGAGAGGCCTAAGCACGACACCACCATATACCCCGAGGACATCCCTCTGGAGACGGTGTATGAGGATGACGCCCTGATGGTGATAAACAAGCCGGCAGGGATGGTGGTACACCCGGGAGCAGGAAACTTCAACGGCACACTGATAAACGCCGTGGCATGGCACATGAAGGACGTGCCTACGTTTGACCCTAACTCGCCTGAGGTGGGACTGGTGCACCGCATAGACAAGGACACCAGTGGACTGCTGGTGGTGGCAAAGACCCCCGAGGCGAAGTCTGCACTGGGCAAACAGTTCTTTGACCACGATACACACCGCTCATATAACTGCCTCGTGTGGGGACACTTCACCGAGGACAGCGGACGCATAGAGGGAAACATCACACGCGACCCCAAGGACCGCCTGCGCATGACCGTGGCGGCACCTGACTCCGGCATAGGCAAGCCGGCAGTGACACACTGGAGGGTGATAGAGAAGTTCGGATATGTGACTCTCATTGAGTGCATACTCGAGACAGGACGCACACACCAGATTCGTGCGCACATGAAGCATATAGGACATCCTCTCTTCGGCGATGAGCGCTATGGGGGAATGGAGATACTGCGCGGAGAGCGCAGCACCACATACAAGGCGTTTATAAACAACTGTTTCAAGGTGTGTCCGAGACAGGCTCTGCACGCCAAGACTCTCGGTTTCATACACCCCGTGACTGGTGAGCAGATGGACTTCACCAGCGAGTGGCCCGAGGATTTCAGCTCACTCATAGAGAAATGGAGAGGTTACGTCAGCGGCACCACACGAGATATGCTGATGACTCTTTGACATTTCAGATAATTGCTAATAACAAGACAGGTACATAATCTGACATATTCATTTATATAATGATCGAGGTAAAGAAAATAAGCACAAAGAAGGAGATTGGGAGGTTTATAGATTTCCGCACCAGGCTGTATAAGGATGACCCTTGTGCCGTGCCTTACCTTTTCATGGGCGAATGTGATGACTTAGACAAGAAGAAGAACCCTGCCTTCGACTTCTGCGAGGCTGAGTATTACATGGCATACAAGGACGGGCGCGAGGCAGGACGCGTGGCTGCCATCATCAACCACAAGGCTAATGAGCTGTGGAAGCAGAAATGCGTACGCTTCGGATATTTCGACTTTATCGATGATGTGGAGGTGTCAGAGGCTCTTATCAATAAGGTAAAGGAGTATGGAGCTGCTAAAAGTATGGACACTATCATCGGTCCGATGGGCTTCGTCGATATGGACCGCGAGGGTATGCTCGTGGAGGGCTTCGACACCATGGCGACCATGCACGCCAACCACAACTTCCCATACTATAGCAAGCACCTTGAGCGACTGGGCTTTGTAAAGGATAACGACTGGGTACAGCAGCTTGTCACCATTCCTGACCAAGTGCCTGAGAAGATGGCCAAGATTACGCAGATGATAGGCAAGCGCTATAACCTGAAGGCTCATAAGCTAACCAAGAAACAGCTTATGGGTGACTACGGCCTGAGGTTCTTCCACGTGCTCAACAAGTGCTATAAGGACCTGTATGAGTTCTCTGAACTTACCGACAGGCAGATAAAGAAGCTGGTGAATGACTATCTCGGCATAGCCGACCTTAACCTCATCACATTCATCTTTGACGAGAACAAGAAGACGGAGGAATCACCTGAAGGTGAGCTGGTAGGTTTTGGCGTGAGTTTCCCCTCCTTCTCTAAGGCTCTGCGCAAGACAAAGAACGGCAAGTTGTTCCCCTTCGGGTGGTTCCATCTGCTGCGCACGCTAAAATGGCATAACACAGACACAGTAGATCTGCTCCTCATCGGCGTGCTGCCTGAGTACAGGGCCAAGGGCGCCAATGCCATACTCTTTGACGACCTCATACGCTGGTACCAGAAGTATGGCTTCACCAAGGCTCTCACACTCGCCATGATGGAGACCAATGAAGGTGTGCTCTCAGCATGGCAGTACTTCGAGGCTGCAACAGTGAAGCGCCTGAGAAGCTATAAGGCGAGGCTGTAAGTAAAAGGATATATTCTATATAAACGAAATAAGAGGATGTGCATTCACATCCTCTTATTTCTTGTTAAAGCGTTATTTGTCAAAGCGAGTCTATATATCCTATTAGTTTCTTATAGAACGCACTGTGAGAGAGTGTCTGGATGTTACCGAAGATGACGAGCTTCATCCTGGCGCGTGTCATGGCTACATTCATGCGGCGCAGGTCAGAGAGGAAACCTATCTGACCATGCTCATTGCTGCGCACAAGCGATATAAATATAATGTCACGCTCCTGTCCCTGGAAGCCGTCAACCGTTCCCACGGTGATGAGATGGCGCACGCGGCGCAGCTCCTCACTGCTGTATATACGCTGGCGTATGTAGTGCGTCTGCACACGATAGGGTGATATAATGCCCACGTCTATCCTCTCCTCAATGAAACGTCCTACACCTATCTTGTTGACATACCCTTGCAAATGCAACAACAACAAGTCTGCCTCTGCCTTGTTGATGCGTCCGTGGTTCTCGCCCACGTATTGCTCCGGCTCATCACTGTTTATCCACACTATAGGCTTCTCATAGTCAAGTACCGAACGATGGCGCACGCTGTCGTCTGAACACAGTTTGCCACCATAGAACCAGTCGGAGGAGAATCTCATTATGGCATCGTTCATACGATACTGCACTCCCAGCAGCGTCACGCTGTCGGGCTGCGCCTCCACTATGCGCTCCATCAGTGTCTTGCCCAGCCCCTGCGTCATGGCGTCATAACACTTGATGGTGGGCGGCAGCTGCTGATGGTCGCCGGCCAGTACTACCCTGCCTGCCCTGCGTATGGCTATCCAGCAGGCAGGCTCAAGAGCCTGTGCCGCCTCGTCTATAAAGAGCGTGGAGAACTTCTGCCCCACCATTATCTTGTTTGCTGCACCAACGAGCGTACATGCCACCACACGCGCCTCGCCGAAGAGGTCAGCGTTGATACGCACCTCTATCTCCTGCGCACGCTCCCTTAGCCTCGCCACCTTCTGATGGCGGTTAGGGGCCTTGACGGCGTGAAGCTGACGTATGTTCTTGCGTATGGCCCACAACTCCGCATAGTCGGGGTGTGACTCAAACTTCCTCTCATAAGTAAATGACAACATCTTGTCATTCACTCGTGTAGGATTACCTATGCGCAGCACCGGCACGCCATTGTCAACCAGTTTCTCTGATATCCAGTCCACTGCCATATTGCTCTGTGCGCACACCAGCACCTGCGTCTCCCTGCGTAGCGTCTCATATATAGCCTCCACCAGCGTGGTGGTCTTACCAGTGCCCGGAGGACCGTGTACCACTGCTACATCCTTAGCCCACAGCACCTCATTAACGGCCTTCTCCTGCGTGGGGTTAAGCCACGGAAATGACATCGGCCGTGTAGTAAACTTACGCGCCGGCTTCACCCCGGCAAAGATATCACGCAGGTCTGTGAGCCGTCTGCCCTTGCCGTTAATCACATCGTCAAGGGCGCTGAGCATAGTACGGTAACTCGTCTCATCAAAGTAGAGCTGCACACCGAGTCCCTCCATACCGCTCAGTTCTGCCACATTAGCTGCCGACGGCACGGTGACAACCATCCTGCCACCGTCAACATAGCTGATGACTGATGTGAAGGAGAGGTAACGCACCTTGCCGCCCTTCTCCTTCGCCGGCTGGAAGAACTGCACTGGCTTGCCATACTCAAACTCACTGGATGACGAGCGCACATCAAGTTCCTCGTCCTCCGTATCCGCCCTGTTGCCGTTCTCGTGTATCTCCACCACCAACTGATTGAGTGAGTTGTAATAAGACCTGCCCACGCTTACGGGCCACCAGCAGATGCCGCGCCGTATCTTACGCTCTATCGACATCTTCTCCGACTGAATGCGAAATTCCTCGCGCTCCGCCTCATACTCCATCGTCAGCAGCTGCTTCAGTCTCTCTATATATAGTGTGGTGTTCTGCATAATCACTGCAAATATACATCTTTACTTAGACTGTGACGGATCTTCCTCAAATGGCAGCGCACCTAAATACTTATCAAAGTCACTTTGGAATAGGCGGTCCTGGATAATACGATACTTTTCAAATTCAGTCTCGGCATGTTCCTTTGCCTCTTCTGCTGTCACACTTCCAGTGGTAGTTAACACTTTATTGCCACCTGCAACCAAGATTGTGTCAATCTGTTTTGCCCAATCTTCCATCGACATAGGGATATGACGTTTTGCCATACGTTCTGCTAATTCAAGTACACCATTTACCAATTGTCCCATGTCAGCCAGTTCCATTTCTTTCAGATAGTTCTTTGCAATAGAAACATCAGTCTTTACTATCTTACCGTCAGGGGCATTTTCCCATGATGTCAGACCCATGTGTTCCTTAGCAGCATCTGCACGTTCTACAATTAACTCTGCAGCAGTGTGGCCATGAACAGCATAATGCATCTTATTCTGCATCATTTTGAAAAAGGATCTTGTTGTAGGAGCATCCCTGTTGTAATCTACTGCGGTAGCATAGATGTCTGTCAGTTTCTGATAAAAACGGCGTTCTGACAAGCGGATTTCCCGAATCTCTGCCAACAGATGCTCAAAGTAATCTTCTCCAAGGAACGAACCATTCTCCATACGTTTCCTATCAAGCACGTAGCCACGAATAGCGAACTGACGGAGGATACTTGTTGCCCACTGTCGGAATTGAGTGGCGCGTGTGGAATTAGCACGATAACCGACAGATATGATAGCATCAAGATTATAGAACTGAGTATTATAGTCTTTCCCATCAGCGGCAGTTCGTCGGAATTTCCGACATACTGAATCTTTCCGAAGTTCACATTCCTTGAAAATGTTATTCAGATGCTCAGTTATTGTTGTGCGGCTCTTATCAAAGAGTGTCGCAATGGCATCCTGTGTACACCAAATCGTTTCTTCAGCATACATTACCTCTACTCCAGTTGTCTGATTCTCCGCTTGGAAAATCAGGAACTCCGCTGTACTATTTCTTATTTCTCTACGCTCTGCCATATTATAGATATTGGTTGATTATCTTCAGAATATATATGTGACATTCTGCATAATCACTGCAAATATACATCTTTTTCCTTAATGGAGCAAATAAAACACTCCTTCACGTCTGCATATCCGTACAAAGAAAAGATGAATTATTTTGCCTTTTGAGAAAAAATTAGTATCTTTGCCAATGATTATCACATAATTATAAAACAGGATTATCATTATTATAAAATAAGGAGACAACACAAAAAACATGGCAGAGGAAATAAACATATCACAGGAAGCTACAGTACAATATACCGACGACAACATACGCAAACTGTCTGACGTGGAACATATCCGCACCAGACCAGGTATGTACATCGGACGACTGGGTGACGGCACACATGCCGAGGATGGCATATACGTGTTGCTCAAAGAGGCTATAGACAACTCTATCGATGAGTTCCGCATGAATGCGGGCAAACGCATAGAGGTGGATATGTATGAGAACAAAGCCATATCGCTGCGCGACTACGGCCGCGGCATTCCACAGGGCAAGATGATTGAGGCCGTAAGCCAGCTCAACACCGGCGGTAAGTATGACTCAAAGGCTTTCAAGAAGTCTGTCGGCATGAACGGCGTGGGTGTCAAGGCTGTGAACTTCCTCTCTACCGAGTTTGAAGTGCGCAGTTATCGTGACGGTAAGGTGCGCACCGCAAAGTTCGAGTGCGGAATATTGAAGAGCGATACTACCGAGCCTACACAGGACGAGACGGGTACATACATATACTTCGAGCCAGATGCATCGCTGTTCAAGAACTATTCGTTCCACAATGACATAGTGGAGACTATGCTGCGCAACTATACCTACCTGAATACAGGACTGGCTATAATGTTCAACGGTAGGCGCATCGTATCGCGCAACGGACTGCAGGACCTTCTGAAGGATCAGATGACGAGCGATCCGCTATATCCTATAGTCCACATGAAGGGCGAGGATATAGAGATTGCCTTCACGCACACTAATCAGAATGGTGAGGAGTATGACTCGTTTGTAAATGGTCAGCACACTACCCAGGGCGGTACGCACCAGTCTGCCTTCAAGGAGCATATTGCCAAGACCATAAAGGAGTATTTCGGCAAGTATGAGTATGGCGATATAAGAAACGGACTCGTGGCTGCCATTGCGGTGAACGTGGAAGAGCCTATATTCGAATCGCAGACAAAGATTAAGTTGGGCTCACTGGCCATGTCGCCTGATGGAGTGTCGGTCAATAAGTATATCGGCGACTTCATAAAGACAGAGGTTGACAACTACCTGCATCGTAACCTTGACATAGCAGAGATAATAGAGGAGAAGATAAAGAACAGTGAGAGGGAGCGTAAGGCCATGGCGGGTATCACGAAGTTGGCACGCGAGCGCGCCAAGAAGGCAAACCTGCACAATAATAACCTGCGAGATTGCCGCATACACTTCTCTGATGCGAAGAACGACCGTAAGGAAGAGTCAAGCATATTCATCACCGAGGGACTCTCAGCCAGTGGTTCTATCACAAAGAGTCGTGACGTGAATACGCAGGCTGTGTTCTCACTGCGCGGAAAGCCTCTTAACAGTTTCGGACTTACCAAGAAGGTGGTGTATGAGAATGAGGAGTTCAATCTGCTTCAGGCAGCACTGAACATAGAGGATGGTCTTGACAACCTACGCTATAACAAGGTGATTGTGGCTACCGATGCCGATGTGGATGGTATGCACATCCGCCTGCTCATCATAACGTTCTTCCTGCAGTTCTTCCCCGACTTGATAAAGAAGGGACATGTGTATGTACTGCAGACACCATTGTTCCGTGTAAGAAACAAGCGCACGAAGATCAAGAAAAAGGGTGTCATTGCAATAGAGGATGAGAAGCTCAAGGAGCGTGGCGAGAAACCAAAGGACTACATTACACGCTACTGTTACAGTGACGAGGAGCGCCAGCAGGCAATAGCTGATCTCGGTCCAGACCCTGAGATTACACGATTCAAAGGACTGGGCGAGATATCACCTGACGAGTTTGCCGGCTTCATCGGTCCAGACATACGCCTGGAGCAGGTCACACTGCAAAAGAGCGACGAGGTGGAGAAACTGCTTGCCTACTACATGGGAAAGAACACCATGGAAAGACAACAGTTCATCATCGACAACCTCGTGATAGAAGAGGATATACCAGAGGATGAGGAAGCCTATGACTAAGTTAACACTATTTAACACTATCATGTGTAACTTTTCCCCTGTCCCATCCGTCATCTCTATGTAGGGGGGGGAGGAATTTAGTTATTGACAGATATATGTTAGACTACAAATACATAGAGCAACTAATAGAACGCTACTTCGACTGTGAGACAACACTCGAGGAGGAAAGAGTATTGCGCGCGTTCTTCTCGCAGGACATCACTAAGGTGCCTATGCATCTCCTGTGTTACCGTCAGCTCTTCCTTGAGCAGCAGATGTCCAAACAAGACGAGACGCTGGGCGAGGACTTTGACAACCGCATACTTGCCATCATCGGTGAGACGGCAGAGGCTGACACCAACAAGGTGAAGGCACGCAAGGTAAGCCTGAACCGTCGCCTGCGCCCGCTATACAAGGCAGCAGCCTCTGTAGCAGTGGTACTCGCCATAGGACAGGCAGCACAGATGCCTTACAGCAACGAGGAGCAGGAGAAACAGCAAGAGGTGGCGCGCTCTATAGAGATGCTTGAGCAGATGAAGCAGTATCGCAACACCGTTGCACAGACAGACACCGCACAGGCTGCAAGGCAGACTAACGTGAACAGCGACACGAAACAAAACTGATAATAATTTCTTAGCTTCAATATATTAAAACAATTTTTCATTAAAACCACGATAAAAAGAGGATGAGCATCACTGCACATCCTCTTTTTTGATTTTCCTTACTCCTTTTCACACCCCTCATCAGCATCCTTTTCACACCCTCTTCAGCACCCTTCGCCAACACCCCTCCGATAGGACATTTTCGTCATTTCGCCTTTTTAATTTTGTCAACTAAAAAAACGCAATCTAGGAGAAAAGGAGGCACGAAAAACGAGAAAAATATGCTTTTTTTGCTCTTTTCAACCACTTTTTTTCGTAAAAGCATAGCTTTTACCATGTAAAGTGATAGCTTTCACACCGAGAAACGATAGCTTTTACAAGCTAAAAGCATAGCTTTTGCGACGCAAAAGCTATGCTTCCTCTATGCCTTATTATAACCTTCTACTGATTATCAACGAGTTACAACTCTCCGTAGATTTCGCTGTACGAAATCAGTTGTAAAAAGTTTTGAAATATCGCAAGGAAAATGGGGGTAACGACCATGCCAAAATAGGACAAAATCGTCATTCGGCCTTTTTCCACCACCTAAAAAATCAGCGTGCCAGCCACTGTTCAGGATTCAGTTTGTCACGCTCCCTACGCAACTGGAACTGCAGTATGTTGTCAGCTCCCACGGTTCCTATGGTCTGCCTGGTACTCACCTTCTGTCCGCGAGATACACTTGCCGACCTGAGGTTACAATACACTGATATATATGCACCATGTCTTACCAACACACCGATAGAGCCGCCCACGTTGAACACAGCACTTACCTCGCCGTCGAAGATGGCACGTACAGAGGCACCTGCAGAGCCCAGTATGTTGATACCCTTATTGTCAAGCACCACTCCCGGCAGTCCCTCCACGGTATGCTGTCCGTAGTGGCTTACTATCTTACCTCCCACAAGCGGCGACGGCAGTTTGCCCTTATTAGCCTCAAAGGTGCCGCTCAGCTGTCTGTCAACGGTAGAGAGGGTGCTTACCTTGGCAGACTCCTTCTTAGCCTCAGCCACGGCCTTCTCAGCCCTCTCCTTGTCGGCCTTGGCCTTTCTCTCCGCCGCTATACGCGCAGCCTCAGCCTCCTTGGCCCTCTGCTCCGCCAGTTCACGGTCTTTCTTGTCCTTGGCAGCCCTGGCAGCCTCACGAGCCTCAGCCTTGGCCTTCTCCTCTGCAGCCTTGGCGGCAGCTATGCGCTTCTCGTTCTCCTTAGCTTTGGCCTCAGCCTCAGCCTTACGCCGCGCCAGTTCGGCTGCACGCTTCTTCTGCAACTCAGCCTGGTCTGCCTTCTTCTGTGCCTCGGCGGCTGCACGCTGACGGGCGCGCTCCACCTCCTCTGACACCAGACGGTCTATCTGCGCATTAAGCGCTGCGTCCTTCTTCTTCTGGTCAGCTATAACCGCCTGTATCGTCTTCTGCTGGTGCTGCAGCGAGGAGACTATCTTCTGCTGCTCATCCTTCTTGGCGGCAAGAGCCTGATGAGCCCTGCGTCCCTTTGAGAGCACCGTTGACTTCTCGCCCTTCACCACATTGAGCTGCGCGCGCTTCTGGTCTATCTGAGCCTGCTTCTGCTGCAGGGTCTTACCCTGTGTGCGCTGGAAGGCAGCATACTCACGCATGAAACGCAAACGGCGGTACATCTCTGACAGGTTCTTGGCAGAGAACACAAACATCAGCTGGCTCTGTATGCCGCGCTGCTTCGCCATGTATCGCATGGACTTGATATAGCTTCTCTTGCGCTCAGCCAACTGCTGGTCAAGTTCATTCAACTGCGTGTTGAGCATATTGATGTCACCGTCAATGCGTCGTATCTCGTGGTTAACGGAGTCAATAGAGTGCTGCTGACGGCTCATGTCGCCGTTGATGCGCTCCAGGTCACGCAGTTTCTTCTGCACCTGTGCCTTGTTAGCCCTCAGCGCCTGCTCCTGCTTCTTGATGTTCTGCTTGATACGCGCCTGCTCACTACGCAGGCTGCTCACAGACTGTTTCTGTGCAGGTTTGGCAGTGGTCTTTGCCGTTGTCTTCTTTGCCGTTGTGGCCTTCTTTGCTGTCGTGGTCCTCTTTGTCGTCGCAGTCTTTGTAGTCTTAGCCGACGACTTCGCCGTGGTGCGCTTAGTCTGTGACATCACGGGCACGGATATGAGCAGCAATGATATTATGTAGAGAGTAAGTCTGCGCATTACATCTTTCCGAGTTTTGTAAAGAACTGCTGTGGGGTTATCTGTCTGAACTTGTCAGACACCGTGGTACGCGGTTCCCAGTTTGCATCGTTGTTTATCTTGTTAAGCAACAGCTCAAGAGATATCTTGCCGGTGCTCATGGACTTTGACGCGAACGTCACCTTCTCCTTTGTAGGAAAGCGCTTTGAGCCCATCGGCATAAAGTCACCATATTCCATCCTCACCGTAGAGGCCTGCGTGGTGCCCTTGGCGTATGTTATAAGGGCCTCAGTAATGAGAGCCTTAGCAGCGTCAGTGGTCCAGTCCATTGACAGCTTGCTTGCTGTCAACGTGATATGGCGGCTGCCCTGCTGTGCCATGTCAGCATTGAAGATGGCAAGGTCAGTATCTGTCAGTTCCTTCTTCGCCGGCTGGAAGAGCTCGTTCCAGAAGAGAGCCTGCAGCGAGTAGAAGTCAAGGCCGTTAGCCTTGAGGAAGTCAACATCGTTGTATGTGGCCTTCACATACTCCTTGTCCAGACGGTTGATAAGCAGTACATAGTCTGGCGTAAACTCCAGTCTGCCCACCTCCATCAGTCCGAACGGTGTCAGTGTTATGCGTATCACCTCGTTGCGCCTCATGTTCAGTTTTCCGCTCACGCTGATATCCTTGCCAGAGGAATTGATGGTGACGTCTATCTTTGAAGTGATGTTCTTCGTATATACGGCATTGTCATTAACCTTTCTCACATAGTCTATGCCCTGAGCCGCCGACACCGGTGCCTTAGATGCCGTTGTCTTGGTGGTGCTACCCTGCTGAGTAGTAGAAGTGTTGCGTGTGCCCGAGTTAGAGAACTGTGACACAGCGCCGCATGATGTCATCAGCACTGCACACATGGCGCAGAGAACTGACGCAGATATGATACTTCTTTTCATTTCCTACTTCTTTATTATCTTTTTACGTTTAATCTTCTTCTGTAACAAAGCCTTGTCCTCCACATCGAGCGGCAGAGCCTTCTGCCACATGGAGAGTGCCTCCTCTGTGAGTCCCAGGCGGTAGTATATGTCTCCAGCGTGTTCCAGCACCTCGCCGTTAGGCTGTGCATCCACTGTGTCGTTCTCAAGTGCGCGGTCTATGTATATACGCGCCTCGTCATACCTGCCCTGCTGATACAGTATCCAGGCGTAGGTGTCAAGGTATGTGGCATTGTTAGCCTCAGCAGTGATGGCACGGTAGCTCATCTTCTCAGCCTTCTTCAGGTCGCGCTGCTCGCATGAGAGGAAGTAGGCGTAGTTATTGAGTATCATCACCTTGTCGGGGTCATACACCAGACAGCTGTCATATGCCACATAGGCTTCCTCCGAGCGGTGCAGTTTCTGCAGCAGGTCACCCAACATTCCATAGAGGTCAGACGACACGTTGGCAGGGGTTTCCTTCTTTATGCACCCCACCCCGCGTCTCAGGGATGACAGTGCATCATCATAATGCTCATTGAGATACTGCGCCAGTCCGAGGTAGTAATACAGCACCGGCTCGTCAGGTATATACTCCGTAGCCTTGCGGCACTCACGTATCACATTGTCGTCAATGCTGTCCTGCCACATTATCTGGACGAGTTGCAGGCGTGCAGCTATATTCTCCGGTGATATGCTCAGCACCTTCTCCCATGCAGACCGCAGCGTGTCGGCATGTGCATTCTTCAATACAAGGTAGGCAGCTCTCATCTCTGCCACCTCCGACGTGGTTTGCGGCAGTGTGAGCACACGGTTGAACAGTTCCATTATACGCAGCGAGTCACCGCCGTTCTGCTCACTGTCCTGCACCCAGTTACGCAACAGTGTGACGCGCAGCTGTGGTTCCGTGGAAGGGTTTACGAGCATCTTGTAGAGTATGCTGTCTGCCGCTGCCACATTACCGTGTGCACGGTGGTAGTCCATCAGCGACATCTGTCCCTTGGCATTTGTAGGCTCCTCCCTCATCACACGTTCAAATACCTGCAGAGCCTCCTCACTCTTGCCGTTGCCCTGCAGCCAGTTACCCATCATCACCTGCAGGTTCATATCGTTAGGATGGGCATCGGTAAGGCTTTTCAGTTCCTTGTAGGCTCCCTCCTGGTTACCGTTCAGCGAGTGCACCTGCATCTTAGCCAATGTTATCTCCTCGCTCTGTCCCTCGCGTGTCTCCAGTCTGTCAAGTGTCTCGAGCAGCTTGGGATAGTCACGCTGACGCTCATAGATACGTATCAGTATGTCAAGGTACTCCGTGCGGTCGGCGTATGCCCTTGACAGTTGCTCATATACCGTCGTTGCCTCATCTATACGGTTGCGGTACAGATATGTCTGCGCCAGTCTCTCGGCAAACTCGCTGTTGTCTGGCTCCCGGTCCACGGCGGCGCGCAGGTATTGCAGTCCGAGGGTGTCACGGTCAAGTGCCAGATAGAACACGCCGAGCGCATAGTTAGTCTCTGCTGCATCGGGTTTCAGGTCATGGCAGCGTCTGAAGAGCTCAAGGGCTACCGCATAGTTGCCCAGGTCCTGTTGCCTTACCGCCTCTATATACAGATATCTGTATCTCTTGTCTGTAGTGTCATCATTGGCAGTGGCGTTGACGGCGACGCAGCCCAGTATCAGGAGTAATATTATTGCTATTCGTTGCATTTCACGTATCCTTTCAGTCTCTCATCCACGATTACTTCACTCCGGTATGTCCGTATCCGCCCTCGCCGCGCTCTGTCTCGTCAAGGGTGTCCACAGTCTGCAGCACTGCCTGCTCATACTTTGCTATGACCATCTGTGCCACGCGCTCACCGGGATTTACCACGAAGTCCTCGTTAGAGAGATTAACCAGCACCACACCTATCTCGCCGCGATAGTCAGCGTCGATGGTGCCTGGGGTATTGAGCACGGTGATACCATGCTTCAGTGCCAAGCCCGAACGTGGTCTTACCTGTGCCTCATATCCCTGTGGCAGGGCAATATGAAGGCCTGTGGGTATAAGCCTGCGCTCAAGCGGCTTAAGCGTCACCGGCTGCTCTATATCGGCACGCAGATCCATGCCGGCGCTCTGTTCTGTTGCGTATGCTGGTAAAGGTTGCTTTCCTTTGTTAATTACTTTTACCTGAATCATAGTGAATATAAATTGCTATTATAATGATTGTTAAGAGTGCAAAATTACAAAAAATATATCACATCAGAAAAGAAAAAAGGAAATTATGGTTGTATTTTAACCTTAATTTCCTTTTCTTGCGGTTTATCTGATAAAATGATATGTATTTCCCGGCATTGTCCTTATTATTCCACGCATCTCAAGCGAGAAGAGCGTGGAGTGCAACACTGACACCGGCAGGGTGGTAATCGCGAGTAATTCGCTGAGGGGCAGGTCGCCGCTCTGACGCAACGCATCGGCAATCTTCTGCTCGTCACTGCTCAGGTTGTTAAACAGTGAGCGCTCTATGCCGTCCTTACGTGCCTGCTGCAGTTTCGTCTGCTGTTCCCAGTTCATCATGGAGACTATGTCTTGCGCTGATGACACGAGCTGGGCTTTCTGGTCGCGTATCATATTGTTACACCCGGCACTGTAAGGGGCGCCGACCGGACCGGGTATGGCATACACCTCGCGGCCGTAGTCTTGTGCTATGCGTGCCGTCACCAGTCCTCCGCCGTGTGACGCGCTCTCCACCACAAGCGTAGCGTCTGTCAGTCCGGCTATGATACGGTTACGCTGCAGGAAGTTACGTGCTTCCGGACGTGTGCCGTGCACATACTCTGTTATAACTGCTCCGCCGTGCTCCGTCATCCTGTTGGCATCATTACGGTGCAGGGCTGGGTATAGGGTGTCATGCCCGTGTGCCACTACACCCACGGTGACAATGTCCTCGTTTAACGCTGCACGGTGTGCACAGATGTCAACACCGTATGCCAGACCGCTCACTATACGCACCGAGGGACACAGTTCCTTGAGGTCGTGCATGATACTTTCTATCACGTCCTTGCCGTACGAGGTGCATTTCCTCGTACCCACCACGGCAAGTGTGCACTGCGCGTTAAGGTCTGTCTTTCCCTTGGTATATAGCACCAACGGGGCATCATGGCAGCTGCGCAGACGCTCAGGGTAGTCCTTGTCTGATATCATTATGATGCCCACGCCATTATCAGCGGCCCACTGTTGTTCCTGCTGTGCCCTCCCGACGAACGGAGCCATGTCCGAGGCCATAACGTCGCACAGCTTGTCCGTAGCCTCCGGCACTATGCTGCGTATGTCCTTACGGTTCTCCATGACAGCGAGAGCCGAGCCAGCGGCCTCATAGAGCGTCATAGCGTCAGTGAGGCCGAGTCGTCCCGTGGCAAGCAAGGACAGCGTTATGGCTGCGGTCTGTTCTGTCATCTTTACTTAACGTCGGGTATAGAGATACTGTATCACTGTCTGTCCCACAGCCTTCAGGGTAGCCTTGTCAAGGTGCTGCATATCATCGTTGACTGTATGCCATGTCGGACCAAACCCGCTCTGCTCACAGTCAGGATAGTAAGGTATGATATCGATGGTAGGTATGCCTGCATCTATCAGCGGCTTATGGTCATCAGTGATGGTGCCGCCGGTCTGTCGCGTAAAGAATGAGCCGTAGCCTGCATCCTCAGCCGACTGCCACACTGCATCGACAATGTTCTGCGCATAATGCTTTGAGAAACCCTCCTGATAGAAACATGCGCCCTGTCCGCCTACCATGTCGAGCAGTATGCCGTGCTCGTATGCTGCAGGCAAGTTCTTTGCAAAATGCTGTGCACCGAGAGCCCATGACTTCTCATCCTCTATACCTGACCACTGCGGAGCGCCATAGTCCTCTGCATCAAAGCATACGAAGACTATGTCATAAGGCAGTTTCACACTGTCTTCCTGTATCACGCGTGCCAGCTCAAGCATCACAGCTACGCCGCTGGCAGCATCATTGGCTGCCATCACAGGCTTGCGCCAGTTAGTACTGTCAGGGTCGTTGTCCGCCCACGGACGGCTGTCCCAGTGTGCGCAGATTATCATTTTGCGCTTGGCAGCCTTGTTTATGCTTGCTATGATGTTTGTGGAATGTAACGTCGTACCGTCCCATCCTTTCAGATCTGCCTTCTGCAGGGTAACGTCACAACCATACTGCTTGAACTTGTCAACAATCCATGCACCACACTTCTCATGTGCCTCGCTGTTCATGGTACGAGGACCAAACTCACACTGCTTCGCACATAATGCGAGAGCGGAATCCTCGTTAAACGTCGGTCCCACGAGTATCGGCTCATCATCAGCTGTAACAGCCTGCTTCTGTTTGCTGCCGCATGACACCAAGGCCATTGCCAGCATCAAGTATAATAACGTATTTCTCATATCATTGTCTATCTTTTATCATTCTTTTTGTACTCCTACACTCACCTGGTAGTCAGCCGGCGACATGCCCACCACCTCCTTGAACTTCTTGTGGAAATAGCTGCGGTCGTTGAATCCACAGTGCTGTGCTATCGTCTCATTACTCCAGTCCAGATGCTCACACAGTATTCGCTTTGCCTCCTCTATGCGCAGGTTAGCTATCCACTCACTGTATTTCATGTTGTTACAGCGCAGCCACGCCTTCAACTGATACTGCGGTATGCCTATGCCCTTTGCGGCGTTAGGCAGCTTCATGCCGTTCCTCAGATACCGATCTTTCTCCAGCCAGCGCTCCACAAGTTGTGTCACTCTCTCCATTGCCTCTGCATCCTCTTCCATTCCGTTCTCTTCACCCACGGCGTTGGAGAGTTCCTCACTCCGCTCTGCCTCCCTCACCTTTCCCGGTGCAGAGCTGACAGCATAGCTGCAGAAACTGTCAACAAGATAGAAGATGCCGAAGCAGAAGAACACACCGAATACCGCCAGCCACACACTGTGTATGAATATCAGGGCGGGCACCATCAGCGCCAGAATCACCAGTATGAAGACGCTCATCTGCATCCACCTCAGCATATTGTCTTGGTTGCGGTCAAAGTAGTTGTGCAGGGCATTACTCATGGCGCGCACGTTAGTAGCCTGCTTATAGGCATAGTATCCCTGCATGCCTGCATAGAGGCATGAGGATATTATCTCTGCATTGCGTATTTCCGTCGTCCCTGCCATCAACGGCTGGCCATCAACGGCAGCGGCAATACCCATCGCCGCCAGTACAACAATCCATATAACCACACCGATATATTTCTCAACTATAGTAACGCGTCCCTGTTGCTGCAGGTAAAGCACTGCCAGCGACATCAGCCATGAACATGGAATGAAGAATATGAGGTTTACCATCACAGCCTGCGTAATTCCCAACGTACGCAGTCCCAATGACAATTGTAAAAGGAACTGCACACCAAGCAATGCTATACTTACAACCATCAGCCATCGCGACCTGTTCAAAACGGCATTAGTTGCCACCCTTCCGGGCAGCAACAGCAGTTTCATAGTCAGCAATGCCATAAGCACTATGGCTGTAAATTGCATGTTCCCCATTAAAAAAATGTATCTTTTTTCCTTTTTTTCTCTAAAACTCCTACAAAGGTACTGTTTTTCTTTGAGATACGAAAGAAAAAAGGTGTGTAAATTTTCGGAAATTTACACACCTTATTGTCGAAAATTACACACCATTGTTGAAAATTACACACCTTATTCCATGAAAAAATTATACCTTTGCAGTGAAATTCTGGAATACACCTATAAAAATGGAACTTCAACTTTATCAAACTGTGCTTTATCTTGCGGGAGCAGTCAACATCATGATTGCCTTCGTATTGTTGCATAACAACTATATGTATCGCAACTATGACATATACCTGCGCTCACGACGTTTCATAGCTCTCAACTATGTCATCTTCGGCATAGGCTTCTGCATACACGCCTATTACCAGCTGCGCACCGCGTGTCCCGTAGTGGCGTCGGCACTCTCAGTGTCATACTTCCATTCAGGCGGCGTGCTCTTCGGTTGGAGCCACATCTCACTGATGCGTCCCCAGTACCTTACGAGGAAGATAGCAGTGCGCGACCTTTCCATCCTTGCCCTCGGCCTCATCTGTTACTGGACGGCAGTGGCCAACTATGAGATGCGCATTGTGCCTAATGAACTGTTCATACTTACCTGCACCTTCAGCATGTTCTTCGCACATGCCCTGTTTATAACATACACCTTCTACCGCACCTACTTCTCCGTGCGTCGCAGCCTTGAGCAGATGCCGGTAAACGACGGTGCGCCTAAGTGGTGGACATTAGAGACCAAGCGCACGGTGCTTGCCAGCCACCACTCTTTCGTCATAGGCTGCCATCTCATCGTGGGATTCGGCATAGGCAGCATAGTCATCACGGCTTGCTTCCCTCATGACATTATGCCTTTCACCGCACTCATGGCGGCAGGCATCTGCGTGTTCTGCTTCTTGTTCTACTCCGTAGCCGAATACGGCAACGCCATAGAGTCGGCAACCAATGCGGCAGAGGATGTCATGACAAGATAGCTAAAAGGATAATATATACCAAATAACAAATAACAAATGCAACAAAGAAACTTTTTTCTCACACTGCTCATGGCAACAGTCATGATGGTGTTAAGCCCGCAGATTATGCGGGCAGCGGTGGAAACTGTTACTGTTGGCGAGGGAACGTCATCGAGTAATGACATTCCCTATGGCAACTTATACAAGAACAGTACCTCGCAGATGCTCTACGCTGCCGATGAAATCGGCAAAAAAAGCATAATCCAGAGGTATGCCGATGGTGAGTGGATTATCCCTACCAGTGCCTGCTCCCACCAATTGATAGAGCATGCAGCTGCGCCTAATACCTGCGGTGATGACGGCAATACACTTTACTACGAGTGCAGCATCTGCCACCATTACTTCAGCGATGCCGCCGCCGAGAACGAGATGGAGGAAAACAGCTGGGTGATTCCTGCTGATCCATCGCAACATGAGTTTACTGGCAATTACGACAACAACGGATTCGGTCAGTGCGCCGTATGTAACAAGGCCCTATACAACATATATATGCCTGCAGAATACGACGATGAGGAGAACTGCTTCCATATTTATAATGTCGGCCAGCTCTACTGGTTTGCTGACAAGGTAAACAATGGAACTCTTTCTGATGAAGGCTATCCGTTTAATGCAGAAGTGTATGGCGACCTAGTTGTCAACAGCAATGTCCTGACCAACGAAGGAGAGCTGAACGGCGACGGCAGTAACTTCCTTGCGTGGACTCCGATAGACAACTACCAAGGCATATTCAATGGAGCTGGTCATACAATCAAAGGTCTGTACGGTGGTGTGGGACTTTTCAACAATAACAATGGTACTGTCACTCGGATTTACATCGAGGACAGCTATTTTGAAGGAGACATTACAGTCGGCGGCATTGTGGCTTATAATGCCGGCACCGTAGAGAACAGCCTCAGCCTTGCCACTGTGAAGGGAAACAGCAATGTTGGTGGTTTAGTAGGTTTCAATGCCGGCAACGGTGTTGTTAAGAATTGCTATAGCCGTGCCACGGTGAAGGCTGAAACAACTGATGCGACCAGATCTGGCAAAGTAGTAGGATATAATGAAGGCACCCTTGCCAACTGCTACTACCTCAGCGATGTGGCAGACAAGCAGGAGACAGAACATCCTACTGTAATCAGCAAGACCGCTGAGCAGTTTGCCAGCGGTGAAGTGGCATGGCTGCTCAACGGCGAGAAGGTGGACGAAACCTCTGTATGGGGCCAGTGCCTGGGCAATGATTATGCGCCTGCCGAGGTTTTCCCAAGGCCAACAACTTTGTATTCTGTATGGAAAGGCTATATGTGTTTCGACGACTCGCTGCAGTATGCCAACCACAATCTGCATGCAGAGCCAAACCACGACCATGTGTATGGCAACGGCATCTGCGAGGTCTGCGGTGCATACCAGACACCTGAGAGCCAGACAACAGGCGGTGTGCTGACATTCGACATTGCCAACTATGGCAACGCACTCTATGTAGCTAAGTACACCAACGAGGGCAACACTTGTGCTGCACGCCTTGTGGTTCCTAAGGTGATGATGACAGGCTCTGATGCATATATGAAAATCAGCAATGGTACGTTGACGCTCGACCTCAACGGCGACACGCTGACTACTAACAACTCTCAGGTAATTCTCGTTGCTGGCGGCGACGTGACCATTCACGACAGCAGTACAAACGGCACAGGAGCCGTAATCAACGGCAGTTCACATGGAGTGAATGCCCAAAGTGGTTCGCTAACCATCACAGGTGGTACCTTTATAGGTAGTGGCTTTGCCGTGCTGACATCATCGTCATGCACATCTCTCGCCATCAGCGGCGGTAAGTACTATGCAACGAGTGGACCTTCCCGCCTTTATACACCTGGCAAGTCTGCATTGGCACCAGACTACTCTTACTACAACCTTCGCACAGGCGAGGAACTGAAAGACTATACCAATATGCCTATATTCGCAGAACTATCCACTGATACCGTTATCGTGAAACAGGCATCAGTCAAGGCAGTGCTGACGAAGAATGGTGAAGATACCAACTACTATAGCTTCAACACCGCCTTTACGGCAGCGCAGCAGTGCACTGCTGATGACAATGCTATGCTGAAACTGATGAAGAACTACACTATACCGAATGGTTATAATGCATACATCACACTTTCAAGCGGTACGTTCACCCTTGACCTTAACGGCGACACCATCAGCAACACCAATCAGACAACAATACTTGTAAGCGGTGCTAACCTGACCATCACTGACAGCAGCAAAGGCCAAAATGGTGCGCTGATTAATTCTGGCTCGTATGCAGTTAACATTACAGGCGGTTCGCTCACAGTCCTTGCCGGTAACCTCATTGCACGCAACACGGCACCGGCATTGAATGTTGGTTCATCATCCCCGACAGTGTCGCTCAAGGGCGGCAAGTACATGTCGAACAATACATACGGCTACAGAGTTTATGCCTATGGCAAGTCATTGCTTGCACCTGACTATTCATACTATAACCTACGCACCGATGAAGAACTAAATGATATCACCAGCGGATACCTCAAAATGAGCAATATTGCAGATACTTTGATTGTGAAACAGGCATCAGTCAAGGCAGTGCTGACGAAGGGCGGCGAGGACACTAACTACTATGACTTCAACAGTGCCTTTGCGGCAGCGCAGCAGTGCACGGCTGATGACAATGCTACGCTGAAGCTGATGAAGAACCGCACGATGCCTTCAAGCGAGGGATACATCACACTTTCAAGCGGTACGTTCACCCTTGACCTCAATGGTGACACCATCAGAAACTCTAACAGCCAGACAATACTCGTCAACGGCGCCAACCTGACCATTACAGACAGCAGCGAGGGGCAGAAGGGTGCACTGATTAGTACCAGCTCGTATGCGGTGAATGCCACAAGCGGTTCTCTCATCATCACCGGCGGCACATTCGTGGGCAATGGAACCTATTGCTATGCAGTGAATACATCATCATCATGTGACTCTCTCGCCATCAGCGGTGGCAAGTACTATGTAACAGGTGGTAGCACCTACCGTCTCTATACCTATGGCAAGTCTGCATTGGCTCCAGGCTACGCATATTACAACATGCGCACAGGTGAGGAACTGACAGATTACACTGGTCAGCCGATATATGTGGCTATGAGCACTGACACTGTGGAGGTAAGACAAGCTTCAGTCAAGGCAGTGCTGACGAAGGGCGGCGAGGACACCAACTACTATGACTTCAACAGTGCCTTTGCGGCAGCGCAGCAGTGCACAGCCTCTGACAATGCTACGCTGAAACTGATGAAGAACCGCACAATGGCAAACAGTGAGGGATACATCACGCTTTCAAGCGGTACGTTCACCCTTGACCTCAACGGCGACACCATCAGCAATTATAGCAGCCAGACAATACTCGTCAGCGGTGCCAACCTGACCATTACAGACAGCAGCGAAGGCCAAAATGGTGCGCTGATTAATTCTGGCTCGTTTGCAGTTAACATTACAGGCGGTTCGCTCACAGTCCTTGCCGGTAACCTCATTGCACGCAACACGGCACCGGCATTGTATGTTGGTTCATCATCCCCGACAGTGTCGCTCAAGGGCGGCAAGTATATGTCGAACAGTACATACGGCAGCAGAATTTACACCTATGGCAAGTCATTGCTCGCCCCAGGCTATTCATACTATAACCTGAGCACTGACGAGGAAATGAATGATGTCACCAGCGGATACATCTCAATGAGCAACACGGCCGACACCTTGATTGTGAAGCAAGGTTCCGTCAAGGCAATACTGACAAAGGGCGATGAGGTGACAACCTACAAAGACTTCAACAGTGCCTTTGCGGCAGCGCAGCAGTGCAAGGCCAATGAAAAAGCAACGTTGAAACTGATGCAGAATTACGCTATACCGGATAACAAGAGTTATATCACGCTTTCAAGTGGTGTGTTTACACTCGACCTCAACGGTGACACTATCAGCATCTATAACGCACAGACAATACTCGTTAGCGGTGCCAACCTGACCATCACCGACAGCAGCGAAGGCCAGAAGGGTGCGCTGATTAATAGAGCTTCGAGTGCAGTTAATGTTACAGACGGCTCGCTTACTGTTCTCGGTGGTAACATTATATCACGCGCATCGGCATCGGCATTGAATGTTGGTTCATCATCCCCGACAGTGTCGCTCAAGGGCGGCAAGTATATGTCGAACAGTACATACGGCAACAGAATTTACACCTATGGCAAGTCATTGCTCGCCCCAGGATATTCATACTATAACCTGCGCACTGACGAGGAGATGAATGATGTCACCAGCGGATACATCTCAATGAGCAACACGGCCGACACCTTGATTGTAAAGCAAGGTTCCGTCAAGGCAATACTGACAAAGGGCGATGAGGTGACAACCTACAAAGACTTCAACAGTGCCTTTGCGGCAGCGCAGCAGTGCACTGCCTCTGACAATGCTACGCTGAAACTGATGAAGAACTGCACGATGCCTTCAAGCGAGGGATACATCACGCTTTCAAGCGGTACGTTCACCCTTGACCTTAACGGCGACACCATCAGCAACACCAATCAGACAACAATACTTGTAAGCGGTGCTAACCTGACCATCACTGACAGCAGCAAAGGCCAAAATGGTGCGCTGATTAATTCTGGCTCGTTTGCAGTTAACATTACAGGCGGTTCGCTCACAGTCCTTGCCGGTAACCTCATTGCACGCAACACGGCACCGGCATTGTATGTTGGTTCATCATCCCCGACAGTGTCGCTCAAGGGTGGCAAGTACATGTCGAACGATACATACGGCTACAGAGTTTATACCTATGGCAAGACATTGCTTGCCCCAGGATATTCATACTATAACCTGCGCACTGACGAGGAAATGACTGATATCACCAACGGCAGCCTCGCAATGAGCAATATTGCAGATACCTTAGTGGTAAAACTTGGCTCCGACAAGATGGCGTTGACTAAGGGTGATAATATTACAATCTACAAAGACATCAATGCAGCCTTTGCGGCAGCGCAGCAGTGCACTGCTGATGACAATGCTACGCTGAAACTGCTGAAGAACGTCACGTTGCCAACAGGAAACGGATACATAACATTGACCGATGGCGCATTCACCCTCGACCTCAACGGCGACACGCTGGGTATCAAGGGCGATTGGGTGCTGAAGCTGAACGGTACGGACCTTACAGTGACCGACAGCAGCGAGGACAAGAAGGGCGCACTCGTCAACACCGCGTCAATTGTGGTATATGCCGTAAACGGTTCGCTGACCATGCAGAGCGGCAACCTGAAGGGTAAAGGCGACTATTCTATCTACAACAATGAAGCAGGAATGGAGATAACTCTCCTGGACGGAAGCTATAGTGGTGGCATGCAATATCATGCCAACAGCACGCTCAACCTGCCAAATGTTGCAATGTTTGATGCCGAAGGCAACGAAATAGCACTTAAATATACGGAGTATGTAGATTTCAACTGTTACAGAACCGAAGAGCCGTTCACCGTCAATCCTTACTACACAGTAGGAGATGTGAAAGGCAAACTGACAAAGGTGGACAACAAGTACTTCGCCGACAAGCTGACACTCGTTGACGGTATGCCATTCAGCTCTGAATATGACTTCACTGCTGCCGAGGCGGAATACAGCCGCACCATGACTACCAAGTGGGGAACCATCTGTCTGCCGTTTGACGTGACGGTAAGCAGCGTGACCGACAAGACGGAAGAGGGCTACCAGCCATTCGACTTCTACTATGTGGATGACATCAACGATGATGTGATGACACTCAACAAGGAGACTCAGAAGGTCAGTGCCGGAACAGGTATGATACTGCGCCATGACGGTACCGGCGGCGAGGTAAGCATCAAGGAGACCAACGTTGAGGTTTCAAGCAACGCTGCCTGTGCATCAAATGCTACCAACCTCTGGGGCACCTTTACCAGTAAGACCATCAACAGTGGTTACTACATTGCCAACGACAAGTTCTGGAATGCAGCCAACCTCGACGAGGGTGCAGTAGTACCTCCTTACCGTGCTTACGTTGAAGGTTCAGGATGGGCAGCAGCCAAGGGCATCTCAATCTTCGACCCTGAAGAGGAGACTACCGGTGTGACTACTGTCACTGCCGACAAGGCAGATGCTGACGCATGGTACACCCTCGATGGCGTGAAACTGGGTGCAAAGCCTAATAAGGCCGGCATATACATCCACGGAGGCAAGAAGGTAGCAGTAAAATAATAAAAGGAATATAACAATGAGACATACTTATATAAAACCTGAAATGGAGACATTACTGCTCCCTATCTCTGAGATGATATGCGGCAGCGGTGAAGCGCAGGAAAACATCCCCGGAGGTAATCCCGATGATGAGCAGCAGCCGGGAGTGGCTGACGCGAAAGGTGTATGGAACTTTGATTACGAGGAGTAATACAACTCTATTGTAATCATCACACCACCTTCATCCATGCGGAAGGAGGCGGACAACAATAATGAAGGCGGGAACCATCATCAGTATGGTTCCCGTCTTCGTTTTTTCCTCTGTCTTGCGAAACTTACTGAAACATTCTTTATTATAAAAAAAAAGTAGTAACTTTGCACTCGTAATGGCAGAGAAAAACGAATACGTCCGCCAGGTGGCGGAACAGAAGTATGAATACGGTTTCACTACCGATGTTCATACTGAGGTCATTCCCGTGGGACTGACCGAGGATATTGTGCGACTCATTTCTGAGAAGAAAGGTGAGCCGGATTGGATGCTTGACTTCCGTCTGAAGGCGTTCCGCCACTGGCAGACCATGAAGCAGCCGACGTGGGGGCATGTTACCATTCCGCCGATAGACTATCAGGCTATATCATACTATGCCGACCCTATGGCGAAGAAGAAGAACCCCAACCTTACGGAGGATGGGCAGATAGACCCTGAACTGGAAAAGACCTTCGACAAGCTCGGCATTCCGCTTGAGGAGCGACTGGCTCTGAGCGGCGTGGCTGTGGATGCCATCATGGACTCGGTATCGGTGAAGACTACATACAAGGATAAGCTGAAGGAGCTCGGCATCATCTTCATGTCAATAGGCGAGGCTATAAAGGAGCACCCTGACCTGATAAAGGAGTATCTGGGTTCGGTGGTGCCTTACCGTGACAATTTCTTTGCCGCACTTAACTCGGCAGTGTTCTCTGACGGCTCATTCGTTTATATACCGAAGGGAGTGCGCTGTCCTATGGAACTGTCATCATACTTCCGCATCAACGCCGCTGGCACAGGACAGTTTGAGCGCACGCTGATAATAGCCGATGACGACGCATACGTCTCATACCTCGAGGGCTGCACTGCCCCTATGCGCGACGAGAACCAACTGCATGCCGCCATCGTTGAAATAGTGGTAAAAGACCGTGCCGAGGTGAAATACTCTACCGTACAGAACTGGTATCCGGGCGATGAAAACGGCAAGGGCGGCGTGCTTAACCTCGTGACGAAGCGCGGCGACCTGCGCGGCGAGAACTCCAAGCTTTCATGGACTCAGGTGGAGACTGGCTCTGCCATAACGTGGAAATACCCATCATGCGTGTTGCGTGGCGACGGTTCGCAGGCTGAGTTCTACTCTGTGGCTGTTACCAACAACTACCAGGAGGCTGACACCGGCACGAAGATGATACACATGGGCAGGAACACGAAATCCACGATTATATCGAAGGGTATATCTGCCGGACACTCGCAGAACTCATACCGCGGACTGGTGCGTGCCACCTCAAAGGCCGACGGTGCACGTAACTATTCCTCTTGTGACTCCCTGCTGCTGGGCAGCAACTGCGGTGCGCATACCTTCCCATATATGGACATACGCAACAACACCGCCGTGGTGGAGCATGAGGCTACGACATCCAAGATAAGCGAGGCGCAGCTGCTATACTGCAACCAGCGTGGCATATCTACTGAGGATGCCGTAGGACTCATCGTCAACGGCTATGCCAAGGAGGTATTGCAGAAACTCCCTATGGAATTTGCCGTTGAGGCGCAGAAGCTCCTCAGCGTGAGTCTGGAGGGAAGTGTGGGGTAACCACAACCCCTCCCCTTAATCCCCTCCCGAGGGAGGGGAGGATATATGGATTTGCTTACTGACGTTCAACATCAAAAGAATAACAGTATCTTAACTCTGAAGAAGATATATGAATAAAAAGATTATTGCGGCGATAATACTCCTCGCCATAATACTTGTAGCGGTGGTAACCTGTCCCGGCAAGCAGGCACATCAGGATGCTGTAATAGCAGAGATGAACAGTGCCGTAAAGCATGCGCTGAATGATAATGACAGCACAGAGCAGGAGAAGTCTGACCTTGAGAAAGGTTTTGCTGCCCTGGGCACCATGTTCGTGCAAAAGGCCCTGGAGGCAACACTGGAGTATAACTTGGAGTTAAACAACTATTTCCTGTTCAGTACGAGCAGCATAGAGACAGGAGACGAAAAGCAAACGCTCTCCATAGGTGTCTTTGGACATGTCTTTACCACCTTCGACCGTGATGACGTAAAAGAGAAACTTGATGAAGCTATAGGCGGAGGGCTGTAATGTTGTTCCAATAAATTAAATTAAGGAGACACAGAAGGGATTGCTCAAATTAAAACTTCTACGAAATTATTTTTTTTTAATAATTATTTTTGCATAATCAACGTAATCTTAGAATTACTATGCTTGAAATAAAAAACTTACATGCCAAGGCTGGCGACAAGGAAATACTGAAGGGTGTGAACCTCACCATCAACGATGGCGAGATACATGCCTTGATGGGCACTAACGGTGCCGGTAAGTCAACACTGTCTAACGTGATAGTGGGTAATCCCGCTTACGAGGTGACAGAGGGCGAGATACTGTTTAACGGACAGGACCTGCTCTCTATGAGCGCCGATGAGCGCGCCAATGCCGGCATATTCATGTCGTTCCAGATGCCGGTGGAGATACCGGGAGTGTCAATGACCAACTTTATGAAGGCTGCCGTCAACGCCCGTCGCAAGGCACAGGGACTGGAGCCTATGAAGGCCACCGACTTCATCAAGCTGATGAAGGAGAAACGCCAGCTGGTGGAGATAGACCAAAAGCTGATGTCACGCTCTGTAAACGAGGGTTTCTCCGGTGGCGAGAAGAAGCGCAACGAGATTTTCCAGATGGCAATGCTGGAGCCTACCTTCTGCATACTCGACGAGACCGACTCAGGTCTTGACGTTGACGCCCTGCGCATCGTCGCCACAGGCTTCAACAAACTGCGCACTGAGAAGACATCAGCTATCGTCATAACCCACTACCAGCGTCTGCTTGACTATATAAAGCCCGACATAGTGCATGTGCTCATTGACGGCCGAATAGTAAAGACCGGCGGTCCTGACCTTGCACAGAAGATTGAGGACGAGGGCTTTGACTGGATAAAGGAGAGTTTGTAACCCCTCCACGACCCAACCACGACCCCTCCCCTTAGTCCCCTCCCGAGGGAGGGGAAGGGATTACGATTACTGATTAAAAGAAAGGATTACAATATGCAACGCAAGGAAATAGTAAGCCAAATAAGTGATGCCATAAAAGGTGTGGCACCCACTGCTACAGCCATACTCTATGGTTCGGAGGCAAGAGGTGAGGCACGTCCAGACAGTGACATAGATGTCCTGATACTGCTTGACGGTGATCATATTGACTTGAAACGTGAGATGGCTGTTACAGATCCTTTGTGGCAGATTGAATGGAAAACAGGCATACCTATCTCACCGACGGTGATGCTTCGCAGCCAGTGGGAACAAATGCCATTCAAAACACCTTTCTATCTTAATGTAGTAAACGAGGGAAAAGAAATATGAAAGAGACACTTGACGAGAAAAGCCGCCAGAGCCTGATTGAGAAGCGACACAGCAGCGACTATGAAGCTTTCGCATACTGTGACAAGGCAATGGTGAATGAACTTACACCCATGGCAATCGCCTTCATTGAGAGAATAAAAGAAATACTGGAATAAAAAACTATTACCCTTTTACCATATACTTTCCCTCCCGAGGAAGGGGATTAAGGGGAGGGGTTTCACTATGAACCAATATATAGAATTATACAACGAGATAAAGCCGGTGCTTGACAAACAGGCAAGCCCTGTGCTTAACGCTGAGCGCGAGAAGGCCATCAACGCTTTCACGCGATTGGGACTGCCTACAAGGCAGACGGAGCGCTACCGCTATACCGACGTGGAGACGGCTTTCGCACCAGACTACGGTGTTTCACTGGCACCGCTGCAGCTGGAGGGCACACCTTACGTTACCAGCATAAAGGATGCTGACGAGAAGGCAACGAGGTATTACAACACGGTGGTGGACAGCGCGGTGAACGCCGACGGTGAGCCCGTAGCCATAGACACGCTGAAGGGCGAGCATGAGGACGATGCACTGACGGCGCTGAACACTGCGCTGGCGAGCGATGCCATCGTGATATACCTGCCAAAAGGCACCAAGGCTAAGACTCCGATAAGGATAGAGAACATACTGTCTGGACAACAGGACACTATGGCCATAAGGCGCGTGCTGATAGTAATGGAGGAGCTAAGTGAGGCCACCATCTTCTTTGTGGACCACGTAAAGCTTGACGGCGAGGCTGAGCAGGAGAAGAAACCCGCATACCTTACGCTGCAGGTGGTGGAGGTGGTGTGCAAGGACGGCGCACACCTCGATATGTACCAGCTGGAGGAGACCAACGAGCAGTGCCGCCTGTTCAGCAACCTGTATGTAAAGGCAGGCCGCGATGCGTCGGTGCGCCATAACAACATAACGATTTCCAACGGCATAACACGCAACGGCATTGACGTGTATCTGCAGGGCAAGGGCGCCGAGGTGAAGCTCAACGGTGCAGTGATAGCCGACCGTCAGCAGCATGTGGACAACAACACGTTGATAGACCACCAGGTGCCACAGTGCCAGTCGGGCGAGCTGTATAAATACGTTCTCGACGACGAGGCTGTATGCGCCTTCGCCGGTAAGATAATGGTGCGCGAGGGTGCTCAGCAGACCTCTTCGCAGGAGACAAACAACAACATGGTGGCAAACAACGATGCTCGTATGTACACCCAGCCTATGCTCGAGATATACGCCGACGACGTGAAGTGCGCACACGGCTCCACCGTAGGCGTGATGGACGATGCGGCAGTCTTCTATATGCAGCAGAGGGGCATACCCGTGGAGGTGGCACGCACGCTGCTCAAGAATGCGTTTATCTCCCAGGTGATAGACGAGATGAAGTGGACCGCCTTCCGCGACCGCCTGCACATACTCGTGGACAAGCGCCTCAGCAAAGAGGAGCGTTGCGGCACCTGCAGGATTTGCAAGTGACACTGACAGAAATTGCACACTGGGGTTTTAACCCAGTTTCCTTGCGATATTACTCAGCAAACTCCGGTTTGGCTCCAAATACGCCAAAAATCGGAGTTTGTTGCGTTTTATAGCAACATCCTGTCAGTCAGCGTATTGCTAAAAAGCTCCATAAAAGCACAAGGAAAAACATACAAGGATATACGAAGAAAAGACTCAAAAAGAGCCTTTTTTTGATGTCAAAGCATAGCTTTCTGGGTGTAAAACGATAGCTTTCACACCGTGAAAGCTATGCTTTTGCTATATAGAAGCTATCACTTCACTGGTGATAGCGGACAAAACAATGCTGGAAACCCGCTGTTTTAACATCTGTTCACATCTCTTTCGCATATTGCACACCACCCTGTTTTTTGAAAAATAAATAACGTTTTTGCGGTGTTTTTTCCGATATATGAGTTTTCTTTTGTAACTTTGCAGTGGCTAAGCACTACAACGCCGCCGAAAAGAAAATAACGATATACATATAGTTGAAAAATTAAACCTGTGGGAATTTACAGAACCCACCTGAAGACAATGGACGCAACACACATACGCAAGGATTTCCCCATCCTGTCAAGGAAGATATATGACAAATACCCGCTGGTGTATCTTGACAACGGCGCCACCACGCAGAAACCTCTCTGTGTGCTCGACGCCATGCGCGAGGAATACCTCAACGTGAACGCCAACGTACACCGCGGCGTACACTACCTGTCGCAGCAGGCCACCGACCTGCACGAGGCGGCGCGTGAGCGTGTACGCTCGTTTATCAATGCCGCAAGCACAAGGGAGATAGTGTTCACACGCGGCACCACGGAGTCCATGAACCTTGTGGCATCAAGCTTCACTGAGGCTTACATGAAGGAGGGCGACGAGGTCATCATCTCAACCATGGAGCACCACTCCAACATAGTGCCGTGGCAGCTGCAAGCACAGCGCAAGGGCATTGTGGTGAAGGTGATACCCATGAGCGATGACGGCATACTCGACCTTGAGGCATACGAGAAACTCTTCACTGACCGCACACGACTGGTGAGCGTGGCACACGTGAGCAACGTGCTGGGCACCGTAAACCCCGTAAAACAGATAATAGAGACAGCCCACAGCCACGGAGTGCCGTGCCTGGTGGACGGAGCACAGAGCACACCACACATGAGGATAGACGTACAGGAGCTGGACTGCGACTTCTTCGCCTTCTCCGGTCACAAGATGTATGGTCCTACGGGTATCGGCGTGCTCTACGGCAAGGAGAAGTTTCTTGAGGAGATGCCACCATATCAGGGCGGCGGCGAGATGATAGGCACTGTGACGTTTGAACACACCACATGGGCAGACCTGCCGTTTAAGTTTGAGGCAGGCACCCCTGACTATGTGGCAACCCACGGACTGGCGCGCGCCATAGACTACATGGAGGCCATAGGCATGGACAACATAGAGGCTCATGAGCGCGAGCTGACACGCTATGCGCTGGAGCAGATGCAGACCATACCTGGTATGCGCATATTCGGTCCTCTTGACCCTTCAAGACGCGACGCGGTAATATCTTTCCTCGTGGGCGACATACACCACCTGGACCTCGGCACACTGCTCGACCGCCTCGGCATAGCAGTGCGCACAGGACACCACTGCGCCGAACCGCTGATGCACCGCCTAGGCATACAGGGCACCGTGAGGGCATCGCTCGCACTATATAACACCAAGGAGGAGATAGACCAGCTCGTAAGCGGCATACGCCGCGTGAGCCAGATGTTCTGATAAGGAGTAACTACGCTGATGACTCTTCACACCACATACTTCGGACCAGTGGAGTGGTATGCCGACCTGCTGCACCACGCTGACGACATAACGATAGACGGCGGGGAGCGATATGTAAAACAGACCACACGCAACCACTGCCTCATAGCAACCGCATCGGGTACGCAGAAGCTGACCGTGCCGGTGACTGCTGCCAACGGTATGCTGACGAAAGACGTGCGCATAAGCGACCACGGCAACTGGCGACATCTGCACTGGCAGGCTCTGTGCTCAGCCTACGGGCAGTCGCCGTTCTTTGACTATTACGCTGATGACATCCGTCCGTTCTATGAGAGGCAATGGGATTTCCTCATTGACTACAACAACGCCATAACAGAGAAGATGAGAGAACTCACCGGCATCAGCGACTACCTTCGTAACCATAAAAAAAATAGTGACTATAATAACTATAGTCACTATAACCTACAACAATACTATCAGACCTTCCAGAGACGCAACGGATTCATACCGGGCCTCTCTGTTCTTGACCTCTTATTTAATATGGGTTCCGAGAGTATCCTTTATCTCATTAAGTATAAGCACTAACTCTTTTGCCGTGTCGGCGCGCAGCATACGTATGCGCGTAGGCCTGAAGTCGGGTATTCCCTTGAATATGGGAGTGGCCGCCAGGTGTCTTCTTGTGTGAAGTATGGCCTTGCGCTCATCGCCTATGAGGTCGATGTTTATGTTGAGCAGCTCTATGAGTATGTCTATCTTCTCGGCAGGGGTAAGGCTCTGTGTAGCCTCGCGCGAGAATATCCACGGCTGACCAAAGGTGGCGCGGCCTATCATCACCGCGTCAACGCCGTATTGCTGAAACGCCTCGTCGGCCTCCTCTATGCTCTTTATGTCGCCATTACCTATTACGGGGATGGTTACGCGCGGATTGCGCTTCACACCGCCTATCAGTGTCCAGTCGGCGTCGCCGGTGTACATCTGTGAGCGAGTGCGCCCGTGTATGGTCAATGCCTGAGCGCCACACTCCTGCAGGCGCTCTGCAAGGTCGCGTCCCTGCCATCCACCTACGGGTGTGTACTCCTCTGACAGTGTGTCGCCAAACACGAGGTTGCCGGCGTCCCATCCCAGACGTGTCTTTACCGTCACGGGAGTGGCAACGGCCTTCGCCACTGCCTCTGTCATCTCAAGCATCAGCGGTATGTTACGCAGCATACCGGCACCCGCACCCTTGCCTGCCACTTTCTTCACTGGGCAGCCGAAGTTAAGGTCTATAACGTCGGGCGATGCCTCAGCCTCAACGATGCGCGCTGCCTCAACAACGGCATCCACCGTACGGCCGTATATCTGTATTCCCACAGGACGCTCGTCATCACTGATGGTGAGCTTGCGCACCGTGTCTTTCACGTTTCTTACCAGTGCCTCGGCCGCCACAAACTCACTGTACACCATGGCAGCGCCGAAGCGCTTGCACAACCGGCGGAAACCTATGTCGGTGACATCCTCCATGGGAGCCAGGAATAATGGTCTGTCTGTCTTTATGATATTCATATATTGTTTCTTTGGGATTTGAGAAGGGCTGAAGGATTACACCATACCGCTGTCGGCCTGCAGGCGCACCTTGATAAACTGACGCGCACGGTGTATGCTCACCTTCACCTGTTCCTCGCTGAGTCCTGTTATGTCAGCTATCTCACGGTAGGTGTGGCCGTCAAAGTCACGCAGGTGCATACATGTACGCTGCTTCTCCGGCAACTGCTGCATCAGTTGTCTCACGATGTCAATGCGCTCGTCGGCCTCCAGTTCGTCATGCGTATTGACGGCAGGTGGAGTGATGTCCTCCAGTGACTCCGTCTGGTTTACCCTCATTCGACTGCGGTCCAGCGCCAGGTTACGCGTCATACGCAGGGCATACGCCTCTATATTGTCTATGCCGTCAAGGCGCTCACGCATCTGCCACAACCTTATCACCACATCTTGCACTACGTCCTCTGCCTCCTGACTGTTGAGCGTTATCCTCAGCGCCAGGCGGTACATCTCATTCTTGAGTGGTAATATGGTGTGGACTATGTCCAATTAGTTATGAGTTAGAGACCCACCCCACCCCTCCCTGTGAGGGAGGGAGCATGAGATATGGGGAAAGGGGGTTAATTATTAATTATGAATTAACAATGGCTGTCCCGTGCTCACCGTCTATCTGCGTGGCGAGGGTTATCACCACCTTGCTCACGCCCTTGTCCACGGCCTGCAGTGCATTCTCTATCTTTGGCATCATGCCTCCCGATATCACACCGTCGTTTACATACTGCTCATAGCTCTGCCTGTTGATGACAGGTATCACGCTGTCGTCATCGTCAGGATTCATCAGCACACCCTTCTTCTCAAAAGAATAGATGAGCGTCACGTCATAGAGCGATGCCAGTGCCACAGCCACGGTTGACGCCATAGTGTCGGCGTTGGTATTGAGTATGTTGCCCTCGCCGTCGTGTGTCAGCGGTGCTATGACAGGTATCACGCCTGCCTCTATCAGATGACTCAGAGCGGCACCGTCAGCCTTCACAGGGTCGCCCACGAAACCGAAGTCCACCTCCTGCTCCGTACCGTCGTCCATGCGCACCTTCTTGGGTGCCCTGCGCTTAGAGCGTATCACGTCCATGTCGGCACCGGTGAGGCCCATGGCATTCTGTCCGGCAGCCTGTAACTGTGCCACGATGTTCTTGTTTACCAGTCCGCCATACACCATCGTAACGACAGAGAGCATATCAGCGTCGGTGATACGGCGGCCGCCCACCATCTTTGTCTCTATGCCCAGAGCGGCGGCTACCTTCGTGGCGCGGCGGCCACCACCGTGCACCAACAGTTTTGCGCCATCTATGGCAGAGAAATTCTCAATCAATGCGGAGAGCTGCGCCTCGTCTTCCACAACGGCGCCGCCCACTTTTACTATAGTCAGTTTCTTCATAATCATTACACCTTATTCATTCAAAGTTACGCTTATTACTTGACATATGCAAGATATCCGATATCAAATTCAGCTCTTTTTATGAAAACACCCAGTATTCCATAAACACTATGCTTTATTAATAACGAATATACATTTGATGACTATTTATAAAAATCATTTTGTTTGCCTAACCTGACTCCTTGGTTCACGGCGAGTATCCCAAAAAGCCACAATGCAAAGCGTGTCACCCTTTACATAATAAACAATCTTGTTTAGCCTACGAACAATAATGCTACGATATGTCTGCTTACGATGAACGAAGAGTGGGTCTATTTTACCCATCGCAGGCATCTTGGCTACAGAAAGTACCGTCTGCTCCACCTCGTTGTTAAACTCTTCGCATACCCGTTCTCCGAAAGTGCGGAGAATGTATGTTTCCACTTGATGCAGTTGCTCTACAGCTCGTTTATGCCAGTATATTTTCATACAGCCAATGTTTCCTTGTGCCTAAACACTTCATCTTGCATCAAATAGTCACCAGCCTCAAATGCTGCCTCTGCCTCATCAAGCATAGCATCAATTTCTTCCATAGTATAGGGACGGAGGGAGTATTCTTCTTCATCCGTTTCTGCTGTATTGCGAGTTTCCAGTTTCACACTCTCTGCCAATATTGCTATCAGTTGCAATTTCTGACTATTATCCATGTCCTTTACCATATCCATATAGTAACTCATGGGATGCGTCTGTCGTTGTCTAACTGTCATTGCCATAATTCTCTATTTTAACTTACCGAATAACAAGAAATCATTACTAACATAGTAGCTGAATACAAAATTACAACATTTAGTTTGAAAATAAAAACAAATAACTAACAAAAACTTTTTTCAAGACAATATATAAAGGGGAATTTTGTGTAATATTGTCGTAATTCCTAATCATTCATTTGGTCGTATCTTATTTTTTTAGTAACTTTGGCTGCGCCAAAGGTGTTGGCGTTTGCGTAAAAAATATAACTATAAATCAATCTATATGAAACAAAAAGAAATCCTAATGTCATGCCTTCTCGCTGCCTGTGCCATGCAGGTCGGCGCACAGAAGATTGACTTCAACCTGAACGGCAAACAGAGCCAAAGCCTTGCCGACGGTTACGTGAACTGGTCGCCAGGTCGTGTGAAGACTGCCTCACAATCCTTCAAGACCGCTATCGACTCTACCATTACTGTGGCCATCAGCACAGCAGATGGAGTATGGAGCAACGGCGTGCGCGACAACTGGAACAGAAACCTCGTAACCCAGAAAGACAAGCTGATATACGACGGTATATACTCCTGCTACATTGACGCAAACAACGATTGGACCACAAGCACTACAGAGGCACAGGGCATCAAAATCACTATCAGTGGTTTGGAGGAAGGCAGCCATACTCTGTGTGCATACCACAACAACAGCGACAACATAGAAATGCCACCGCTCAAGATACTTGTGAACGACAAAGTAGTGCTTGAGAACGTGGCACAGACAGCGCAGGCTGCATCACAGGCTGAGTGCGGCATGTCATACATAACATTCAATGCCACGAAGGGACAGGACGTGGTGGTAGAGTATATCTCCGTGCCAGCCACTGGCGCGACATACCAGACTACACAGGTGGGCATCAATGCCCTCATCTTCGACCGTCCTAACCCGAAGACTACGGCGTCAGACCCTTCGCCAGTCAGCACGTCAATGCACGTTGACTGCGACGAGACCGGCACTGCCGTCCTTTCATGGACTCCTGCATCCCTCGCTGTGAAGCACCGCGTGTATATCGGTACATCAGAGAGTGACATGCAGTTGGCTGACGAGGTTACCAACGCCACGTTCACCACAGGCAAGCTCTCCACCCACGAGACCTACTACTGGCGCGTGGATGAGGTGGATGCCAACAACAACGTCTATATAGGCGACACATGGAGCTTCCGCCCACGCCGACTGGCTTTCCCTGGGGCTGAGGGCTACGGACGCTTCGCACAGGGCGGTCGCGACGGTGTGGTATATCACGTTACCAACCTCAGCAACGACCATACCCCCGGCTCACTGATTTATGGTCTTGCAGACATGGAAGGTCCACGTACCATAGTATTCGATGTCAGCGGACTTATCGTCATGGACTTTGAGGCAGAGTTTGCAAAGCCTTATGTCACCATCGCCGCACAGACAGCACCGGGCAAGGGCATCTGCCTGAAGCATTCTAACCTCAACATCGGCTCAGAGAGCGTCGTTCAGTTCCTCAGGGCTAAGCGAGGCTACGGCGATACAGGCAACGCCATGGGTGCTGCCGGTGCCGACAACACCATCATCGACCACACAACAATGGCATGGGGAACAGACGAGACCTTCTCTTCACGCGGTGCGAAGAACCTTACCTTCCAATACTCTATGATTGCCGAGGCACTGGGTATTGCCGACCACAAGAACTACCCTGCCGGCACCAACCACGGCTATGCTGCCACCATTGACGGCAACGTGGGCACATACAGCCATAACCTGCTCGTGAACTGCGAGGGCCGTAACTGGTCTATGGGTGGCGGCATGGACGGCAACAACATGCCTATAGGTCAGATGGATATCTTCAACAACGTATGTTACAACTGGTACAAGCGTACCACCGACGGCGGCTGCCATGCAGTGAACTTCGTGAACAACTACTACAAGATGGGCGCTGACACCCAGCTGAAGTTTCTCTTCTCTCAGGACTATGAGCTGCCTAACCACAATGGCGTATGGCAGGCATACATCTCAGGCAATATCCGCGAGAACAAGGACCACACTCTCACTACCGATGCCCTGAACGAAACATACCGCTATACGCTGAAGAACTCAGAGGTAATAGACCCTAACACCCGCACTGACGAACTGGGCTACAAGACCTTCGTTGATAAGCCTTTCTTCCCTTCATACGCTACGATACACTCTGCCAAGGAGGCGTTTAAGATTGTAACATCTACGGCAGGTGCCATACGTCCTATGCGCGACGACCAGCACGTACGCGTGGTTCGCGAGACCGTTGACGGAACATACACCTACGTGGGCAGCCGCTCTGGCATCAAGGGTGAGATAGACCATGAGAACGACATCGTGACAGATGAATACACCGGCTTTGAGATATGGCCGGAGGAGAGCCGCGCTGCCGACTTCGACACTGACCAGGACGGTATGCCAAACTGGTATGAGGAGCTGACAGGCTCAAACCCTGACAATGCAGACAACAACGAGGTGATGAGCGACGACTACACACGTCTGGAGCACTACCTTGACTTCATGGCTCATCCATACGTTATGTTAGCTCCCGGCACATCAGTGACATTCAACACCGCACCTGAGTTCCGCGGCTTTACCAAGAGCCCTGCATACAGCATCAGCTCAAAGAGCGGCAACTTCTCTGCTGAGATAACAGACAGCATCATAACCATCACCGCTGGTAGCGATGCAGAGCTTGGCTCTATAGAGATGACAGTGACCGACGCCGACAACCACACCTTCACACAGACTCTCGGCGTAGCTGTCACAGGCAAGGCCGACGCCATAAAGTGCATACGTCCGGTGAACGAGGAGGCAGACATACTGAAGCGTGAGTTCTTCACCCTTGACGGCAAGCAGGTAACCACACTCAAGACCTCTGAGATATATGTGATGAAAGATACACTGACCAACGGTCAGAAGCAGACAGCAAAGATTATGGCTCAATAGACCTCTGTCTTTGACAGATAAAGAAATGCCCCTTGTAATGAACGCTCATTACAAGGGGCATAATTAATATAGGAGTATTATTAACTAAACAATGTTTCTTAGAACTTTATATCTACGCCGATGGCACCCACACGGTTTGAGCGTGTAAATGAGTTCTGCACGCCGTTTGCATCAACCGCAGTGGTATAGTCATCATAGCAAGTCTTGAAGTAAGCCGCGTTGATGGCTATCTTGTCTGTCACCTTATACTTCACACCCAGGCCATAGCTCCATGAGTCAACCACGAACGATATATCGTTGATGTACTCATCTGTATTGCCGTAACGTGTAATCTGGAAGCCTGCACTGGCGGTGAGCTTCTTGGTGATGTCCCACTCCGCGCCGCCGAGATACTCGTCAGTGCCCTTGTCAAGCAGACTGTTCTTATTGTCGTAACGGGTAGATACGCCTACCTCATTCATCTTATAATAAGTCTTCTTGGCGGCCTTGTCATAGAAGTGATGGTAGCCTGCATTTATACGCACACACTCCACAGGAGTATATTGCACACCGAAGGCGAGCAGTGATGGCTGGTCCTCGCGGATAGACGTACCGTCACGGAACACGTTGACAGCGTCAATGGCGTGAGCCTCCTTCACCGTTGACTTGTTCTCCATGTTCATCTTTGTGCGGAACTCATACTTAACGGCAAAGTTAAACTTGTCAAGTTTCAGATCAGCACCAAGGATAGGAGCAAAGCCTACACCGCTCTGGTCAGACTGAAGGTTTACACCCTCACGATAAGACTCCACCGCCTGGAGTTTCCTTACAGAAGTGTAACCGTTTATAATCTCTGCCGGTATCTCCTGACCTGCACGCGCGTATGCCGCTATTGCTGCCTCATAATTCTGCGCGGCTCCAGTAATGTAAGGCTTTATCTGATCATAGTATTCTCCAAAGTCCACTCCGTCTGGATTCATACCATTGATAACCTTAATATTATCAATCTTCGCCTTATATGTGGCTGAACCATAGAGTACGCGGATACCGCCATATACAGAGAAATTATCTGTAACCTTGTATGCCGCACCCATAGTGAAACCAAAGTAATACTGCTTTCCCTGCATATAGCTGTTGCAGTCATAGCCAGAGGTAACGACAGCAGCGGGCAGACCAGCGCTGACGCCAAACTGACGCAATCCTGCAGCTATCTGTCCCACAGCACCCTCAAAAGAGCCGAGACCGTTACTGAACTCACACTTGCCGCCGCCGCCGGTTATAGAGAAGTTAAACTGCAGTGACCACTTACCCTTGTTGTATGCAGCCTGTACTGAAGGGATGAACGGTGCAGAGGCCTTGCCCTCGTAGTGCTGTGGCTGGCCGTTGAAGTCCTTAGACATAGTGAACACCGGGTTTGTGGTTTCAATAGTACGTGTCTGCCATGCCGCCTGCCAGTTGATAGAGAGATGAGTGCCCTCATCCATGAAAGCCACACCTGCAGGGTTACTGTATGTTCCATCGATACCTATGGCACCGTCACGCGCCGGGTTACGCAGGAAAGCCACGTTCTGATTGGTATTTGTCAAGATACCACCTGCCAAAGCCGTACCAGATACTGCGCTCAGAAGCGCAACACAAAATAATAGTTTCTTAGTCATCCTTTTGTCTTTTTATCTTTTCCTTTTCTTTGCACATTTTTTGTTTCGGTGTGCAAAGTTAGTATAATTCATTAAATAGTAATGCTTATTTTACTATTTTTCCCATCGCGTTTAATTTTTATTAACAATAAACACAATAAAAACAGGCAACGATATACTCGTTGCCTGCCTTTACAATGTCAGTTATAGTCTTTTGTGGTCTATCTGTATTCCTCCGGTAACTGCGTCTTCCAGTTCGGATAAGGGTCAGTCAGCAGTCCCTTGTTATAGAAATGGCGGTTGCCTGTCACCTCCGGTCCGAGCCAGTCTGGCTTTTCAAACTCCTCGTCCTCGCTGCCCAGCTCTACCTCGCAGAACAGCAGTCCGTCATTAGCACCGTGAAACTCATCCACCTCATACGTATGGTTGCCCACCGGCACCAGGTGCCTGGTCTTCTCCACCAGTCCGCCCCGGCACAGCTTCAGCATCTCGCGGGCATCATCCAATGGTATCTCGCGCTCAAACTCATAACGTGAGATACCGTTGGCAGACGGTCCCTTGATGGTGAGGTATGCCTTGTCGTCCCTCAGCCTGATGCGCACCGTTGCACCCTTGACATCCATATAGCCCTGAGCTATGTGTGATGACGAGGTAACAGACTTGCGAAACGCATCGTCACGCCTCACAAGGAATTTACGTTCTATCTCCATATCCTAAACTCCTGCCACCACTTATATAAGTGGCAGTGAATGTAACATTGTCATTCCCTTGCCACTTACTGTACGGCAATGGTGTATATAGCATAGAGTGCTCCCAGTGCCACGAGTATGCCGAATATCCAGTTGATAACCTTACGTCCCTCCTGCTCTTTCTTCTCTGCATAAGCCTTACGCTTAGCGTTGTTCTTGTTCTTTGACATAATCTCTGTTATTTAGTTTCTCTGATTTTCTATATTGTTTAGCCTTGGCGGTACTCTTCCTTCCCGTCCACACGCAAAATTACACAAATTAAACTGTTTTTGCAAGTTATTGGCATTATTTTTTCATGTTCACTCCTTTCTGCAAGCAAAAACAGGGAGACACACCGCTTTCCCTTGGGCATGTCTCCCTGCTGTCGTTATATGCCATCTACTCAGAACCTGTAGCGCGCACCTGCGAGTATTATGCCCTGCTCGCCCACACCTGCCTCAAAGAACCCGCGGATGTGCGTAGAGCCGCCCTCCAAACCTACGAGAGATGCCTGGAACATGAAGTTGAAACGGCTCTCCTTATCGGTCGTTCCTTTCCTGATATTGTCTGATTTCGCATACGCATACATAAAGCCTGCGGCGGCCTTGCTGTAGAAGCCAAAGTGCTTCTTGTTCACCCAGTAATATTTCATTGCCGGCATGACCGACATATAATTACGCGTGCGCTCTCCCTCTTTCTCTCCCTCATATATCACGTCCTCGCCCATACGAGCATAGGTGACTACACCACCAACCGCCAGCCTCGGGTTGTTAAGGTGACAGAAATACTCCACAGCCACCGTGCCCAGTTCTCTGGAGTTTTCCCACTTACGACCGTTCATGGCATCAAAGATGCCATCTGTCAAGCCATTGCCTATACCGTCGCCTATCAGTGATATTCCGGCTCCGTAACTCACTCCTATCTCATGTCTTGGCTGCTCGTCCTGAGCAAATATGCTTGTGGCAGTTATCATGGCAGCTGCCACCATTACTAAAATCTTTTTCATTGTTCTATAATTTTTATTTGTTCCTTTTCTTTCTTACGACTGCAAAGTTAGTCAAAACATTCATACCTGTATAATATTTTGCAAAAAAACAACAAAAAAACATGCGACAAACATCATAAAATGCGACAAAAAGCACACCTCCCTCCCTTTTCTGTCCGAAGGCAAATGACGAAAATGTCCTATTTCGGGTATGCTCTTACCCCCCTTTTCCTTGCGATATTCTGAAAAACTTTTCCTCCGGCCGCATACAGCTCATTCTATGCGAGTTTGTAACTCGCTGATAATCAGTAACAGGTTATAAAAAAACATAAAGAAAGCATAGCTTTTGCGTCATAAAAGCTATGCTTTCAGGGTGTAAAAGCTATCGTCTCTCGGTGTGAAAGCTATCACTTTACATGGTAAAAGCTATGCTTTCACGAAAAAAAATGGTTGAGAAGAGCGAAAAAGGTGTCTTTTCCTCGTTTTCCGTGCCGCTTTTTCTCCTGGTTTGCATTTTTTTGTTGACAAAATTGAAAAGGCCAAATGACGAAAATGTCCTATTCCTTGACATTTATCATATCGCTAAATTTATAGCAGCGGATTCCATCCATTCCGGCCTAAAAAGAAGCGGTGCCGCCCTCCCTATGGAGGCGACACCGCTTTCTTCTGTATCTTGTCAAAGAGTCTCTGCTCCCTGACTTCTGTTCTTATCTTTCTACCATAATCTTCTTGCCACGGTAGATATACATACCAGCCTTTGCAGGACGTGCATTCAGCTTTCTGCCGCTAAGGTCATACCATGCATCTACATTCTTGGCTGGGGTTGCGAGGTGATAGTCTGTAATACCCGTTGCCAGCAAGGTAGTGAAGAACACACCCTTGGTCCAGTCGGTCTCCTGCTCACCATACACTGCCTTTACCTGTACCTCGTAGGTCTTCTCAGGGTCAAGGTCGCCGAGGGCGTAAGGAGAGGTGACGTCATCCACGCTAATCCAGTCTCCTACCACTGCGTCATCACCGAGCTTCAGCACTATGTCGTCAAAATACACTCTGGGATCGATTACAAAAAATGGTGCATCAGTAGCTGAGATAACTTTTGTTGCTTTGGCTGCTATGACTTTCTTCAGGTTGTTAGAGCAACTAAATATGAGTCTGCCCGTCTGTCCGGCGTATGCGCTGAGGTCTATCGTCTTCTCCTCAAACGTACCACTTGGAGCTGAGTCAGAGACCAACATTTTCTGTTCTCCTCCCAATTCAACGCTTACCGCATAAGATGCGAAACTGCCCCTTGTCTTAAACGAGAGCGTACCGCCGAGAGGTATCTCATTAGTCATCATAACAGAACCGTCAGTAATCACTAAGACTCCTGTGCCGCTTGGTGCATTTTCTTTGTTCTCAATAAAACCTGAGCCATTTACCTCCCATCCTGCTAACAGTTCGTTAGAAGAATCGAAGTTCTCATTGAGAGGCATATTGTTCTCACGGTAGCGCATGAGATACATCTGCACATCATCATTACCCTTCCATGACAGAGCAGCGCTATTATATGTCACACTGCTTGCCGTAAGGTCATACGGCTGGGCAAAGCGCTCTAATGTAGTAAATTTCACCAGGTCGCTCCATTTGCTTGTGCCATCGGCAAATACTGTCTGTACCTGTACATTATATTTAGTCTCTGGCTCAAGTCCCGATATGGCATAATGTGTATTCTCTATATTCTCCACTGTCTGCCATTCCGTATCAGTTTCTACTTCTATGTCATCAATAAGCAGGTATGTACCATCAGCTTTTCTTATAATTATTGTACCCGTCTGTCCGGCGTATGCGCTGAGGTCAACAGTCTGCTGGGCGAACTCACCGATTTTTACTATTCCGGAAGCCACCAAGCCCACTGAGCTCACATATACCTCGTAGGATGCTGTGGATGACGCCTCCGCTGCAGCCTTGAAGGTGAGTATGCCATCAAGAGGTATTGCAGGCATTGCCAGATCCCCATTTTCACCTAATACCATCACATTACTTCCACTTGGAGCCGAGGTTGAGATAGGTCTTTCTACAAAAGATTCTCCACCCGATGTCAAATCGGTTGATATTGATGAACCGTCAAAATTCTCACTCAGTATGACATTTGACATACCGTAGCGCAGATTATACGACTGAGCGTCAGCAGAACCGGTCCATGCCAGCAGGGCATTGGTTGCCTTCACAGACTCTGCAGTGAGGCCCGTAGGCTTAGCGAAGCGTTCCAGTGTGGTAAATGCTTTCTTACTGCTCCAACGGCTTATTGTCTCGCCGTCCGTAGCTTGCACTCGTACCTCGTATGATGTCTCAGGCTCAAGCTCCGTGAGGGTGTATGTGCCTGCGGTTATTCCATTTATTACAGTCCACTCTGCCTGTGAGTCATCCTTTGCACGGTAACGCAGGTTATATGACTGTGCCTCATCGATGCCGGTCCATGATACCACGGCACCACTGGCCGTTACGTTGTCTATAGCCAAATCCGTAGGGCTCTTTATACCCTCCAATGTCTCAAACGACTGTGAACTGCTCCATCGGCTCACGCCTTCGGTAGTTACCGCCTGCACTTGCACCTGGTATGAAGTCTCTGAGATAAGGTTTGACATGGTGTATGGATTGGTCACGTTCTTCACAGTCTGCCACTGGCCAATTTCTTCATCACCTGAGCAAACAACGTTATCAATAATCAAGAATTCACCAGCAGTTTGCTTAATGACAATGTTACCTGTCTGTCCTGCGTATGCACTGAGGTCTATAGTCTGCTGGGCGAATGTGCCTGCATTGGCTGTTCCCCCTGCTACGGTTTCTTCGGTTCCGTCTATTAATACGCTTATTATATAACTTGATATTGTAGTACCAAATGCAGCAGCATAGAAAGTCAGCGTCATTGGCAATTTTCCTTGTGGAAGGGATACACATCCATTTTCTTCCATTCCCAATATATGGCTTGCACTTATTGCCGTCAAACCTGGAGGCGGAGTGGTGACGAACACATCATTACCTACCCAGCCTGTTGGCAACGAACTAGAAGAGTCGAAATTCTCAGAGATATTCTCACCTGAGCCCTCAACCTTAGTACGATAGCGCAGGTTATATGACTGTGCCTCGTCGTTGCCAGTCCATGATGCCACGGCACCGCTGGCCGTTACGTTGTCTATAGTCAGTCCTGTCGGAGCGGGTACGGTGCTTTCCAATGTATGGAACAAAACACTTTCTGTCCAGTCTGTAGTCTTTTCTTCATATACAGCCTGTGCCTGCACATCATAATAGGTACTTAGGGTAAGGCCTTTCAACGTATATGGTGCCACAGCATTGTTCACCGTAGTCCATTCTGCAACATTTCCTGTTGATATCCTAACATCGTCGATTATCAGGTAGGCACCAGAAGTCATAATAATGGATATGGCACCCGCCTGTCCGGCGTATGCACTGAGGTCAACAGTCTGTAGGGCGAATGAGCCTGCATTGGCTGTTCCCTCTGCCACGATTTCATCGCCTTCGTCTGTTGATACACTTATAATATAACCAGCTGTTGAAGATTTAAATGCCGCAGCCTGGAAGGCCAGTGTGCCACGGAGGGGCATCTGAGGCAAAGTCACATTACCACCACCGCGCATTCCCAATACCAGGTTTCCGCTTGGTGCCGTCAAGCCTGGAGGTGGAGGACTTACAAACACATTTTCACCTGACGCCTGCCATGTAGAAGGCATACTATTCTCAAAGCTCTCATCCAATATTTTATCCGTTTCACGATAGCGCAGGTTGTATGCCTGCACATCTTCATTGCCTGACCATAACAGCACGGCACTGGTTGCTGCTGTATCAGTCACAGCGAGGCCATACGGCTTGGCATAACGTTCCAGAGTAGTGATTATAGGGAAGGATTTCCATTTAGACTCCTCTTCTCCATATACAGCCTGTGCCTGCACATCATAATAGGTATCCGGGGTAAGGCCTTTCAGCGTATATGGTGCCACAGCATTGTTCACAGTAGTCCATTCTGCAACATCTCCTGTTGATATCCTAACATCGTCGATTAACAGGTATACGCCAGAAGTCATAGTAATCTTGATGGTGCCCGTCTGTCCGGCGTATGCACTGAGGTCTATCGCCAGATTGTCAAATGAGCCTTCATTGATTTCTCCTTCTGCCAAGGTTGTATTGTTTTCGCCTATTATTACACTTACACTATAACCAGTTGTTGGATTATCATATGCAGCAGCCTTGAAGGCCAGTGTACCACCGAGAGACATCTGCGGCAAAGTCACAGTACCACCACCGTGTATTTCCAACACATAGCCTCCGTTAGGTGCCGTCAAGCCTAGAGGTGGAGTGCTTACAAACACATTTTCACCTGACGTCTGCCATGTAGAAGGCATACCATTCTCAAAGCTCTCATCCAATATTATATCCGTTTCACGATAGCGCAGGTTATATGACTGTACATCTTCATTGCCTGACCATGACAGCACGGCGCTGGTAGATCTGAGGTTAGTCACGGCGAGGTCATACGGCCTGGTGTAACGCTCCTGAGTAGTAAAACATTCATACATCAACCAGTCACTGTTATGGTCAGAGTAAACGGTCTGTACCTCCCAGGCATAATTAGTTTCAGCAGCGAGGCCTGTCAAAGTATAAGGCGAAGTGACACCCGTAACAGTATGCCATCCATCATCTGCATCCATGTTACGATAGCGCATGTTATATGACTGCACTTCTTCATTGCCAGTCCATGACAGCACGGCACTGTTATATGTAATAGTGCTTACGCTACAATTCTTAGCACAGTCTGTCTTGGCAAGACAAGCGCTGTAGCCTTCTACGTCAACAAACACGAAATTAGAACCCACCTCATGGCTCAGGATTTCCTTGTTGTTCTCATCATAGAAGTCAAAACCACATTCATTGTCATAACCTCCTTTTTTCCATACGAAATTGTAGTCCTCGTCAGGATTAAGGAAGATGGAGCCTTCTAAACTACTTCCTTCACTCATCGTGATGGTCTCCACTACGTTGCCATTGCTGTCAATGACACTGATGCTGGCACCATTCCATCCGTCACCATAAGTGTCTTGCAACGTATAGGTAATTGTTCCAGGTAGCGTTACCGATATCGGCTCATCAGCCTCCAAGGGCAACGCTGACCATAGCCAGCACAATAAAAATAATAGTAATTGTTTAAACATAAAAAGTTTTACCTTATTGATTAATAAAATAAATGTTATATTCCTAAGAAGGTTTTTACAGTCCGAAAAGGACCTATATTCTATTCCGAAGATGACCTATATATTCTAAAGTCCGAAAATAACTTCTATATCTATTCCTAAGATGATTTCCTGTATTATGGAGACTTCTTCTATATTAAGAGGAAGCTTGCAGATTATTGTCTGTTTGTTCTCACAAATTTTCCGCAAAGGTAATATTTTATTTTGGAATAAGGTGTGTAATTTTCGATAATGGTGTGTAATTTTCAAGAATAAGGTGTGTAATTTTCCACAATATCGAAAATTACACACCCCCCTTTTTTCAGCCATTTCATCGGGAAAATCATGCCGTTTTTCTATTAAAAAAACAAAAAGAAAAAAAATTTGCCTTATTTTGTTGTTTTTCCCGCTATCAGACCTCTTTTTACATCAGTTTCTTGATAAAATACTGTATTTCTCCTCCTCTCAGGCTGCATATTATATGTTACGAAACACGTTTTCAAACTGTTTTTCCTGGTTTAATGACATAAAAAAACCGCATTTCTCTTTCCTGAGATATGCGATTATGGTTTTTTATCCTTATGCAGGGTTTCATTCCCTATACAGCCTCATCCTTTATATAAGAGGAGTGTATCACTCATCACGCGTGAGCATCAGGCGATACTCCACCGGTGTCATGCCTATGGCATCCTGTATGCGTCGCTGCAGCGTGCGCACATTGGCGAAGCCTGCCTCCTCTGCCACCACTGCTATGGTGTAGTTGGAGTGTTCACGCAGGAGCTTGAGTGCATAGAGCGTGCGTAGGTTGTCTATGTATGCGTCTGGCGTGCGGTGTATGGTCTGGTGACGGAAGAGCTTTATCAGTCTCTCATGACTCACTCCCAGCAACTCTGCCAGGGCTTTAGCATTAAACTGCGGGTCTTTATATGGGAGGTCACTCTCCACCTTCAACTCCATGAGTGCCATCAGCTGCGGGTCGTCTTGCAGGTCGGCGTTACGCTGACGGGTGATATTACCGTCAAGCAGTTCCTTTGCCACCTCTGTGCGGCGGCGCAGTTCCACATCTTCCTCCAGACGCTCCGTAAGGTCGAGGTTACGCCCTACCAGGCGTATCAGTTCGTCCTTCAGTCGTTCTATCTCCTGTCGCAGTGCGGCGTTCTCTTCCTGCAATTGTTCTTTGGTTAGCTCTTTTGCCATAATCCTTATTGTATGTTAAAAAGGCGAGTGAAGCCAATCTCATCAAACACTTGGCGCAAGTCATCAGACAGACCTGTAATGGTAATGTTGCTGCCCTTGACCTTGGCAACCTTGGCAAGGCCGAGGAACAAGCGCAGTCCGCTTGATGATATATACTCCAGCAGGGAACAGTCAAGAATGATGTCCTTGCCGTCACAGTCATGAAGAACCTTCATATCCTTCTCCGTCTGTGCAGATGCTGCAGTGTCAAGCCTGCCCTCAAAAGCCATAATGAGGTTGTTTGCCTCATTAGTGAATGTTGTTTTCATAATATTTTCCTTTATTTCAGTCTTTTTCTTAATGTTAATATGTTCTGTCCATTAACCCTCTCATAGTTCATGCTGTCCATATAGCGGCGTATAAGATGTATGCCCAGTCCGCCGATGTTACGTTCCTCTGCACTCAGCGTGGTGTCCACCTCCTTGTATATGGTAGGGTCAAACGGTGCTCCGCTGTCAGTTATGATAAACTTCAGGCGTTGGTCATTAGCCTCAGCCACTATGTCGATGTTCCCCTGATGTCCGTCAGGATAGGCATAGTTCATCACATTGACCACAGCCTCCTCCATAGCGAGGTTCACCAGCATAACCGCAGAAGGGTCAAGGTTTGCCATTTCACAGGCTTTCTCTACAAACTCCGCCAGCAACGGCACTTCCTTCACATCGTTACGCAGCGTTATGCTCTCGTTCAGCAATGCGTCAGAGTGACGGTGTGTGAACTTTATAGCCAGCATGGTGAGGTCATCGCTCTGCTCTGTCTCACCCACGAAACGGCGTACGGCAGCATCCATCCTGCCTATAAATGCCTCGGAGGTTACTTCACCATCCTTTGCCATATCACATATCAGCTTCTGCATCCTCTCCCTGCCAAACTGCTCATGGCTTGCCTTCTCTGCCTCTGTCAGTCCGTCGGTGTATAGGAATATGGTTGTGTCAGGCTCTATCACTGTCTCCTGCAACACATAGTCCCATCCGCCCATAGTTCCTACCGGCAGGTTTGAGTCACATGGCAGCATACTGTTTTCCATTGACTGCGCATTATGCACCAATACGGGAGCCTTGTGTCCGGCGTTGCAGTATCTTAGTCTGCCGGTAGGCAGGTCAAGCACTCCAACGAAGAATGTGATAAAGATATTATACTCATTGTCGCGCGCCATGGTCTCGTTCATCTGCATCACTATCCTCTCAGGTGAAGACTCGCGCGCCACCAACATACGGAACACCGACTGCGCCATGGCCATAACCAGTGCTGCAGGTACTCCCTTACCCGACACGTCGCCTATACAGAAGAACAGTTTCTCATCGCGCAGGAAATAGTCGTAGAAGTCGCCTCCCACCTCACGCGCCGCACTTAGCAAGGCAAATATGTCAAGGTCATTTCTCTCCGGATAAGGAGGGAAGGTCTTAGGCAGCATAGCCTTCTGTATGCGCTGTGCCACGCCGAGCTCACTTGCTATGCGTTCCTTCTCTGACTCTACCTTCTGAAGCTTACGGAAACTGTGTACAGAGCGGAAGAGGATAAAGGTCAGCAGTGCCATGCCGGCTATCATCAGCAGCATGAGGTTAAAGCCTACCTGACGCAAGCCGCGGTATATCTCCTTGTCGCTGCACACCACCGCCATAGACCATCCTAACTGCTCTCCCTTAGACAGTGTGGTGTCGCGGTCTATCGGAGCGAAGAACACATAGTTCTTCTCTCCTTCCTCATTGTAGATGGTGGCCTCTCCGCTGGTGCCGTCAAGCATCTGGTTGCCCACACTCCGCGCTGTAGTGTCCTTTATGCGCGCCGTAGCCTCCTGCAGGCTGCGTTTCATCACGAGGCTCTCCACCGGGCATACCATGAGGTTGCCTCGTCTTGACACCATTATGTTATATGACGATGGATAGATATGGTTGGCATTTATCACGCTGCTCAGCCAGTCAAGGTCCACATCCACGCCAAACACAGCAACAATCTCGCCCTTGGAGTTACGCACCGGTTGCGCATAAGTCACCATCAGCGTCTTGCCGCCAGCCTCATCAAAGTAAGGTTCGGTCCAATAGCCCTTGCCTGTCTCAACAGGGTAACTGTACCACTCCATCTGTGTGTAGTCATGGTCCTTTCCGCCTATCTGCAGTGTCTCCAGACTGCCATCAGCGAGACGGTTGACATAAGGCTCATACCAATATCCCTTTGAAGCGAAATGGTTAGGCTTGAAACCTACGCTGCATCCTTTCAGTAACTTACTACTGTTCAGTGCGCCACGCAGCAGCACCTCCAGTTCTGCGGGATTGTCAATGTTTCTCTCAATCATCCACAGGGTGGAGTGTGACACTGCCTCAACGGCTGCCGTCACCTTCTCTATCTCGAGGTTCTTGGCCTTCAGTTCACTCTCAGCACGGTGCTGCACCTCCTCGCGTATGCCTTCACCGGCATACCAGTACTGCACAGCCGATATCACCTCTACCAGCACTGCGGCAGTGATGATGATGGCGAGCGTTGACTTGGTATGTCGTGACCTGCGCCAGAGTCTTATCTTTTCAGCCAATGTCATGTTTTTAGTAGTAAAAGGGAGTAGGAAGGAGATAGAAGGAGATAGAAGACATTTCCTCACTCCTTATTGTTCAGTTCCATAAGGTATGCCTTGATGAATCCGTCAAGCTTACCGTCCATCACTGCATCAACGTCAGATGTCTGATAGTTTGTGCGGTGATCCTTCACGCGGCGGTCGTCAAACACGTATGAGCGTATCTGCGAACCCCACTCTATCTTCATCTTGCCAGCCTCTATGGCAGCCTGTGCCTCCATGCGCTTCTTCATGGCGCGGTCGTAGAGCTGCGACTTCAGCAGTCGCATGGCGTTCTCACGGTTCTGCTGCTGCTTACGGCTCTCGGTGTTGGCAATGAGTATCTCCTCCTCCTCGCCAGTGTCGGGGTCCTGATACATATAGCGCAGGCGCACGCCGGTCTCCACCTTATTCACGTTCTGACCACCGGCACCGCTTGAGCGGAAGGTGTCCCATGATATGCGTGAAGGGTCAACATACACCTCGATGGTGTCATCAACGAGCGGTGTTACAAAGACAGAGGCGAAACTGGTCATACGCTTGCCCTGCGCATTGTACGGACTTACGCGCACCAGACGGTGTACGCCGCTCTCTGACTTCAGGTAGCCGTAGGCATAGTCGGCGCTGCCGGTGTTCTCTATCTGCATCGTCACCGACTTGATGCCGGCATCGTCAGCCTCCAGCAGATCAACGATGGTGCACTTGTAGCCGCCCTTCTCAGCCCAGCGCATATACATACGCATGAGCATCTGTGCCCAGTCCTGCGCCTCGGTGCCGCCGGCACCAGAGTTTATCTTCAGCACTGCGTCCATAGGGTCTTCCTCCTGGCGCAGCATATTCTTCAGTTCGAGGTCCTCCACTGCCTTCAGTGCACGGGCGTATGCGTTGTCCACATCCTCCTCCGTAGCCATGTCCTCCTTGTAGAAGTCCATTGACAGCCGCACCTCCTCAGCGGCGGCGCTCACCTCCTTGTATCCGTCAATCCATTTCTTCAGTTCGCCCACGACCTTCATCTGAGCGCGAGCCCTCTCGGGGTCGTCCCAGAAGTCGGGAGCCTGCGTGCGCAGGTCTTCCTCTTCGTATTCAATCTTCTTACGGTCGATGTCAAGGTAGCGCGCCAAAGCGTCTGCACGCTCCTGAATGTCTTTTAATTGTTCTTGCGTTATCATTATTTAAGGTGGGTTCTAAAAATTCCCACGAGTTAAATTAGTCAATTATATGAATATCATTATGTCATCTTTTTTGTTTTCTTTCGGTGCAAACTGTTAACTTCTGCGGTCACATAGCCCGCTATGCTCCCTTATCAGCTAACATTTTGCCCTCGAAATAAATTCAAAAATCTGACAGTGGGAATTATTAGAACCCACCTTAATCTATTACTCCTGATACATCTTCTCTATCACCTCGGCGTAGTTCTTTATTATCACTGGGCGGCGGGTCTTCAGGGTGTTGGTCAGTTCGCCGTTTTCCATGGTGAACGGTTCGGTGAGCAGGGTGAAACGCTTCACCTGCTCATAGCCTGCCAGTCCCTGCTGCAAGGTATTGATACGCTCGGTGAGCATCTTTATTATCTTCTCGTTGGTGCAGAGGTCCTCACGACCCTTGAACGCTATGCCCTGCTCACGGGCATACTCCTCAAGCAGTGCGTAGGCTGGCACTATGAGTGCGCTGACAAACTTACGCTCGTCGGCTATCACTGCTATCTGCTCGATGTATTTGTCAACGAGCAGCTTTGACTCCACCGCCTGTGGTGCCACATACTTGCCGTTGCTGGTCTTGTAGAGGTCCTTGATGCGCTCGGTGAGGTAGAGCTCGCCGTCCTTCATGTAGCCTGCGTCGCCAGTGCGGAAGAAACCGTCCTCGGTGAATGCTTCCTTGTTGATGGCATCGCGGTTATAGTAGCCACGGGTGATGGTAGGACCCTTCAGCAATATCTCAGAGTTCTCGCCTATGCGTATCTCTATGCCATCGATAGGACGGCCTACGGAACCGATGGTGAAAGGCTCGTCGCGGTGGTCGCACGATACAGTGGCAAGACTCTCAGTCAGTCCGTAGCCCACAATCATATTGAGTCCCAGGATATGCACAAACTCCTCCACCTCTTTTGACACCACAGCACCTGCCGTAGGGAAGATGTTAGGGCTTACCAGTCCGAACTGCTTTCTCACAAGTGACAGCACGGTCTTGTTTATGAACTTATACTTCAGGCTCAGCGCCAGTCCCGGCTTCTTGCCGTTGGCCTTGCACTCTATGTTGTAACGGCGGCTTATCTCCATCGCCTCGAGGAACATCTTCTTCTGCAATCCTGAGGCATTGTCTATCTTCTCCTGCACACCGGCATACACCTTCTCCCAGAAGCGTGGCACGGCAGACATACAAGTAGGGTGTGTCTCGCGCATAGACTTCTGTATCTCGTGCGGGTCGGTATTGATGATGATGGTTGCACCCTCGGTAAGCGCGAGGAAGTCCCATCCGCGCTCAAAGATATGTGTTATAGGCAGGAACGTAATCACACGGTCGTCCTCGCCCACCGGCACGCACTTGTCATTGGCCTTGAATGCCGACATGTACTGTCCGTGGGTCAGCACCACGCCCTTTGAGTCACCCGTAGTGCCTGAGGTGTAGAGTATGTTGGCTATGTCATCACCGCAGATTGATGAGAGGAGAGAGTTGAGCTTGTCTTCACTTTCATCTTTCCCCTCTTCTATGAAGTCCTTGAAATACACTGATGTAGTGTCATGCTCAGCCAGCGCGACAGACTGGTCGTATATCACTATGCGTTCCAGTGTAGGACAAAGGGCCTGCACACGGCGCGCCTTGTCATACTGCTCTTGCTCGCCTACGAAGAAGAAGCGTATCTGTGCATCGTTGATGACATACTGCAGCTGCTGCTCCGAACTGGTGGCATAGAATGGTATTGTCACTGCCCTCACGCCGAAAGCGCCGAAGTCGGTATAGATGTAAGGCAGCGAGTTTTGTGAGAACACACCGATGTTCTCCTGCACCTTCACACCCATGGCAAGCATAGCGAGCGACACACGCCTGACGTTAGTCCCGAAGTCGCGCCACGATACTTTCTTCCATACCGTACCCCCGAAGTCCTTATACTCAAATACGGTCCTGTCACCGTATTTCTTCGCCTGCTCGTATGGCAGTCTGGCAAGATGACATAATGTTTGCATAATACTACTTTTCAACTGTTACAATAAGCAAAAATACGAAAAATCTTTCATATTGCCAAATTTTCCATTTGTTTTGTGTAGTAGTATGAATAATAATTTGTAATTTTGCGTGTATGAGCACACTAAACACAGAAAGTAAGATAACCGAAGGTTACGTAAACGACGCAGTCAGCCTGCTGAAACGCCTTATCGCTACGCCACGCGTGAGCCGCGACGAGACAGCCGCCGCCGACATCATGGAGCAGGCCATAAGGGATTATGGCTACTCGCCGTACCGTAAGGGCAACAACATCTGGATAACGTCGGAGGACTGGGATGAGTCTTTGCCTACCATAATGCTCAACGCACACATCGATACGGTGAAGCCTGTGAGCACATGGACGCGCGACCCTTTCACTCCTACCATTGAGGGCGACCGCCTCTACGGACTGGGTTCCAACGACTGCGGCGGCGGACTGGTAAGTCTGTTGCAGGTGTTCAGGATAATGCATGATTCACAATGCACAACGCATAACAAGCCCCCTTATAACCTCATCTACCTTGCCTCATGTGAAGAGGAGGTAAGCGGAGCAGGGGGCATAAGGAGCGTACTGAAACCTGCTGAAAACGGTATAGGCGATGAGTCTTTCGTCGCCATAGTAGGTGAGCCTACGGGTATGCAGCCTGCCATTGCTGAGCGCGGACTGATGGTTATTGACGGCACTGCACACGGAAAGAGCGGCCACGCGGCACGCAACGAGGGTGTGAATGCCATATATGAGGCGCTTGATGACCTTGTGTTCATTCGCGACTACAAGTTTGAGAAGGTCAGCGACCTGCTCGGTCCTACGAAGATGCAGTGTACGGTGGTAAACAGCGGCACACAGCACAACGTGGTGCCTGACGAGTGTAAGTTTATCATCGACGTACGCACCAACGAGCACTACACCAATGAGGAGGTGTTTGACTTCCTGCAGGGCAAACTGAAGAGTGACCTGAAGGCTCGCTCGTTCCACCTGCATTCCTCAAGCATACCGCGTGAACATCCTCTGATACAGCGTTGCATAGAGATGGGCATGGAGCCGTTTGGCTCTCCTACGCTGTCAGACCAAGCATTGATGCGCTTCCCGTCTTTCAAGCTCGGTCCGGGCGAGAGCTCACGCTCACACAGTGCCGATGAGTATATCTGCATATCTGAGATAAGGGATGCTATAGAGAAATACCTGAAACTGTTAGGATAACAGGTGGGGATTTCTTCATCATGATATGGACGAAACAAAAACAAAGTGTCAGTGAAATGTTGTATTCACTGACACTTTTTCATTAGCTGCTGACAGCCCTCAAGGCAGTCGCACCATGTTGCTTCAAAATCACCTGTGTACCACGGGTCTGCCACGTCGCCAGGACGGTGGGTAAGGTCGAGCAGACGTATTATCTTGCCCTCGGGGTCACCGCCGCACATACGCTGCATGTTACGTATGTTGTAGGAGTCCATGCCTATAAGCAGGTCATACTTGTCATAGTCACTGCGCGTAAGCTGACGGGCGCTGTGACCGTCACAGCGTATGCCGTGCTCTGCCAGTTTGCGGCGTGCCGGCGGATAGACGGGATTACCCAGCTCCTCCGTACTGGTAGCAGCCGATGCTATGTACCAGTTATCTTCCTGTCCAGCCTCGGCAACCAAGTGTTTCATTATGTATTCTGCCATAGGCGAACGGCAGATGTTGCCATGACAGACGAAGAGTATCCTTTTCATTATTCCTGGGATAAAACAGTGACTATCAGCTATAGGAACTATAAATAACTATAGATAACTATAGATACTATATAGTTACTATAGATACTGTAAAAAAAACTATACTATCGGCAGTGCGGAGCCGTTAATCTTCTGGTAGAAGTCAAGGGCAAAGACATCTGTCATACCCGAGATAAAGTCGAGCACCGCCATAAGGCGTGTCTCCAGGTCAGGGGCATTTATCTCATACTGGCTGCTGACACGGCGCAGCAATTGCTGTGAGTAGAAACGCTGCGGGTTCTCTATGGCGTCGGTCATCTGCTGCATCAGGGTCTCCATGATGCGGTAACCGCCCAACTCAATGTCGAGCACAGGCTTGGAGTGGTATATCTTGCCGTAGGCCACCTCCGTGCAACGGGCGTAGGCCTGACGCTGCACGTCGCTGATGTGCTTAATGAGCGAGCCCAGGAAAGTGCCTGCCATTATCTCCTGCTCATGGCGCAGGAAGGCATCCACACACTCATTCTCCAGTTTGCCTATTACACAGGCACGCATATACACCACGCGCTCGTTGACGTCGGCAATGTTCTCTGCCTTTATGCGGTCAAGAATGCTCTTCTGTGTCTGTGCGTCAAAGAAGGCGAGAAGCAGGTCGCGCGTCTCCTCGTATGACAGGAGCTTCAGCTTGTGGGCATCCTCTATGTCCATTATCTCATAACAGATATCGTCAGCGGCCTCCACCAAATAAACCAACGGATGACGTGCATAGCGCGGCGGCTCACCGTCAGCTGACAGCCGTATCATGCCAAGGTCGTCTGCCACGCGGCAGAAAGTGTCAGCCTCAGTGCTGAAGAAACCGAATTTCTCCTTGCCTCCCACCACGTCGGTGCCTGAGTATGAGGAGGCGAATGGATACTTCACTATGCTCGCCAGCATGGAGTAGGTCATGACGAAACCACCCTCACGGCGGCCGCTGTAACGGTGGGTAAGCAGTCGGAATGCGTTGGCATTGCCCTCAAAATGGGTTATGTCGTTCCACAATAAGGGCGACACCCTGTCCTTGAGTCTTCTGCCCTCACCCTCTGAGAAGAACGTCTGGATGGCTTTCTCGCCGGAGTGTCCGAAAGGAGGATTACCCAAGTCATGCGCCAGACAGGCTGATGCCACGATGGTACCCAGCTCCTCTATCACCGTCCCGGCATACTGCGGATTGCGGCGTATCACCTCACGCGCCACATCGGAACCGAGTGACATACCCACACTCGCCACTTCAAGCGAGTGAGTGAGGCGGTTGTGCACGAATACCGAGCCGGGCAACGGAAACACCTGTGTCTTGTTCTGCAGGCGACGGAAAGGCGCTGAGAATATCAGGCGGTCATAGTCGCGCTTGAACTCTGAGCGCTCGTCATGGCGCTCAGTGTGACGCAGCTCCTGACCGAGCCGCTTATTGGATATGAGTTGTTGCCAGTTCAATTTTTTATTTTTAGGAGCTATAGATTCCTATAGATACTATAGATACTATAGTGACTATAGTGACTATAGGAACTATAGGATTATCCGAATTTAATCACGCTGCTGTTGTCAACCTTAGCGGAGTCAGCCGCTCCGGCAGCCTCCTCATGCTGCTTGACATAACCCACAGAGAGCCGTGAGATGCTGTCCAGAGTCTGACGGGTACGTCCGTATGTAGGAGCGTTCTCCACGGCGAGTATGAGGTCCTCGTTGTCAAGGTCCTTGGCCTGGAAGAAGTATATGTTTGGACGACGCTTCTGCATAGTGTTCTTGCCGTCAGAGCCATAGTACTTCTGCAGACGGTCGGCCTGCTTGGCCTTACGCTCAGCCTCCTCAGCCAGTTTTGCTCCATCCTCAATGGTCTGTGTGGTCTTTATGCGGTTGCTCATGTCAACGTTGATGTCGTTCAGACCGAAGCCGGTGGCAAGTATCGTCACCTTTATCTTCTCACCCAATGTCGGGTCCTTAGCAACACCCCACTTCAACTCAAAGTCCTCACCGAAACGCTCCATGAAGTCGTTGATGTCGTTCATCTCATCCATCATCAAGCCTTGGTTCTCATCGTCGTTATGGAATGATATGGAGAGAAGTATCTTCTTTGACTTGAACACGTCGTTGTCATTGAGCAGCGGAGAGTTGAGCGCGTCCTCTATGGCCTTCTTCACACGTCCGTCACCCTCGCCGTAGCCTGTTGACATGATGGCCACGCCACCATCCTTGAGCACGGTCTTGACATCGTTGAAGTCAAGGTTTATCTCACCATGCACGGTGATAATCTCTGATATGCTCTTGGCAGCAACAGACAGTGTATCGTCGGCCTTGGCAAAGGCATCTATGAGTGACAACTCATCATATATCTGCCTAAGTCTCTCGTTGTTGATAACGAGAAGCGCGTCCACGTTCTTGGCCATCTCCTCCACACCGTCGAGTGCCTGGTTAATCTTCTTCACGCCCTCAAACTTGAACGGTATGGTGACGATACCCACTGTGAGTATGTCCATATTCTTTGACTCACGCGCTATGACAGGTGCGGCACCGGTACCGGTACCACCGCCCATGCCTGCGGTGATGAATGCCATACGCGTACCATCGTCAAGCATACGGCGCACGTCCTCTATGCTCTCCTCTGCTGCCGCACGGGCTTTCTCAGGCTTGTTGCCGGCTCCCAGTCCCTCACTGCCTAACTGCAGATGTACCGGTACAGGCGAGTCGTTAAGAGCCTGCGCGTCGGTATTACACAACACGAAAGTAACATCGTGTATTCCCTCACGATACATGTGATTAACGGCATTGCCGCCGCCACCACCAACACCTATTACCTTAATTATGCTCTTCTCCTTTGATACAGGACCGAACGCATCTAATATATTATTGTCCATCTTTATTCTAATCGTTATGGGTTGTGAATATATGCTTTACTCTTCCTCTGGCTTTGTGAGTTCATTGAGCCACTTTATCATCTTTGAGGCAATGCCCGGCTTCTTCTTGCGTTCCTCCTCCTGACGGCGGCGCTCCTCCTCGGCCTCGCGACGCTCTTTCTCGTCCTGCGCTCTCTTCAGGGCTTCCAGCTCGGCTGCTTTCTTCTCTGCAGCAGCCTTCTCTGCTGCCGTCTGAACCACTCCGTTTGGAAGGTTATTGACATCACGAGGCTCTGCCTGCTCTTCACCATCCTCTGGCTGTTCCGCCCCTATGGTGTTACCGAAGATGTCACGCGGCTTCTGTTCTTCCTGCAGATAGCAGTTCTGGTCGCCCTTAACCAACAGGCCTAAGACAGTGTTCATCGTACCGTCCTTGGCGTTAACCTCGTTAGAGGTGCTGCTGACAGTAGTGTTGACGAAGTGGGCTATGCGTACCTTGTCAAGGTTGGCGTATTTCTTGAATGCGAGGTCAATGTTCTTGAGGTTGGAGCCGCCACCCGTAAGGATGATACCGCCTACAATCTTGTCGGAATAGTCGGCTGGCACCTGGTTCATGGCATTGGCCACAATCTCCTGCACGCGGGCCTCGACAAGCTCTATGAAGCGTGAGCTGTCAACCTTTCTCTCACTGTCTATGTCATACTTCAGATTCGGGTCCATATCCTCCACCGGAGTATAGGCAGAGGCATAGGTGAGCTTCATCTTCTCAGCATCGCTCTCATCTATCTGCAGTGAGCAGATATCCTTTGTTATATTGTTGCCGCCGAGAGGTATTACAGCGATATGACGCAGCACATCCTTGTAATACACCATCACGGTGGTGGTATCGGCACCTAAGTCCACCAATACGCATCCGCTACGCTTCTCAATAGGTGTGAGCACGGCGTCAGCCAGAGCGTATGGAGCAAGATACATCTCGGCAATCTTCACCCCTGCATTCTCAAAACACGTGTTGAGCTTGTTGTAGTGACGCTTGCTCTGCAGTATGTTGAGGAAATTACCCTCAAGGTGTGAGCACTGCACACCCACAGGGTCTGCCTGCGACAAAGAATCGGCACGATACTCCTGCACTATCACATCGAGTATCTCCATTTCAGGATACTCCATGCTGCGGTTATTGTCCATCATCTCAACAATCATCTGCTGAGTGACAGGCATGGCTTCCTGCATGTCTCTTATTATTACGTTACGCTCTGAGTGTATAGACTGTCCTCCTACACCGATGAACACATGCTTGATGCCGGCATGAAGCTGAGCACGCAGTTTCTGTACAACGTTGGTGATACACTGCACCGTCTTGTCGATGTTATATACCACACCCTTACGTATGCACTGCGTAGCATCCTCGCGCACCACAGCCAAGACAGCTATCGTTCCGTCAGGCTTATGCTGTCCTGCTATGCCTGTAATCTTTGTTGAGCCAAGTTCTATGGCTACGATAAAGTTTTTTAGTGCCATAATTATATTGTCTTTTTAGTTTCTTTTGCTTTCTTATCTTCGGTCTTCTTATCTTCTGACTTCTTGTCCTCGGTCTTCTTGTTGTCCTCGGTCTTGTTCTCTTCTTCCTTTACCTCTGCCGGCGACGGTGTAGGGGTTGCCTTCTCTATGTCTGTTTCAGCCTGGCGCCTGTGACACACTATCTGGTTAGAGAACTCCAGCGATATGTAGTCATATTTCTTCCACCCGGCATGACACAGTCCGTGCTTATAGAACAACTGGAGGCGGTTGAGCTGTCTGCCTACAAACTCCTCTATCAGTGCAGCACGCTGGCGCGGATTATTATTAGCGGGCAGTTGTCCGATGTTGATTATGTTGTCACCCACACGAGGCACAAGCTCTATGCTACGGTCGGGCAGCACATTTATCTGCTCTATCTGGTTACGCCACAGGTCATCAGCCATAATTATGCTGGCAAGGTGATAGATGTATCTCACGGCATAAGCACGGTCTATGTTACCCGTTGCCACTATCATGTCGCTGGTGTACTGTGAGTTGGGCATGATACCTGCATTGTCGTCAATGTAATAGTCATCACCCGAGTCTGCCTTGACCCTCACCACCGGTGTACGCTGAGTCACCGCCACATAAACGTCGCCAGCCTGGTTGATATGACACTGTGCAGTCTTTACAAACGGCATACTCACAAGATGACGCTCTATGTCACGAGTGTTTATCTTGCTCACAGGCTTAAGCATAGGGTAAAGGTCATATTTCTCAAGCAGTTTCTTAACCTCCTCCTCGTCAAGGAATACGTTGTCATGCTCGTCCTCTATCCTTATCACCACCTTGTTGCACACCACGTCATGCTCCTTTGGCTTGTGCCATGATACAAGCACAAGCACCATATACACCGCCATCACCACATCGGCTGATATCAACAGTGTTCTTTTCCAGTCTATGTTAACGTTTATATGCAATTGAGTAGTTATACCTTACTGCTTATTATCTTTGTTATCTCCGGCACATAGTTGTCCAGGTCACCGGCTCCGAGTATTATGAGCACATCAAAGTCACGGCTTCTTACCAAGTCAAGCACCTGCTCCTTGTGTATCATCTGTTTCTCCACGTTAGGTGCGAGGTTGTCATATATGAGCTTTGATGTCACGCCCTCTATAGGCTTCTCGCGTGCCGGGTAGATATCACAGAGTATCACCTCGTCAAGCTGTGAGAGAGCCTCAGCGAAATCCTTGTAGAAGTCGCGGGTACGGGTATAGAGGTGCGGCTGGAAGATTGCCGTAATCTTACGGTCGTGATACACCTCGCGCATACTCTTCGCACTCTCGTATATCTCCTTCGGGTGGTGTGCATAGTCAGAGAGCACCACATGGCGGCGATTGCGCAGTGAGAAGTCGAAGCGACGGTCCACGCCCTTGTATGTCTGCATACCGTAACGCAACTCATCAGGCGAGCAGCCGCTAAGCTGTGCCATAGCCATGGCACCTATGCCGTTGTCGATGTTGATAGGCACCGGCTGTCCGAGACGTATGTTCTCCACATTGCCGAAAGGCGATATGAAGTCGAATGTTATCTCGCCCTTCTCTATACATATATTCTCCGCATGGAAGTCACCCTCGTCAGTGCCGTAGGTATATACCCTCACGCCCTCCGGTACGTCAGGCTGCATTTCCAGTCCTGTGTGGATGATGAGTGTGCCCCCCGGCTGTATGAGAGTGGTGTAGTGACGGAAAGACTCCAGGTAAGCCTCCTTGGTACCATAGATATCGAGGTGGTCTGGGTCGGTGGATGTTATAACCGTCATCCATGGTCTGAGCCAGTGGAAACTGCGGTCAAACTCATCAGCCTCTATCACCACATAGTCAGACTTGTCTGAGAGTATGTAGTTGGTGCCGTAGTTCTTTGATATACCTCCGAGGAAGGCGTTACAGTCCAACGATGACTGATGCATGATATGTGCGCACATGGTAGATGTGGTGGTCTTGCCGTGGGTACCAGCCACACACAGTCCCTTATGCTCACGCGTCAGCATTCCGAGCACCTGCGCACGCTTCTGTATGTCAAATCCATGCTCTTTGAAATACACCAGTTCCTTGTGTGTCTCAGGTATAGCGGGAGTATATATCACTAAGGTGTCCTTAGGATTATTGCATGCCACGGGTATCTGCTTCACATCCTCTGTGTAGTGAATAAGCATTCCCTCTTTTTCAAGATGTCTTGTAAGTGCTGACGGAGTCTTGTCATATCCTGCCACCACCAGTCCTTTTCTTATAAAGTAGCGGGCTATGGCACTCATGCCTATGCCGCCGGCTCCTATGAAATATACAGATCTCATTTATGAGTTTTGAGTTAAGAATTATGAGTTATGAGTTTGTGTTATCTTGTACCAACTTCAACACCTCGTCGGCAATGATGTCAGCCGAGTCAGGCAGGGCGAGCTTGTTTACCTCCACCTCCAGCTTTGTTATGGTAGCGGGGTCAGACACCAGCTCTATCGCCTCGTTGACGAGTGTCTTGCGTGCTATGGCATCGGGGATAAAGAGTGCCGCGCCACGGTCTGACAATGCACGGGCATTCTTCGTCTGATGGTCCTCTGCCACATTAGGTGACGGCACAAGTACCGATGCCTTACCCAACAGGCACAGCTCACTGATAGATGATGCTCCTGCCCTGCTTATCACGATGTCGGCAGCCTTATAGGCCGTTGCCATATCTGATATGAACGCCTGCGGACGCACCAGGTGGGCATTCTTCTCACGAGCTATGCGCTCACACTCCTCTATGTAGTACTTTCCCGTCTGCCATATCACCTGCACCTTACGCTCCTCAAAGCTCTCTATGCCTTCGGCTATGGCATTGTTGATGGTACGTGCTCCGAGTGAGCCGCCGATGACGAGTATAGTGGGCAGTTCTGTATCCAGTCCCAGTGCTGTGCGTGCCTCAGCGCGTGTCATGTCATTGGCCAGGAGCGACTGACGCACCGGGTTGCCTGTCTTGATGATACGGTCAGCAGGGAAGAAGCGCTCCATACCGTCGTATGCCACACATATCTTCTTTGCACGCTTGGCGAGCGACTTGTTTGTCACGCCGGCGTATGAGTTCTGCTCTTGTATCAGGCACGGTATGCCCATGTCTGCCGCTGCATTGAGCGTAGGTGCAGAGGCATATCCGCCTACTCCCACTACTACCTGCGGACGGAATTCCTTTATGATTTTCTTCACCTTTTGCCTACTGCGTATGAAGTCTATCATCACACCAATGTTCTTCGGGCTCCACAACGGACGTATCAATCCGCGCACAGGCAGGCCCTTGATATCATATCCTGCCTCTGGCACGCGTGTCATCTCCATTCTGCCCTCTGCCCCGATGAAGAGTATCTCAGCATCAGGGTGCTTTGCCTTGACGGCATTTGCAATACTTATGGCGGGGAAGATATGTCCACCTGTTCCACCACCACTAATTATCATTTTCATGGCCATTAAGCGTTTATAGTTTTTTCTTCCATTGTTTGCGGCGGAGTACTCATACGTCGTTTTGCCGTGCGGCTGACGCTGAGTATCACTCCTATATATATACAGTTTATTATCGACGATGTACCGCCCTTGCTTATCAGCGGCAGCGGTTGTCCGGTTACCGGTGCCAGGCCCACAGCCACAGCCATGTTGAAGAGTGCCTGTACCACTATCATCAGTGCCAGGCCCATGGCAAGGAGCGCTGGGAAGGTATTCTCACACTTCTGCGCTATGATACCCGTGCGGAAAAGCAACAATATGTAGAGCGCCGCCACGAAGCCGGCTCCCAGCAGTCCCAGTTCCTCAAAGATGATGGCGAAGATGAAGTCAGAGAAAGCTAACGGCAGCAGGTCACGCTGTATAGAGTTACCCGGTCCCACACCTATCACTCTGCTTGACGCTATAGCTATACGCGCGCGCCCTTCCTGTCCCTTGTTGTCCATATCAAACTTCTCAGGCGGAACATCTTTTGAATCAAAGAATGACTCTATACGGCCCTTCCACACATCAGCGCGGTGCCATATACCCTTGCGCTCCTCCTGTTCCTCCTGCTCTTTCTGCTCATCTGCCGTCTCCACATACTCCTTGGCATCGCTCTTCGCATTGTCTGCCAACTGCGTCTTGGACTTTCCCAAGAGCATTACCAGCATAACGAAGACTACCGCCATACCTACGATAGAGGCGAAGAGTCCGAGTAATCGCTTCACCGGCACCCTGCCGATAAACATCATGATAAACACGACGAGGAACATCAACGCAGCAGTGGAGAAGTTCTCAGGCAGCACCAGTCCTATGAGTGCCAGGCTCGTACCCATGATATACTTAAAGGCCTTTGGCGATACCCCTTCTGGTGTCTGCAACTGACTCAGAATACAGGCGGTAGTGAGCACCAGCGTACCCTTGGCTATCTCTGACGGTTGCAGCGGTATGAAACCTATCTTCAACCATCGGGCGGCATCGTTCTCCTTTGTGCCTACGAAGTAAACCAACACCAGCAGAACCACGGATAAGATGAACATGACGGGCGTCATAGCCTTAAAGTACCGACAGGGTATGTTGAGCACCACTATCATGAAGAGCAAGCCAACGAACAGCAACGCCGTATGGTAAGTCACGGCAAACCAGTAGTTGCCTGACTTATAGCCAAGGCTGGCAGAAGCTGAATACACCTCCACCACGCTGACTATGCACAGCAGGAAGAAGATAATCCAGATAACGCCGTCTCCCTTGAATATGTTCTGCAATTGCTTTAGCTTCTCCATTATATAAGATTCACCCCGGAGACCCACCCCGACCCTCCCTGTGAGGGAGAAAGAGACCCACCCCGACCCTCCCTGTGAGGGAGGGAGCGCAAGCTGGAGGCTGGGGGCAAATTATTAATTACTAATTTTGAATTATAAATTATGCATTATGAATTACAAACTGCGAACCCCATCCTTGAACTGCTCGCCACGGTCCTCCATGTTCTTGAACAGGTCGAAGCTGGCGCAGCATGGTGAGAGAAGAACCACATCGCCCTTGCGTGCAAACTTATGGCAAGCCTCCACACAGTCTTTCATTGAGTGGGTATCTGCCACAGGCATGCCAAGGTCGTCAAAGGCGGCGTGCAGCTTGGCATTGTCTGCTCCGAGATATACCAGCGCACTGCATTTCTCGCGCACGAGTTCCTTTATGTCGTTATAGTCATTGCCCTTGTCCTTTCCTCCCACTATGAGCACTGTAGGACGGCTCATTGCCTCCAGAGCCACACGGCAGGCGTCAACGTTTGTGGCCTTGGAGTCGTTAATCCACAGCACACCGTCTTTCTCGTCAACCTTCTCAAGGCGATGCTCCACACCTGGGAAGTCCTTGAGGCACTGTACCAATATCTTCTCCCTCTTCTCCTGCTCTGCCACCGACAGGTCCATCTTGCCCATTGCAGCACATACGGCAGCCTTTGCCGCCATCATGTTACGCTGGTTGTGCTTGCCCGGCAGTGGGAAGTCGCTGTTTGGATCGATGTCACTGTCAGAGAACGGACACAAGGTAGGATTTCCCATCACTGCCACGTGTGATGACGGTGTAGGCTTCGGAGCATATCCATCCATACGCTTCTGCAACTCGTTGTTTATATACTCATCATCGCTCCAGTACACGAAGGTGTCCTTAGGTGTCTGGTTCTGTATGATGCGCATCTTTGAGTCAACATAGTTCTGCATCTTGAACTCATAGCGGTCGAGGTGGTCGGGGGTGATATTCATCAGCACAGCCACGTCGGCACGGAAGGAGTACATATTATCAAGCTGGAACGAGCTGATTTCAAGCACATACCAGTCATGGTCCTGTGTTGCCACCTGAAGGGCGTATGAGCGGCCTATGTTACCTGCCAGTCCTACATCCACGCCCCATTTCTTCATTATATAATAGATGAGTGACGTAGTGGTAGTCTTACCGTTTGAACCGGTGATACATATCGTCTTGCCCTTGCTGTATCTTTTTGCAAACTCCAGTTCGGCAAGTATAGGCGTATTCTGATTAATCAGTGCCTGCACCATTGGAGCCGTATCAGGAATACCCGGGCTCTTCACCACCTCGTCGGCAGAGAGTATCTCTGCCTCTGTGTGCTGACCTTCCTCCCAGCGTATGCCTTCCTCATTAAGCCGTTTCTTATACTTCGGCTTAATCTGTCCCATATCTGATACGAATACCTCGTATCCCTGTTGCTTTGCCAGGATAGCGGTGCCTACACCGCTCTCTCCTGCTCCGAGAATCGCAAGTTTCATACTCTTTATAGAATTTTAGGAGTTAAGGAGTTAAGGAGATAAGGAGTTAAGACATTACGCTTTATCTGATGGCTTTGCTGCACCAACAGCATTTGTCTTTACTACTTAACTACATAACTACTGACTACTATCTCACTTTCAATGTTATGATTGCCAAGGCTGCCATGCCTATGGTGATAATCCAGAAGCGTGTGGTTATCTTTGACTCTAACCAGCAGCCCCTTGGCCTGTTTATTATTATCTTGATGTCATCAGCCAGCTGTCCCGGCTTGATACGGAAAGCATCGTGTATAGGTGCACGCTTGAAGAGACGCAGCTTCCTGCCCTGCTTGTTACCGTGCTTTGCCACCTGCACCTGCAGCATCACTGAGATGCTCTCCATAAGGAATACGAAGCAGATGATAGGTATGAGCAGTTCCTTGTGTATTATAACGGCAGTTACCGCTATGATGCCGCCGATGGCGAGCGAACCGGTGTCGCCCATGAATATCTGTGCCGGATAGGCGTTATACCACAGGAAGCCTATGAGACCTCCGATGAAGGCGCTGAGGAATATCACCAGCTCCTCAGACTGAGGTATATACATTATATTAAAGTATGAGGCGAAGCCTATATGGCTCGACACGTATGCCAATATGCCCAACGCCACACACATAATGGCCGAGTTGCCCGCACACATACCGTCCATACCGTCGTTGAGGTTTGAACCATTGCTGACGGCCATCACCACAAACGTGGTAAGCAGCACGAAGAATATCCATCCCGCTGCAGAACGGTGCTCGCCCATCCATGAGAAGAACACATCAGTGTAGTTGAGGTTGTTGTTCTTCACAAACGGTATGGTGGTGGTGGTGGACTTGACAGGAGCACTCTTGTGCATCACTATCTCCTGTGTGGCGGTCTTCTGCACTGACACATTCTCACGCATCACCGCATCAGGGCTGAGCCACAGCGTCAGTCCCACGATAAGTCCGAGCGTTGCCTGACCTACCAGCTTATATATAGGCCTAAGACCATCCTTTGTTATCTTCATCTTGATGTAGTCATCGGCAAAGCCTATCAGACCGAGCCACACCGTAGTGCCCATCATCAGCAGCATATAGATATTCCTCAATCTGCCAAAGAGCAGGCATGGCACTATCGTTGCCACAATGATGATGATACCACCCATGGTAGGCACACCTTTCTTCTCCACTCCATAAGGGTCAATGGAACGGTCACGCTGTGCCTCTGTGCCACCGTGACGACGCATCCACTTTATGAAATACTCACCAAACCACACTGAGATAACCAGCGACAACACTAATGCCAGTATCGCACGGAATGAGATGTAACTCCACATGCCGGAGCCCGGTATGTTCCACTGTTCGAGAAAACGGAAAAGATAGTATAACATTCGACTATTATCGTTTATTTTTTGATTACTGTTTATGTATTAATGACCACTCGTCCTTGGATTGACAAATTGTCATCATTTTTCTTCTTTTGCTTTCTTTTTGTAAGTTTTATTATCGTTTTTACTTACGCCAATTGTTAACGGCTGTTAATTTCCGCCTGCCTCTGTAAAAGCATAGCTTTCACGATGAGAAGTGATAGCTTTCACAGTGTAAAAGCATAGCTTTCAGGACGAGAAGTGATAGCTTTCATTTTGTCATTAGGCATCACCGAAGGCGGCACGCAGTTCCTCGCGGTCATCAAAGTGATGCTTCACGCCCTTTACCTCCTGGTAATCCTCATGGCCCTTGCCTGCCACGAGTATCACGTCGCCCTGCTCAGCCATCATGGTGGCGGTGCGTATAGCCTCACGTCGGTCAGTGATGGCCACCACCTTCTTACGCTGCTGAGGTGTCAGTCCGGCAAGCATATCGTTTATTATATCCTGCGGCTCCTCAAAGCGTGGGTTGTCACTGGTTATTATTACGCGGTCGCTCTGCTTCACAGCCTCCTGCGCCATGAGAGGACGCTTGCCCTTGTCACGGTTGCCGCCTGCTCCGCATACTGTTATCACATGGCCCTTGCCGTTAAGCACCTCATGGATGGCACTGAGCACATTCTCCAGTGCGTCAGGGGTATGGGCATAGTCAACGATACCTGTCACTCCGTTTCCAGAACGGATAGGCTCCAGACGTCCTGCCACACTCTTCAGCGTGCTCATCACCACCAGTATGTCCTCTGGCTGCTTGCCCAGCATACGCGCCGCGCCATATACTGCCAGGAGGTTGCTGACATTGAACTTTCCTATGAACTGCACTCCTACCTCATGGCCGTCCATCTCAAGGTACATTCCCTCAAAATGGCACTCTATGATATGAGCCATAAAGTCTGCCATGGAGCGAGTGGAGTATGTCTTCACCACCGCCTTCGTATTCTGTACCATCACTGAGCCGTTCTTGTCGTCAGCATTGGTTATGGCGAATGCCTGCTTTGGCAGGTCGTCAAAGAATTTCTTCTTGGCGTCACGATAGTTCTCAAAGGTCTTATGGTAATCCAGGTGGTCACGCGTAAGGTTTGTGAAGATACCGCCGGCGAATGTCAGTCCGCCAATGCGCTTCTGTGCTATGGCGTGGCTTGAGCACTCCATGAAGGCATACTCACAGCCTGCCTCCACCATACGGGCGAGCAACTGGTTAAGCTCTATAGGGTCAGGGGTGGTGTGGCTTGCAGCTATCGGCTCACCCTCCACGTAGTTGCATACGGTGGAGAGCAGTCCGCACTTGTGTCCCATCTGACGGAACATATTATATAATAAGGTGGC
>DFLE01000057.1:126088-131377 GCA_002373375.1 Prevotellaceae bacterium UBA3627
GGTGGCGATGGTGGTCTTGCCGTTTGTTCCCGTCACGCCCACGAGCTTCAACTGCTTGGTGGGGTTACCATAGAATGTGGTCGCCACCGTACCTACACAGTCCTCGCAGTCTTTCACCTGCACGTATGTCACGCCTTCCGCAAGTGTTTCGGGCATCACCTCGCACAATACCGCGGCGGCTCCCTGCTCCACTGCCTTGGAGATAAACTGATGACCGTCAACCTGCGTACCGCGCATGGCTACAAACAAATGGCCGTCTGCCACCTTACGCGAATCAATGTTCACACCCTTGATGTCAACATCCGCACTACCTGCCACCTGAAGCGGCTTTATGCCTGATATCAGTTCTTCTAACCTCATATCTTTTATCTTTTATTATATTCTATAATCACTTGTCTATCTCTCATCTCACGCCCTTCATCCATCAAGACAGGTACAGCGTTATCTCCTCGCCTTTCTTTATGGTGGAACCCGCGGCCTTACTCTGCTGTATCACCTTGCCGCAGCCTTTAATACGCACCTTGGCTCCGCGGTTCTCTATAGCATATACGGCATCACGCGCACCCATGCCTCTCACGTCAGGCATCTGCCTCATGGAACGGCCTTTTGAGCGACGCAGCTTCACTCCCTTCTTGTCACGGTTCACCGTGCCCCAGATAGGAGTACCGTCACTGCGCTCTCCGTTCCATCCGCCGTCCACGTCAAAGCCTAACCGGGTGAGCACATAATCGGCTGCCTGCAGGTTGCCAGACTTTGTGTCGGGCACTCGCGTATATTCCATATCATGCGCTCCCTTGGCATTGTAATATATGTCTTTCGCCATTATGCCCTCGGCAATGTCGTGAAACACCTTGCCGCTCATCTGTCCGCCTGATGCCGGCAGACCAGCCTTCTGTATGCAGACTATGCATGAATAGCGGGGTTCGTCAGCAGGGAAATAGCCGGCGAATGAGAGGAGGTAGTGTGTCACGCCGTTGGTGCTGTAGCCTTTCTCGCCTACCTTCTGTGCCGTGCCTGTCTTGCCTGCCACGGAGAACGACTTTGAGCCTGCGGGCTTGCCCAGGCCATAGTCCACCACCTCACGCAGCATATTCTGCATCTGCTTCAGCACATCGTGGTGGTTGACGATGCTCTGTCTCAGCACCTGCACGGGGTACTCCTCCACCGTCTCTCCACCTCTCATTATGCTCTTGACAAAACGAGGGCGTACCATCACGCCGTCATTGGCAATGGCATTATAGAACGTAAGCACCGATATAGGCGGCACGTTAGTCTCATATCCTATGCTCATCCATGGCAGTGCGGTGTCACTCCATCCCTTTGTCCAGTTACCATACTTGTCGCGCTCTGGGTAACGTATGCGCGGAGCTTTAGACTCTATAAACTTTAACTTCAGATCCTCGCCTATACCTACGCGGTGCAAGCCTGCCACGAAGTCCTCCGGGCGGTTATGGTAAGCCCTGTCTATCAGCACGCTGACACCTATGTTCGAACTCTTCTGCAATATCTGCGGCACGGTGAGCGGCTCCTTGTATCCGCCTGATGTCCAGTTATGGTCCTTCATCTCGACACCGTACATCTCACGCTTACCGCCGTTGCAGTCCACCTTCATGGTGGTATCTATCTTGCCATCGTCCAGAGCCACGAGGAAGCTGGCCGTCTTAAACACCGAGCCTGGCTCGAGGAAGTCGGCAAGGGCATGATTACGATGCTCGTAATACTGCCCCGTCTCGCGGTTAAGGTCAAGGTTTACCATCGCCTTGATGTCACCCGTCTTCACCTCCATGACTATCGCCACACCTGTATAGGCATGATCCTTGCGCAACTCTTTCTCCAAGGCGCGCTCCGCTAGATCCTGGAAACCCACGTCTATGGTGGTAACGACATCACAGCCGTCCACGGCTGCTGAGTCAACCACTGACACCCATTTGTTCAGTTCTTTCTTAGAATGCTGGAAACCCGGTCTGCCCCTGAGTACGGAGTCACATATCAGCTCCAGACCGGAGAAGGCCTTTCCGCTGCTCTTATATACATCGCCTATCACACATGATGCCAGCGAACCGTAGGGACGGTTACGCACCATGTGCTCCGTATAGGTAAAGCCGCTCAAGCCTGAGCGCATACACAGGATAGGAAGCTGCTTCACACGAAGGAAAGTGTCATAGTCCACTCTCTTCTTCACTATAGGGTAAAAGCGCTGGTTGGCATCATAGCCCTTTTTCAGGTGAGCCTTGAACTCCTCTGCAGTCTTCTCTGGGAATATCTCATGCAGTCCCTGACAGAGGGAGTCGAGCTTTTCGCTGTCGTTACCGTTCTTGTCCTGCCACAGATAGCGCATCCACGCACGCTTGGGGTTTAGGCGGTTACGCTTATCGTTTATAGTCTCTTTGAGTGCCACAAAGTCCATGTGGAGCTCATATTCAGGCAGGTTACATGCCAGACGCTGACCACCGGCGGCAAGGATATTGCCACGTATCGGCTGCACTATGACACTCCGTGGCATACGCAGTGAGTCCACCTTCATCCAATAGTCGCGCTCCACTGTCATGATATAGAATCCCTTTGACAGTATAGCCACGGCTACAAGCGTCAGCAATATACTAAATATAGTGTAACGCCATAGTGAATGTTCTGTAGCAAATTTACTCACTGTTTTTTTAGTTTTGAGTTATAGACCCACCCCAGCCCTCCCTATGAGGGAGGGAGCCTGAGTATGGGGGTATTAATTATTAATTATGAATTATGAATTATGAATTATGCATTATAAATTAATTCTCCTCTTCTATCTTTATTAGATAAGGAGGCTCGTCGGCTATGGTCAGCGTACTGTCGCCACACTCCGCCAATCTCTTCAGCACATTGCTCTCACGGCTCGCCTCTGTCAGTTTACTGGTACACACCGTTGCCTTGTATCGGGCATCGACTATCTTTGCCTCTGTGCGGTCTATCTCTACCAGCTTCTTCTGACACATATAGCGCAGACTGATATATATCAGTATAAACACTGAGATGAGCAACACCACTCCCATCTGTCGCTTTACGAAACGTGAGATGATGACTCCACCCAATGTCCTTGACAGGGAGAACGGCGAGGAGGTGTCTTGCTCTTCCTTGGCTTCACGCTCTATGACATCCTCCAAGGTCTTGTCGCCGAGCACTCCTCGCAACGGATTTAACGGCGTACCCTTTGGCTTTGGCTCTGCCTGCGGTTCCACATCCTCCGGTTGCGACTCCTGAACATCCGCTTCATCCAGCTGCTCCGCCTGCAACTGCACGTCACTGTCGGTAACGTCAGCCTCCCCGGCGGCATCCATACCGCCAGCGGTCTTTGCGCCGTCAAGCACCTCAAACTCCACTATGTTCTCTTCGCTGCTCAATGTGTGCTCCCTTTATATTTTCTCTGCCACACGCAGCTTTGCACTGCGTGAGCGTGGATTGCTCTGCTGCTCATCGGCAGAAGGCACCACTGGCTTGTTGTTTATTGCACGCAGAGGTGTCTCAGCCTTGCCGAAGAAGTCCACCTCGCGCTTTCCCTCTATATTGCCTGTCTTGATGATATTCTTCACCATACGGTCCTCAAGACTGTGATAGGTTATGACGCTAAGTCTGCCGCCGGGCTTCAGTATCTCTACTGCCGACATCAGCATCTCGCGAAGCGCCTCCATCTCATGGTTCACTTCTATGCGAAGTGCCTGAAACAGCTTCGCCATGTCTTTCTTCTCACGCTCACGCTTGAAGAACGGCTGCACCACAGCAAGGAAGTCCTGCGTGGTGTTTATCTGCGCCTTTGCCCTGTACCTTACCACTGCCGACGCTATCTGACGGGCGTTGCTCAGTTCTCCGTAGATATAGAAGATATCTGCCAAGGCCCGCTCTTCATAGTTATTCAACACGTCTGCCGCCGTCTGTCCGCCGCGCTTATTCATACGCATGTCAAGCGGTGCATCATAGCGGAAAGAGAACCCACGTGTCTCGTCATCAAAATGATGGCTTGACACTCCGAGGTCTGCCAATACTCCGTCCACACCGTCAACCTCATAGTAGCGCATCCAGTTCTTCAGATAACGGAAGTTGGAACGCACGAATGTAAAACGTGATGACGGCTCTACATTCCTTTCTGCATCCTCATCCTGGTCAAAGGAATACAGATGACCGTCAGCATTGCTGCCACCTGCATTATGTGCAGCCTCCTCCAGCCTGCGCAGTATCTCACGACTGTGGCCGCCACCGCCGAATGTTACATCCACATATACCCCACCCTGCTTGATGTCCAAGCCGTCAACACTCTCTTTGAGCAATACTGGTATGTGGTAAACTTCGTTCAAACTATGTTACAAGTTACAAGTTATGAGTTATGAGTTTATGAGTTATATGTTATGTTCCGTGCTCTGCTCGCCTGAGCGAAGCGAAGAACTGCAAACCATGCATTAGCATTATGAATTATGAATTATGCATTATGAATTATGCATTATTCATGAGTTTCTCCATCGACTCAGCAAAGTCCTCCTTTGTGTTGTCAAGCTCCTTCGCACGCTCCTCAGCCCACACTTCTATAGTGTCTCCCACGCCTATGAAGCGTACCGACTGAGCCACGCCGAGCATATCTTGGAAACGCTGTGAGAGGATGAAGCGACCGTTAGAGTCAAGCGTAACCTCCTCCGCGTCTATCACAAACTGACGGAACACCTGCTGCTCATGCCTGTTCCAACGGTTCAGGCGGCTGCGCATAATGTCCATCTGCTCATTCCATACCGTCTCCGGGTACAGCACCAGACAGTCCTCATGCACATCCTTGCGCAACACCAGACGCTCCTCGCCTGCTGACTGCAGCACCTTACGAAACACCGAAGGCAAAAATACCCTGCCTTTAGCGTCTGTCTTAGCCTCTATGTTACCTAAAAAACGCATCCTTTTATGCCCTTTTTCTCATATTATAAGGAGAAGTTGGTGCAAAGTTACAAAAAATTCCCCACATTCCCCCACTTTACTCTCTTTTTTTCATACAAACGCCAAATTTATTATTATTTAACAATTCGTAACTTACTATTACACTAAAAGTCAGTACCTTTGCAGTGTTGAAAAAGTAGAAAAACAAATTAAGACAAAAAATGGCAAAAAAAGCTCTTTTGATGATTCTCGATGGATGGGGAATCGGCAAGCATGGCAAGGGTGATGTGATATGGAACACCCCAACGCCTTATCTTGATTACCTGCAGGCTGTAAGCAGCCACTCACAACTCAACGCTTCAGGCGAGGACGTTGGTCTGCCTGACGGACAGATGGGTAACT
>DFLE01000057.1:131443-131715 GCA_002373375.1 Prevotellaceae bacterium UBA3627
AGGTAGGTCACCTCAACATCGGTGCGGGACGCATCGTGTACCAAGACCTCGTAAAAATCAACCGCGCCTGCGCCGACGGTTCTATAGCACAGAACCCACAGGTGAAGGAGGCTTACGAATATGCAAAGCAGACTGGCAAGAAGCTGCATCTCATGGGACTGACATCTAACGGTGGTGTGCACTCTTCTCTTGACCATCTGTTCAAACTCATTGAGGTAGGTAAGGAGTATGGACTCAAGAATCAGGTGTTCGTACACTGCTTCATGGACGGA
>DFLE01000057.1:131868-132324 GCA_002373375.1 Prevotellaceae bacterium UBA3627
TCTATGCTATGGACCGCGATAAGCGATGGAACCGCGTAAAAGAGGCTTACGACCTCATCACCGCCGGCACCGGCAAACAGGCTGCTGACATGGTACAGGCTATGCAGGAGTCATATGATGAGGGTGTGACCGATGAATTCGTGAAGGCTATCAGCAACTCTGCCGTGAACGGTAAAATCGAGGAAGGTGACGTGGTTATCTTCATAAACTTCCGAAATGACCGAGCAAAAGAGCTCACACAGGTACTCACACAGCAGGATATGCCGGAGGAAGGCATGAAGACCATAGCTGGACTGAAGTACTACTGCATGACTCCATACGATGCCTCTTTCAAGAACGTAGGCATTCTCTTCCCAAAAGAGAACGTAGGCAATACTCTGGGCGAATACCTCTCTTCTCTCGGAAAGAAGCAGCTTCACACCGCTGAAACCGAGAAATATGCACACGTAACATTCT
>DFLE01000057.1:132373-152876 GCA_002373375.1 Prevotellaceae bacterium UBA3627
CGTAACATTCTTCTTCAACGGTGGCCGTGAGGCTCCATTTGATGGTGAGGACCGTGTACTCGTGGCTTCTCCTAAGGTTGCTACATACGACCTGAAGCCTGAGATGTCTGCATACGAGGTAAAAGAGAAGTTAGTGGAGAACATCAAGAAAGATTTCTACGATTTCATCGTGGTAAACTTCGCAAATGGCGACATGGTAGGTCATACAGGCGTGTACAATGCTATAGCAAAAGCCGTAGTTGCTGTTGACAACTGTGTAAAGGACGTGATAGAGGCTGCAAAGGCTACAGGCTACGAGGCTATCATCATTGCCGACCACGGTAACGCTGACAACGCCATCAACCCTGACGGTACTCCAAACACAGCACACTCACTGAACCCTGTTCCTTGCATCTACGTTACAGACAACAACTCTGCAAAGATAAAGGACGGTCGCCTGGCTGACGTGGCTCCTACTATCCTTCACATCATGGGACTGGAGCAGCCTGCTGACATGACCGGTGAGAACCTCATCGAGGATTAATACCGACATTAGACATATATATTGTATAAAACATATATATTGTATATAGACATACATATTGTATAATACACAAAAAAGCCGCGTCACAATTGTGACGCGGCTTTAATTAACTAACTAACTATTATTCTACTATATGTAACGCCTGCCTTATATGTTTCACAACATTATACACAGACAAAAAATAATATCATGGAAAAAAGATATTGCAAAGATAATGGATTTTTCGTAACATCCGGGCGAAAATTCTTTCAAAGAAGGTGCAAAAAAACGTATTATAACCTAAAATTTCTTTCTTTAGTGTTTTTTATCGGTAAAATGAGCCTTTTTGTATATCTTCCCTATTAGCGACAAGCACAAATAAAGAACCGCGTCATAAAAAAATTATGACGCGGCATCAATTAACTAACTAACTATTGTATACTATATGAATTGTTTACCGAGGTTGTTTCACAACAACCTGCCTAAGCCCAAACACTTATTTCTGAATACAAAATTACATATTATATTTATATATATAAGGTGAATAATGTTGCATTTTAATGGAAATAAAGTCTTTTTTGCAAAAAAAACACTATCTTTGCAACAAAATAAATACTTCCTACTGAAAATGATACAAATAGAAGAAAGCTGGGCAGAGGCTCTCGCTCCTGAATTTGCGAAGGACTATTTCCACGCTCTCACTGAGTTTGTGAGAGCGGAGTATCGGCAGCACGTCTGCTATCCTCCCGGCAAAGAGATTTTCAATGCTTTTAACCTCTGTCCGCTGCCTAATGTTAAGGTGGTGATACTCGGACAGGACCCCTACCACGGCGCAGGACAGGCAGAAGGACTCTGTTTCTCGGTGAAATCGGGGATTCCGTTACCACCGTCACTTATTAACATCTTCAAAGAGATAAAGGAAGATGTGGGCAGGGTGCCAAGGATTCTTACCATTAACAATGAAGGTAAGATAACAGATAAAGACGATGAAATGGGCAGAAAAATGTATGACGGCTCACTTCGTCGCTGGGCAGAACAAGGCGTATTTCTGCTCAACGCTACGCTTACAGTACGCGAACATGAGGCTGGCTCACACCAACGACATGGATGGGAGACTTTCACCGATGCAGTGATACAGACGGTGTCTGAGCGCCAGGAACACTGTGTCTTCATCCTCTGGGGCGGCTACGCCCGTTCCAAGGCAAAGCTCATTGACAAGACCAAACACCTGGTACTTGAGAGCGTACACCCTTCTCCTCTATCAGCTAACCGCGGCGGATGGTTCGGCAACCATCATTTCTCCCACTGCAACCAATGGCTGCAGGAACACGGGCTGACACCGATAGAATGGTAATAGCGGTAACACCACAGAATTTCTGGGGATCACCTTATATAACAAACAAACCAAATCATTAAAATGCAATCACGAGATGCAGCCAGCATGGCCACATCCCGTGATTTATTTATTAACTGCTAAATTGTCTTTCGTGTATTCTTTCCCTACTTTACTTGAGCACCTACAGCGGTGAATATACCGTTAGCAGTCTCAATCAAGAGTTGATTACCCTTTATAATCTTTTTCACCTTGGGACTGTTATTTGCGGTTTCATCGGCAGTCACGCCATTCACAGCAGTAACTATATCACCAGCCTCAAGTTTCAGACAATCATACATAAAACCTCCATTTGAGCCGTTACCAGTCATCTTCAACGTAATAGTATTACTGCCATTCTTCAGCGATGATGCTGGGAAAGTGCAAGTCTGCAGATGATGGAAACCACTGTTCACTGCACTACGATATATACCAGCATCGTTAATGCCAGGCTTCCATGTAGCCCTCGTTGTGCCATTAACGGCAACAGTGACGGTGGTGCCTGTGCCTGTGCATCCTGCCAATGACGCTGTCAGTGCGGCAGTGCCGGTATAGGTCTGGTCAAGGTTAAACTTTATCGTCCATGTGCCGTCCTTCTGGCACTGCGCGTAATACCAGTCTTTCTTAGGGTCACTCGTGCCTATGGTGTAGGTGAGGTTCTGTGGCACAAGCTTCCATAGTCCATACTGGCGCACGGTGTCAGACATACAGAACTCATCAGAGCGACGGTTATTCTCACCTATCATCCATAGCAGATTGGTATACTTTGTGGGAGTCCATTCTATCGTTCCGAGCGACTGCTCACCCTCTGTCACCGTGATATCATCAACCTCAAGCATATCCGTCACGTCGCCTGCCTGTGCATACGCATAGAGGAAGTAGTTGCCCGGACGCACGTTCTTAATAACGAAATCACCGTTTTCATCGGTAGTAGTCCAGAATTGATAACCATGTACCTGCCTCATGGGGTCCACACCCTTCTCCTGAGCCAGTATAACGCGTACCTTGTCATTGCGCTGACCAGTGGTAACGTTAAGGTGACCACTTACCGTGCCACGCACCTTAGGGTAGAGCTCGTTGTCAAACCACTGATAAGGCCACTCAGTCTGCTCCGCAACAGCTCTGCGCTGCGCGTTAAGGATAGGTCCGGTGATGGAAGGGGAGTTATAATTCGTGTATATCAAGAATGGTCCATAGAGTTTCTTCTCACCGTCATTAAGCACCATTGCCTGTCCGCCGAAGTGCTCACCCTGAAGCATCTGTATGGTGATAGGCGACTTACTGGTAGCGTGTACCATAAGTTCCTGACGCTCTGGTCCACCGTTCAGCCATTCGTATGATACAGGTACATTCCAAAGACCGTAATAACCATTGCTTAATCCATGAACGGTATCGCGCTCCACGTAGTTTGCCCAGTTGTATTTGGTGTAGATGGTGGTGCCGTCAGAGAGGTAATACGTGGCATCCTGCACTGTGTTTTCCTCCTTCTCTGCCTCAGCCATCTCTGAATTGCTTGGTATCTTGCCGTTCATACGGTAATCCACGTAACCGTTCAGCATGTCTGAAACAAGACGTGTACACACGCGCGCCTCCTTGATTGGCTCACTTGCCGAGGTAGAGGTGCCTGTGGCTATGACGTAAGTATATATGCCCGCCACATTCTTACGAACGATATATCCCTGCTGGAAGATAGTATTGCCCGAAGTTGCACTGTATAGCACCTCACACATCTCCGGGGTATTTTTTATCACTTCTACCTTTGACGGAGAGAGACCTTGGTTACCGTTTGCAGTGGTGTAGTCAAAATACACTCCATTAGAGGCAAGCAACTCATGGTTCTTGTTGAACTTAATGCTGCTCACCCTGCCGTTGCTGTCAATCTTAATCAACAGTTTGCCATTGTCGAAGGTGGTGGTCATACCACTTACCGTTACGCTGACATCAGTAAAGTCTGTTGCCTTGGCGGTAATGGCGACAAGCAGTAAGACAATTGCGAAAATCTTCTTCATAATATATATGTATTGTGTTAGTTTCTCGTAATAGTTGAAAAAACAAGGGGGCGCGCCCCACATTTACCTGACACGCCCCCGTTATTACTTCCTTATAATCTTATCAAAATAGATATGCTCCTTGCTTACTTAACCTGTGCGCCAGCAACATTGAATGTGCCGTTTGCACCCTCGATAAGCAGCTGACCGTCTTTCACAACCTTGCGAACAGCCTTAGCAGCGTTTGTCTTAGCCTCAACAGAAGCTACGCCGTCTGGCTCTTCCTCTGGTACATCATCGGTAGCATAGATGGCAAGGATATCAACACCCTTGTCAGCACCGCCACTCTGTGTCAATATTACCGGGGTGTCATCATCTGTCACCGTGAACACGCCAGACTCTTTCTCATCAAAGTTGGTATTAGAAGCTGTTAGAGTCACCTCCTCACTGCCAACCATAAAGGTTGCTATATAGTTTGGTGTCTTCGCTGCATCAAACAACACTGCCTTAATCTTATACGTTCCAGCAGGAAGCGTAGTCAACTGGAAACCGTCTTCTGCAACACAGTATGCAGCTTTAGCACCAGAAGAACGGATTGCCATGTTTGTATTTGAACAAAGCTGTATCGGGCAGTCCAAGTCTTCTGCATTATAGAAATCCTCCATTTCGGCGAGATATACTACACCTTCTATACCTGTACTCTTATAATTAATTGTAAATGTAGTGTCACTCTTCAAGTCAAATGTTGCCTTAAAAGGATCACCCTTAGTACCATAGGTTACGAGAGATCCTTCAGATGTCTTCATCCAATAAGAATACATCACTTCTATTTGATCACCTTCTTCTCCTTCTGTTTCTGGAATAAATTCCTTCAGGACATTGCCTTTAGAATCAACAGCCTTTACTGAATAGGTGTATTTAGCCTTCTCTTTGTCACCTGGAAGAATCTCTATACCATATAAGCATATACCGCATACTTTTACAACCAAGTCACCAGACTCTTTAACAACAAATTTTAAAGTACCTCGCTTTGAATAAAGGTCATTACACCACACAGAATCCTTTATACCATTTGAAGATTCTATTCCCTTGTCACTCTCAGCATTGAGTACCTGCATCCAAACAGTACCTTTGGTTGCTCTAATAATATCAAATGTGACCTCGTCCCCCTCAATACAGTCTGGTATTATGAAACTACGAGAACCATTAAATTGTAAACGGTTATTTGCTGGAGTATCATCAGGATTTCCAACAATCATTTGACCCCCTGCACAATTAACCAATAACTCCTCTGTCATAGGAAGCACCTCGTTGTTATTCATCATTACTTCCTCATAATTGTAGGATTTTGCAGTGGCAAAACGTCCTTTTGATGAAGCAGTCCATAGGCCTTCTTCTGCATTTATAGAAGCTTTTATCTTATTCACATCTTCCGTTGTATTCTGGAATGTCCATGACAACTTGCGCTCTGAACCACGAGTAGTGAATGAGATGCTGATTGTCTCGCCATCTGTCAACTGCTCCACATTGTCAACTTGAACAGAGGTGATAATGAGTTTGTAAGTGGTCTTCTCCTGCACTTCATCAAGGATGTCGGCCATCACAATGCTAACAGGATTGGCAATAGAACTCTCCAATCCATCGAAGTCTGGCACTGCACCCTGCTCCTCATCAGCAGGGAAAAGGTTACCTGCAATGGTAACAACAGACTCTGCCGTAACACCCGTTGCCTCAGGGAATGACAACTGGATATCCTTCGTAAGGCTAATCTTAGCTCCATCCTTGATATTCCACTTTGGAGTGCCAAGGCTTACTTGCGCCATCGCGGTGACTGCCGCAAAAAGAAGCGCAACTAAAGTAAGTAATTGTTTTTTCATACACGAAATTGTTTTTAGTTAATATTTTATTGATTTAACACTATTATCTATAGTAACCTGTTATAAGTTGCCCATTTCATCGGCAGCAACACATAACTGCTCATACCACTCCGCCCCGAAACGACGGATAAGAGGCTCACACAGGAACTGATATACCTTTATACCCTCTCTTTTTCCCCGTTCCACCGCATCTCGACATACATCCCAGCGGTGATAGTTGAGTGCCGTTATACCACCTCTCAGTGTCTTTACCCTTATAGGATAGAGTGCACATGAAGCGGGCTTACACCACTGTATCTTATTCTGCCGGTAGAGTTTCTCATAGGCACACAGACAACAGTTTTTGACAATTCTGTCGGAGGAGGCGGAATTACCTGAGGTTCCGAGGGTTCCAGAGGTTCCGGACTTTCCGGATATTCCGGATATTCTGGATATCCCGGGATTTCCGGGGCTTTCTGAGTTTTCTGACGGTAATGACAGTTTAATGTCATCATAGCATGTGAAAACACAGTCCTTGCCACCTACTATAGATGTCACAAGGTCGCCCTCCTGGTCTGTATATGCCACTCCCTGCTTGTCTATCACCGACTGAGCCTGAGCCGACAACAATGGCCACACTTGGTCAAGATTGTTTTCTATATGTTCGATTTCATCGATAGTAACGGGAGCTCCCGCATCACCTTCAATACAGCAACGACCGTGACATTTCTCCAAATCGCAAGCAAAGTGCTCTGTCAACACATCGGAAGACACAAGTATATTGTCAATATCAAGAATCATGGCGATATTCAGACGGTGAGACACCTACGTTGTCCTTAAAGTATTTTCCGAAGAACGACTGTGAGGAGAAATTCATCTCCTTGGCAATCTCGCGTATGCTCTTTGAAGTATGTTTAAGTTGGTTACGAATCTCCGCCGTCACGAACTTATCTATCCACTGGTTAGGCGAGCGGCGGCTGGTACTTGATATCACCTCACTGAGATACTTTGGTGTGATACCCATCTGCTCGGCATACCAGTACACCTGTCTGTGCTCACGGAAATTGCTTCTCACGCGCTGTATGAACTCCACGAAAAGACGCTCGGCACGTGACTGACGCTCATCCATCGCCACCGCCTTGATAGTACGGTCTATTGCCGGTGAGAGGTCATATATCAACGTGAGCAGCATAAGCCTTGCCACCTCCAACCTGTGTGGATGGTTCTCTTTCTGCACACGTCTGGCGATGGCATCGAAATAAACCTTCAGCTCATTAGTCTCCTCCTGCGTCAGGCTGAACACCGGATAGTTATGCGTAAGCAGGAAGAGGTCACTCATATTATGCACGTCACATAATATGTCTTGTAACAGAGAATAGGATATCAAAACTCCCATTCCATCGAAGTCATCACTATAACGTAATCCGTTAATCACCGACTCATCGGTTATAACCATCACATTATCGTTAGTAGCGGCACGCTTACGGTCATTGACAGTCAGCGTCACCACACCACTTGTACATACTCCGATAAAAAGACATAACGACATACGCTTGGCATCCATCACGTTCTGCAGCGAACGCAATGTAGGCATCAAGGCTATATCATGGCCTATATGTGGCAGAGAGTATTTCTCAACAACGCTCTCAACCGTTACTGTCTCTATGTCGTGCATTGTATGCAAGTTATGAGTTGTTAAGAGACCCACCCCGGCCCTCCCTGTGAGGGAGGGAGCATGAGTTGGTGGATTAATTATTAGTTTTTAATTGTCAACTATTACGCATCGATGTTAGCGTATGTAGCATTCTCCTCTATGAACTTACGGCGTGGCTCCACGTCATCACCCATAAGCATTGAGAAAATCTCGTCAGCGTCAGCGGCATTCTGTATTGTCACCTGCTTGAGCAGTCGCGTCTCAGGGTTCATGGTGGTGTCCCACAGCTGCTCCGGATTCATCTCACCCAGACCTTTGTATCGCTGTGTATGGAGCTTTGAGTCATCAGCGTCACCGTTACAGTAAGTGTCTATGAACTTCATACGGTCTTCCTCTGTGTAGCAGTACTCTTTATGATTCTTGTAAGTACACTGATACAACGGCGGAGTAGCGATATAGAGGTGTCCCTCCTGTATTACCTTCGGCATAAAGCGGAAGAACAATGTCATGATAAGCGTGTCGATGTGTGAGCCATCGACATCGGCATCGGTCATGATGATTATCTTGTCATAACGCAGCTTGTCGATATTAGCTTCCTTAGAGTCTTCGCCGTCCACGCCGAAGCGTACGCCGATGGCCTGCAGGATGATATTCACTGACTCAGCCTCAAACACCTTGTGCCACTGCACCTTCTCCACGTTAAGAATTTTACCTCTGAGCGGCAGTATAGCCTGGGTGTGACGGTCACGTCCCTGTTTTGCTGAACCACCTGCAGAGTCACCCTCGACGAGGAATATCTCTGTCTTCTTCGGATCACGGCTTGAGCAATCTGCCAGCTTGCCTGGCAGTCCACCCCCCGTCATAGGATTCTTACGCTGCACGCTCTCACGAGCCTTACGTGCTGCAATACGTGCAGCAGCGGCGAGTATCACCTTCTCGCATATCTGGTGTGCCTCCTTCGGATGCTCCTCCAGATAGTTTGCCATAGCCTCGCCCACAGCCTTCTGTACGGCGCCGTTCACCTCGCTGTTACCCAGCTTGGTCTTCGTCTGTCCCTCAAACTGCGGCTCTGCCACCTTTACTGAGATGATGGCTGTCAAGCCCTCGCGGAAGTCATCCTGAGCTATCTCCACCTTCGCCTTCTCTATCTGCTTGCGCAGCTGGTCATCCTCGTCAGAGTATTTCTTCAGCGAGCGTGCCAGTGCTATACGGAAGCCGGTGAGGTGTGTGCCACCCTCTATGGTGTTGATGTTATTGACATAAGAGTGTATATTCTCAGAGTAGTCATTGTTATAGAGCAGTGCTATCTCGATAGGCACTCCGTCTTTCTCTGTCTTAAGGCAGATAGGGTCGCCGATGATGCTTGTGCGATGACGGTCAACGTAACGCACGAACTCCTTCAGTCCTTCCTTGGCGTGGAACACCTCTGGCTGACGGAGGTTACCCTCCTCGTCAGGGCGCTTGTCGGTAAGCGTGATAGTGATGCCGGCATTGAGGAATGCGAGCTCACGCATACGACGTGCCACGATATCATACTTATACTCTGTCGTGGTGAAGATAGAGCCGTCAGGCCAGAACTGCTGACGCGTACCGCGCTTGTCGGTCTCGCCCACCACCTTCACAGGATAGAGGGGCTTACCCTTCTCATACTCCTGCTGATATATCTTTCCGTCACGGAATACCTGCGATATCATGTGTGTAGAGAGAGCGTTCACACAGCTCACACCCACACCGTGCAGACCACCAGAGACCTTATAAGAGCCTTTATCAAACTTACCACCGGCATGGAGCACGGTCATCACGACCTCAAGTGCTGACTTCTTCAGCTTCGGATGCTCGTCAACAGGTATGCCTCGACCGTTATCCTCAACGGTTATAGAGTTATCCTCGTTTATCACCACCTGTATATCGGTACAATAGCCCGCCATTGCCTCGTCGATAGAGTTGTCCACAGTCTCGTTGACAAGATGGTGCAGACCTTTCTCTGATATATCGCCAATATACATGGCCGGGCGTTTACGCACTGCCTCCAGGCCCTCGAGCACCTGGATGCTACTGCCGTTGTAGTTTATCTCTTTCTTCTGGTTTTCTTCCATTTATTTTATGTTTATTATTTCCTTGCAAAGATACTGAAAATAATTCTATTACGCAAAAATATCTTCAACTTATTAAGTAACATTCACAAAAAAAAGGTTACAAAAAAAGGTTGCTACCCCTCACGGGCTGCAACCTTTTTAAAAAATTATTATGGAAACAATCTTGTGTTCAAGTATTGGACACAGCTACCTCAGGTAACTATAATCCTTGTAGGTTTCACAGAAAACCGACTGTTATTAGCCGAGCTTCTGGATGTGCTTAGACAGGCTTGACTTGATGTTAGCAGCCTTGTTCTTGTGAATAATGTTGTGCTTTGCGAGCTTGTCCAACATCTTCTGCACCTTTGGATAGAGAGCAACTGCCTCTTCCTTGTTCTCTGTAGCACGCAGTTTGCGTACAGCGTTACGCATAGTCTTAGCGTAGTACTTGTTGTGAAGTGTACGTGTCTTAGTCTGACGAATGCGCTTCACTGATGATTTGTGATTTGCCATTTTGTTTTTTTGTTTTTTGCGTCTCAGGCACACTGCCGAGACAAGTTAAAAAAATGATAGCCTATGGGTCTTATACCACTACAGTAGCCCTGAGCAAGAAGCATCCCTATGCTTCTCATCGCCACACTGTCACTCATCGGAGTTAGCGCAATCACTGCGCAATGGCGATTATCTCAAAATAGGTTTGTTTTGTAGCGTGCAGGGGAGTCGAACCCCTCTTGCAAGAATGAAAATCTTGAGTACTAACCGATATACGAGCACGCCGCCTGTTGACTTGTGAAATGCATCGCCGAGGCGAGCAGAGACAAGCGAATATCTCATGACATTTCACTAAGCGAGTGCAAAGGTACTGTTTTTTATTGTATTGTGCAAATTTTAAGCGAATTATTTTCTCCTTGCACTTTATTTTTGTATTTTTGCATACTGAAGATGAACAAAAAATCACGTGGCATAGTATTAAGGACGGTGAAGTATGGTGACAACCGTCTTATCGTTGACCTGCTGATGCGTGACGGCGGCAGGGTCACTGTGGCTGTAAAGGCAGGCAGCGGAGCCAAGAGCAGGCAGCGCCGTCAGTTGTTCCAGCCGCTGTCCATACTCAGTATGGAATATCGTTTTGCTCCCCACCAGCAGATAGCCACGGTGAGCGAGGTGGAGATGGCGGAGGTGTATGGTTCGCTGCCGTTTGACGGTATCAAGATGTCCATTGCTTTTTTCCTGGCGGAGTTTCTATTGTCTGCCACCCGCGACCAGCATACGGACACTAATCTCTATGACTTCGTGGAGCGCAGTCTGCTGTGGCTTGATGCCTCTGAGCGCGGAGTGAGCAACTTCCACCTTATGTTCATGATGCACCTTACACGTTTCCTGGGCTTCATGCCCGATGAGAGCAGTTGGCACGAGGGCGCTCTGTTCGACATGCGCGAGGGACGCTTCTGTATGTCGGTGCCTCTGCACCGCGACTTCCTCAACGCCGACGAGGCGAGTAAGATGCTTACGCTGCTGCGTATGTCGGTACAGAACATACATCTGTTTCACATGACGCGTGCTGAGCGCAACCGTGTCACAGACCTTATCCTACAGTTCTACCATATACACCAGCCTGCCTTTCATGAACTGAAGTCACTTGCTATACTGAGGGAACTGTGATATAAGGAGTTAAGAAGTTAAGAAGTTAAGGAGTTAAGGAGTTAAGACATTACCGCTTGCCAGAATACAAGCAAACACATTTGTCTTGACTCCTTAACTCCATAACTCCATAACAGACCTCCTTAACAATTTTATCCCTTTATAGAACTGAGGAATGCCTTGGCAGAACCGAAACGCAGGTTGAGGTCAAGGCGCACGGGAATATGGCGTTTGTCATCGGTCACGAAGAAACGCACTATCTCCTTGTATTTCTTGTCGTCAATCTCCTGATAAGACAGTATCAGACACGGATACTTCACTCCGTTGTCGGCCTTGACGGTCTTCTTCCCCTTATACACCAGCCGCGCCTTGGTGAGCTTGGAGCCACCGGCTATGTAGATGTTCTCCGTGTGTCCCACCTTCCAGTTGGTAGCGTCATAGTTGCGCACACGCTGGAAACTGTTGAGCATATCAGACACGCAGTGGTTGTAGGTATGTTCCTGACGGTCGCGCGTGCCGTCAGAGTACAGGTGCTTCAGTGTAGTCTTACACTTGCCGTTAGGATAGGTGTACCATACCTCATCGACGTAGTAGCGTTTGCCCTCACGCGCTCCCTTGCGATAATATATAGGAGCGAGTTCTGTGGAGAAATACGCCATGATGGTGTCACGCATCATAAAGTACTTGTCAACCCTTGACGAAGACTTAGTGACAAGGCTGGAGCGGTAGGCCTTCTTGCCATAGTACATAATGGGCTGTGTGACCATTGATGCCGTGCCGGCCTTTATCCACACAAACTGCCAGTTGAAGTAAAGGTTATAGTTTATTCCCTCATAGCCAGAGAAGGCTGTGTTCTTAGTGGTACATTGTGCGCTTGCTGTCGGTGCCGTCACAACAAGAAGGCAGAGCAGGACGCATGAATTGAAAAACATACGGGTTGAAGGTATCAGCCCCATAGTGAACAGTCTCTTCATAGTAAAAGTCTTTTTACGTTAATAAACGAACCATTCTGCACGTTACTTCTCAGGCATCGGTATTCCCTTCTCCTTTGCCCTGTCGGCGTTGCGGTGCTTTATGGTCTTCTGCTTGTCGGCCTTCGCTTTTACTAACGACGACGGCTTCTGCTTGAAGAGCGGAACGGAGCGCAGTGTCCATTGCTTGGTATAGTCCCATTTTGCCTTACACTCTATCTCCTCCTGGTAGTAGTACACTTCCTCGGGCTGTATATCATTGTAATAGTCGCCCGCGTCCCATGTGCCGTTGCCGTTGCGGTCTATGAAGGCTCGCATAAAGTACTTTCCCGGAGTGACATAATAGAACTCTGCCGTACGGTTCTTTGTTACCGCCTTTCTCAGCGGCTTGTCAGAAGCGCTGAGCAGTTCTACTACGACATCACAGGTGTCAGTCTCTGTTATGTTGACGAAGAGAGAGGCATATTCGTTTAATTCACGTATGGTGATACCGGTCTTGTATGGTACGCTGGTGTTGCCATATATATCCTCGAAGGCGAGTGTGTCAACCTCAAAGGAGTAACGTGCGCCGGGTATCCATTCTGAGTACAGTTCCCAGTTACGCTGCGTAGGCAGGGTGTCAGTGGTATGTATCACGTAAGGTGCACGGAACCACATAGAGTCTTGCTCTACGTAGAGGTGTATGGCGGCGGTGTCCATACGCGCCAGCGGATATGGGAAGGAGAATCTTATGGAGCCGTCAGGGTCCATTGACTGTTTCACGTCATACTTAGGTGTCAGTCGCGGCATGGGCATCACGGTGTCAACCTCTGGCACCATGCGCCGCTCCTCCTCTGACTCTATGCGTGCCAGCATCTTCTCACGCTCCTTCAGTCGTTTCTCCATGTCCTTGCGCCATTCCTTGTTTGCCTCCTCCTGTTTCTTCAGTCGCTTTGCCAGCGGTGTCTTTGCCAACACCTCAAGGGTGTCGGTGGCAAGCCTCAGCGTGCCGGTGGTGTCGGTCTGCAGCGTCGTCATCTCCACGAGCAGTGTGTCCTGGTTAACGAGTGTAGTGTCACGCAGCCAGTAGGTCAGCGTGTCGCCCTGCGAGGCATACTGCTCCATCACATACCAGTTTGTTATGTCAACGCTCTCCGGGGCATTGAGCAGTCTCAGGCGTGGCTGTGTGGAGGCGGCACCGTTGAAACGTGCCACGCTGTCTATGCTGACAGGTGCTGTGAAGAACAGCGAGAAGCGGTCGGCATCGGTGCGGTCGGCCTTCAGGAAGAAGCGGTCCGTCTGCGTATGGCTGAACGCCCTCAGCACTATATCATCGGGTTTGTAGTGTATATAAGGTATGCGCTTTATGTCCTTTATATGCAGTTCGTCAGCCCACAGCGTGTCCTGGCGGTGGTCAAGGAATCCCGATGGCGATATCTCCTGATGTGAGAACGCCATCATCTCGCCACGCTGTGAGAAACGGTAGTCACCGTCCATATCCTGCACAGCCCCCACGGTGTAAGTGCCGGGGGCTATGCCGCGTATCACGAAACGTCCACGTGAGTCTGTACGTGACACACGTAGGAACGGCAGCGTGTCGGCCGCCAGGGAGTCTTTCTTGCTATACAGTCCCACCAATATGCCCTTCACGGGCTCCAGGTCCTCTGCGTTGAGCACGTAGCCTGAGCACTCAAGGGTGTCGATGTGGTCGCCGGTGGAGAAGCTGAAGGTATAGTTACCCATGGGGTTCCCCTCGTTATTGTCCACTATGGCGTCAGAGAAGTCTATGGTATAGGTGGTGTTAGGCTTCAGCGAGTCCTTCAGCTGTATCATTATGCGTTTGCCCAGCGTCTTGATGTCGGGAGTCTCCATCTGTGGCGGAGACACCACCACCTTCTCCTGGGCATTCTCCATCTTTATATACTCATCGAAATATATGGTCACACGATTCTGTGTCACGTCAGTGCCACGGTCGGCTGGCGATGACGCTATCACCCTCGGCGGTGTCTCGTCATACCATCCACCGTCAGGGGATCCCATGCGGGCGCAGCCTGACAGTAATACTGTCAAAGTGAAAAGTGAAAAGTGAAAAGTGAAAAATACCTTGGCGGCGTTCTTCGCCATTATGCCTGTTCGCTTTTTCATTATATCTGTGTACTTTACAAATCTGTTTAATCTGCGGTCGTTTATGTGTAAACCGTGTTAGTCTTTTTAGCCTCGCTCACACAGCGCCAATATCTCATCTATGTGCTGACGAGAGTTTGACAGTCGCGGCACCTTATGCTGGCCTCCCAACTTGCCCTTCTGCTTCAGCCAGTCGTGGAAGAGTCCCTGACGCGCCACCACGAGGTCAAGGCACACCATGTTGATATCCTTGAAACGCTTCGCCTCATAGTCACTGTTAAGCTGCTGCAGGCGCTCGTCAAGTATCCTTGCAAACTCGTTTATGTCGGCAGGCTCCTTGGCAAACTCTATCACCCACTGGTGGTGGGGCACCACGCCCTCGCTCCTGTGTACCGGGGCAGCGGTGTATTCGCGCACCTCCGCACCAGTCTTCTCACAAGCATAGTGCAGTCCCTGCTCGGCATTGTCAACGATGAGCTCCTCGCCGAAGGCATTGATAAAGCTCTTCGTCCTGCCGGTGATGATGAACTTATACGGTCTCTTGCTCGTAAAGCGCACCGTGTCGCCTATCATATAACGCCACAGTCCGCACGACGTACTGATAATCATGGCGTAGTTCTTACCCAGCTCCACATCCTCAAGCGGCACCACCTTCGACGCGTCGGTTATCTGTCCAGCATCGTCGATGGCATCCATCGGAGCGAACTCATAGAACACGTCATAGTCGAGCATCAGCATCATCGAGGGGTCCAGCGGGTCATTCTGTATGCCGAAGAATCCCTCCGAGGCGTTATACGTCTCCATATAGTTCATGTCGCTCTTCGTTATGAGCTGCTCATACTGCTTGCGGTATGGTGTGAAGGCTATGCCTCCGTGGAAGAATACCTCAAGGTTTGGCCACACCTCCTGCAGGTGTTGCTTGCCGCTCAGCTTCATCACGCGCGTGAGCACCGACATCATCCATGACGGCACGCCACTGATGTTAGTGATGTTCTTGTCCAGACACTGTCGTGCTATCTGCTCGCGCTTCACCTCGAAGTCGCTTATGAGCGCCGTCTTCTTATCGGGCACTCGCACCATATTTACTATAGGGTTGATATTCTCTATCAATATGGCGGAGAGGTCGCCCACCAGCGAACCTGCCACATTGTAGTTTGGCGAGTGTGAGCCGCCCAGTATCAGCGCCCTGCCGTCAAACAGCCTGCTCTTGGGATTGTTCTGCAGGTAATAAGCCACCACGTCGGTACCACCGGCATAGTGTATGCGCTTCAGTCCCTCAGCCGACACAGGTATGAACTTCGACTTGTCATTGGTGGTGCCCGACGACTTGGCGTACCACTTGACCTTACCCGGCCACAGCACGTCTTTCTCGCCATGTCGCATGAGGTCGATGTCACCTTTCAGCTCCTCATAGGTATTTACGGGGATATTCTTTCTAAAATCCTCATAGCTCTTTATTGCACCGAAGGAATGTTCACTGCCATACTTGGTGTCTGCGGCACGACTTGTAAGCCGTCCCATCACCTTATGCTGCAGCGCTTCAGGCTCTGTAAAATGTTTCTCCAGTTCCCTCTGTCTCTTTATAAATCCCAGTCTTGCTATAGATGTTACACTCATTACGTTTATCAAAAGTCTTTTACAATGTTACCGAAGCGGCGATTTTTCTTATCTTATCCAGTTTTGCTCTGAAACTATTGTTTCGCATTATGCTTTCCTTAGTATAATCTATCTGGATGCGCATCAAATCGTCCGCGTCAATATCCAGAGCCTTAGCTATCAGCAATGCATACTCAGGCGTCAGTTGTCGCTTGCCGTTCATCACTTCGTTCACTATGGTATATGATATTCCCGTTTCGTTTGCGAGCATTTTTTGCGAAATGCCCCTGCTTTCTATCTCATCTTTCAGTATCTCCCCAGGATGGATGGGAGAGGATGGTATAAGATTGTTGGCTATCATGTCACTTCTTATTCCTTCTATCTGTATCATCTTAATCTATTTGAAATACAATGCAAAATTAAGAAAATAAAATGTACTTCACAAATTTGCGAAGTACATTTTATTTATTATATATTTATTTTGCGTTTTGTTTAGAAAAACACTAAATTTGTATTATAATATTGTTTTGTAAAAAAATGAGACATGATTTTTTCAATCCTGCGCTTATAAACACATCATATTCGGATAGTAATGATGTGTTATACCGGTATGCTTTTAACGAGAATGAAGAACTTATCAATATAGAAGATATTGATGAGAACTATCGTAAAGAACATAAATTCTACTGCATCTACTGTCATGATGAGATGATAGCATCTCTAAAGGATGACATAAAACGACGTCATTTTAGACACAAGAACATAAATGTTTGTGTTTTCGACCACTATCTTCATACTCTTTCAGAATATTTGTTCAAGAAGGCTTATGATTCTTCTGATTCATTTTATCTTGAATACAATGTAAATTATACATGTGATACCACAAATTGCAGATATAAAACTGACGGATGTCAAGAACGCAAACTAGAAAAATTCAATTTGAAGAAATGGTATCCAAATTGTGAAATTGAAAAAGAAGTTGAGGATAAAGAAGGTAATAAGTATATAGCAGACATCCTCCTTACAAGTAATGACAGTAGAATACCACCGTTGTTAGTTGAAATTTTTGTCACCCATGAATGTACAGAGCAGAAGAGACACTCTGGACTAAGGATAGCAGAAATAAAAATAAATTCGGAAAATGACATAAAGATGTTGTGTGATTCTCATAAAATTAGTGAGAACTATATGGTATCATTATATAATTTCAAAAGAGAAAAAACAGGGTCATTTGAATCCGAGTTATTACGTTATGTTTATTGCTCAGACAAAGGTTCCTATACAAAAAACATATCATGTAGAGAACATAACATGATTGTTGATGATAATTCTGAAATTGAACTTAATATTATAAAAAAGAACAAAATTACTAATCAAGAAATAAAAGATTACATTAACTACAGATACAATCTTGATATATCTATAGAAAAGTCTTGCGTTTCATGCGCTCATTCTTCCAAATATGATGGAGTAACCAAACCCGATGACATATTTTGTAATAGAAATCCCATGCAATGTATCAAGCGAGAAATCTGTGAATTTTACGAAGAAAAAGGTTGGGATGACGCTATTTCGATGACTCCATCTGATTTTGACATAATAAAAATTAAAGGTACTTTACCTAAAGACTATAAAGTCTTAATCTATGGACCACATACACTTAGAAATAGTGAGATCTTAGAAAAATACGTATATGAACACCTTCCTCATGTCAGCAAAGGAAATGCTATCGTAATTATAGGTCCATTATCTATAAATTCAGATTTTTCCATATGTCTCTTTAACATTTGCTCAAAGTTCAAATTACCTTTGGGATGTTTTCCTGTAAAATGGGATAAATATAAAAGAGCAGCAGGCTATCGTTGTATAGACGAAATGCTACCAATAGCAAATGAGATTATTGCATTTACAAATAATGAGGACAGACCTACCCAATATTTGATAAATTCTGCGAAAGAAAGAAACATCCCATTACATATAATGGATATAAACAAAATAGATGGGATTTGTCCTAAATGTGGAAGAATATTAATACCGAGAATTGGAAAATTCGGGCATTTTATAGGTTGCTCAGGATACCCAGAATGTAACTATAAAAGATAAAGTTTTCATTATAAGTCTTATGACTTTGACCATTGATTCCGAATATAAAACACGTTAACTGGTTCTTTTTTAACATGAATTTCCATGAATTGGCCATGAATTAACCATGAATTTTTTATCAATGTGAAAAATAAATTATATGTACAATTAATTTTGAACAGATACTTACGTAAATATTACGTTTTCGGAGCACTGCAAAAATACCCCGATGACGATTTTGTCCTATCGGGAGGCGTTTTTTAACCCCGATTTTAGGGCGGTTTTTTGAAAAAACTTACAGCTGCTTTGCTCTACACGAATTATCAGCGTTTGTAACTTGCTGATAATCAGCAGAGGGATTATGAATACCCCCATAAAGTGGTAGCTTTTAGCCCGTAAAAGCTATCACTTTACAGTGTAAAAGCTGCCCTTTTATGATGAGAAAGCTATGCTTTCATAGCGTAAAAGCTATGCTTTCACATAAAAAAACACCAGAAAAGCCCTTTTTGGAGCCTTTCTGGTGGTCTTTACATATATCATTTCTTTCTATTTTGAGTTTTTTCGTGACACTTTTTCTGAACCCCAAATCACTAAAATGTCCTATTTTCTTTGTAACTTTGCATTCGCAATACAGACACAAAAAGGAACTCAAAAAATCATGAAAAATCTTCTCAAGAAAGTAAAGTTGTGGCTGCAGTCACTGTCATTCCGCACTGGCGTCATAGTGTTGCTATGCTGCATACCGTTTTACATCCTGTCTTTCGCCCAGATGCTGCTGCCTATCAGCGCCGCCGCTAAGGGTGTGCTGTGGACGGTGCTCTTCGGTCTTGCCAAGACATGCCAGTATGGCGGCATCACCATCCTCGGCGTTGACGGCTACAACCGTGTGAAGAACTACTTCAGGGGGAGGAAGAAGTAAACCTATTTTGTCTTAGCGAAGTATATGTCAACGTAGTCGGTGACTCCGTCGCATGGATTCTCCATCTGCTGCAGTCGCCAGTACTTGCGTCCCTGCGTTGATGCGAACTCGAAGTATCCGTCGCGTATGCAGGGCTGTCCGCCGTTGATGTGGTATATCTTCGTGATGATAGTGCCTGTGAATCCGAAGCGCAGAGCATCTATCATCTCTATATATCCGTCGATGATGACATAGTCATCGTTCTCCTTGCTGCGCTGTGAGCCTATGCAGTGCAGGCGGCCGTTCTCCTTCCTTACCTCCACGCTGCCAAAATAGTCCCATGATATCCACTGCAGCGAGAACGGATGTCTTCCAAGAATCTTACTCTCAAATGTTGCCATGGCGCTCTTCCCCTTAGTCTGTGCCATGACACCTGTGCTGAAGCCCAGTGTGAGCAGCAGCACCATGATTGCGGTTAGTTTTCTCATAATTCTTAATTGGTTTATTATTTAAGGTGGGTTCCCCTCCCCCTCCCCTTGTGAGGGTTGGGGTGGGACCTTCGTCTTCTATTTCACCTCTTCCCAGCGGAACACAGCTCCGTTGCGGCGCGCCGGGTCACTGCCGGTGTAGTCCATAGAGTACGGGCTGCCCGTGGTAGGGCTCTTGCCTATATACTTATGGGTGCGCATTGACATGAGCATGAACTCCTGGTTGAGATAGTCCTGCCAGAGGAACACCTCTGCCTTTGACTCATCCGTGGTGAGACGTACGTCACCTGCCAGTCCCATTCCCGATACCCATACATAACGGCCGTCCTCACACTGCAATGCTACCTGTCCGTTGCCCTTGTCAACAAGGCGGAAGTGAGTCTGTGCGGAGTTGTCCTTCTGTGCGGTGTCATACATCAGTCCGTGTGATGTGGCGTGCATAGGCTTGCCTGTGGCGAGGTTGATGATGCGAAAGCTCTTGCCGTATGGTATATTCTGTGAGCGGTCGGCGTAAGGCTCGTCAACGGTGAAGTTGTCAAACTCGGCATAGCCGCCGTTGTGTCCATCCTTGTTGAAGGCAAAGAGCGCATGACGTGAGCCCTGGAAGGTGATGAGCTGGTAGGTCAGTCGTAACGTCCTGCCCAGGCTGTGATATGTCACCCCGTCCGTAGAGTAGGCATACTCTGCCTCGTCCTTGTCATACTCACCGCAAGAGCGCAGCCACAGCTTCTGCTTGGGCAGCGTGAGCGGCTGGTCAACGGTATCGTTCTTTGCCTGGTCAAACCAGCGCAAGGTCAGTTTGCCGTCTTGCTTCACCACTCCTATCCATGAGCATGGCACATTGATGTTACCCAGTCCTGCCACGTCGCCGTCTTTCATTCCCTTTGTATAAAGCTCTACGGTGGCGATGCTTGACGGACCGATGACACGCTGTGTAAGTGAGTTACGCGCCCACATCAGCTGGTCGGCTGGCATGGTGTTGAGACGCAGACGACCACCTTTGAGCGCCCACATATTGTCATCGGGGTTGTGGTTCCACTGCCATACGCGCCCGAACGGCCCGCTGTTGCGGCCACTGTTGCCGTTGAAGTCCTCGCTGCGATAGTATGGAGCATGCGGTTGTGCGGCTTTGTCTGACGCCGGGAGGTCAATATCAGGCTTGAGCCAGGTGCGCGGAGCACGGCCCAGGTTGCCCGGCAGTCCCACGATAGGCCATCCGTCAGTCCATGTAACGGGCGCTAATGTCACCGTGCGACCGATGGAATGGAAGTCCATCA
>DFLE01000009.1 GCA_002373375.1 Prevotellaceae bacterium UBA3627
CCCATTTCTTTGAGCCGAGCATGTCAACGGTCAAACCATTCCACTTGATGTTCCTTGCCATCACACGCTCCACCCACACGTCGTGGGCACCACCGCCGCGCGGGCGTCGTGTCTTGATGCGGATACCCTGTTCTGTCCCGTCGAAAATGCAGTCGTGCATGTATATATTCCACATGGAGGCAGCCGTCTCAGAGCCCAGCACTAAGCCTCCGCCGCCCCGCAGAGCCACGCTGTGGCGGATGACACAGCCCACCGACGGACGGGCAGTCCGTACGCCGTCTTCGCCGCGCCCCGACTTGATGGTATAGCAGTCGTCACCGCAGTCAAGTTGGCAGTACTCTATCAGTGAATTGGTGGTCGATTCGATGTCGATGCCGTCGGTGCGTCCGTGTCCGGCACTGTTGACGGTCACGCCGCGTATGATGACGTTGTTGCAATACTGTGGCACGATGTTCCAAAAGAGACCCTTGTCGATGGTAATGCCCTCTATCAGCACATTCTTGCAGTTAACGGGAGCCACGGTCATGGGCAAGAGCACGGGGCGTCCTTGCTGCCCGTCACAGAGCCGCTCGGCAATGGGCTTCGTTATATCTACACACTCCTCCACCACTAAGTATTTACGGTTCTCCTGATATATCTCGCAGTCGGTCGATGGACCCACGATATGGCCTCGTCCCGTCAGTCCGATGTTCTCAGCCCCATTGGCATAAATCATGGCTCCGAGCGACATCACGTCGTAGCCCTCGTTGCGTGTGGGCACGGCAGGCTGATAGTCTTTGATGTAGCCGCTGAAGGTAAGCATGGCTCCGTCGCTCAGGTGCAGGCATACGCCCGACTTCAGCTCTATGCGTCCGCTGGTCCACTGACCATCGGGGACGATGACCGTGCCGCCACCCTGTCGGCTCATGCGGTCGATGGCCGTCTGTATCTGGCGAGTGGAAAGTCCCCGTTTGTTCATTTTCACCGTCCACGTCCTGTCGGCGAACACCGGCCGGCTGATGCCGCTCACGTCGAACGGTGCCGTGACAGGTTCCATCTCTGCCGGCATGTACTCCGGACCGGCCTTCATCAGCTGCGCCTCGGCATGTAGCGGGAGCAACAGTAACAGGGTTAATAACAAATTCTTCATTGCTTATAAGTAGTTAGTTCTTCAGTGTCCACGTGCAGGTGTCGCTGAGCTTGCCCGATCGCACCTCTATCACGTTGTCGCCCTTGCTGAGCTGCACGTCTTTCCATTGCAGCCGCCCTATGTCGTCGGCTTTGGCCTTGCCTATCTTCCGACCGTTCACGTAGAGCGTGGCCTGCTGCTGGTTGGTGTATGCTTTCACGTCGGTCACGGCGTGGCTGCGTATGGCGAAGCGTCGGCCCGTGATATAGACCATGGGCTCTGGGTTCCACTGTGCCTTGTAGAAGTAGTAGATGTCTTTGCATGTCTGGCGGTCATAGGTCACCACTCCCTTGTCGTTCATGCCGTCGCGGTCGCCCTCGTGACGTATGCTTGTCTGCATGTCGCTGAACTGCCAGATGCACTTGCACCAGAGCCACTGCTCGTCCTTGATGGCGCGCCAGTAACCCTCGTGGGTCAGCAGCTGGTAATTCTCGGCATGGTCGCGTTGGCGGTCGTAGCGCGGATCGGTGTGTATCTTGATGCTCCCTGCGTCGCCATACTCAGAGATACCTAAGGGCTGACCGCCCCTGGTGGCTTTGGCCTCTGCATAGAACTGACGCACTTTCTGCTCATTACCGGGTTTGCGAAAGTATTTGTTCCAGGCCATGAGGTCGCTGCATCCAAGATAGTTAGTATGCTGCACGCAGGTGGCAAAGGTGGTGAGACGTGAGGGGTCGGCCTGCTTAACCATATGATGGAGTTCCTTGACGAAGCCGACGGGATTGTCCCATTCGCGGAAGCGCCCCTCGTCGACAAGCAGCTCGTTGAAAAGGCCCCAGAAGCATACCGAGGGGTGGTTGTAGTTCTGGTACACCATTTCGAGCGCCACCTGCCGAGCATTGTCTTCCACGTTCTTCACATATCCTGTAAAGTCGTAGCCGCCCGGTCCGACGAGCGGTATCTCGCTCCAGAGTACCATGCCGCGGCGGTCGGCCAGCTCATAGAAATAGCGGCTCTGCGGATAGTGCGAAAGACGTATCATGGTAGCTCCCGTCTCGCTGATGAGTTGCATGTCGCGCTCATGGTCTTCAGCGGAAAGGGCGCTACCTTTTCCATCTACATCCTCATGACGGTTAAAGCCCAGCAGCGGGTAATGCTCTCCGTTGAGAAAGAATCCTTGTTCGGGGTCAACCGAGAAATACCGTAGGCCAGTCTGCTCCTCCACCGTGTCGATTACCCGTCCGCCGTCTAACAGTTCCACCTTTATATTATATAGGTAGGGATTCTTTCGGGCGTGCCAAAGCGTAGGATTCCTTAACGAGATGCTTTGCTGCATCACGCCACCACTGACAGCATCTGTCCGCTGCGCCACCACCTTTCCACAGGCATCGGTCATGGTCAGCCGCAGCTGCTTGATCTCAGTTGCCGTGGTCAATGACAATACTGTCTCTACACGGAGTTCTGCCTCCTGCCGCGATACTTTCTCCTGGTGCACATACACGCCACTCGAGGCATAGTCAGTGGGTGAGATACAGTCTTTGGCTGTTATCAACAGGTGTACAGGGCGATGGATTCCGCCATAGACATTGAAATCGCCTGCGATAGGCAGCACGTCGGTGCGGAAGGCATTGCCAACCCATACCTCCAATTCGTTGTCACCCTCATGCAGAAGGTCGGTCACCTCCATGCAGAAGGCTGTATAGCCACCCTTGTGCTGTCCGACGGTTTTACGGTTCACGAATACATCGGCAACCGAGTTGACTCCCTCAAAGCGGAGAAACACACGATGTTCACGAAGCATTTCGTTGCTGACGTTGAGCGAACGAGTATAAACCATCGTCTCACGATTGTAGAAAGTGCCCTTCACGTAGTTGGCATTCCACGTGTGTGGCAGTGTCACCGCTGTGCCCTGCTTGCCAGGCGTAGGGTCGCTGATGGGGCGCAAGGTCCACCCGTCGGTCAGCAGTATGTCGGTGCGCCCATTGGCGTAGCCTGCCACCACCGTCATGAGCAGGAAGGCCAGGCAGATGGTTTTTAACTGAATATAACCGCAAGCAATTCCGGCCTTCAAAAAATGAAACTCGTTCTTCATATTCTTCTCCTTGATAATACACCATGTTTATATCCCTCTCTCTGCCCAATCACCGCGGTCAAGGCTTCTGTATCCAATGGCCTCGGCAATGTGCATGGACTGCACTTTCTCTGAGCCGGCGAGGTCGGCTATGGTACGAGCGACCTTAAGGATGCGGCTGTAAGCACGTGCGGAAAGCTTTAACTTCTCCATAGCCATGCGAAGCATGTCAAGGCTTTGAGCATCTGGCTCAGCAAACTCATGAATCATACGTTCCGTCATCATGGCATTACAATGGATGCCCTTATATTCCTTGAAACGTTCCTCCTGAATCTTACGGGCTGCGATAACACGCTCGCGTATAACAGATGATGGTTCGCCAGGCTGCATCCGCGAGAGTTGAGCGAACGGAACAGCCTGTATCTCACAGTGGATGTCGATACGGTCCAGCAACGGACCGCTAATCTTTGACATATAACGTGATATCTGCCCCGGCGTACATACACATGTGTGAAGTCTGTCTCCATAATAACCGCAAGGACATGGGTTGGCACTGGCTACAAACATAAACGAACATGGATACTCTATGGTATATTTTGCCCTTGATATCGTTATCTTCCTGTCTTCCAAAGGCTGACGCAGCACCTCCAGCGTTGTCTTGCTGAACTCTGGCAACTCATCACAGAAGAGCACGCCGTTATGTGCCAATGAAATCTCGCCAGGTTGCGGATTAGCTCCACCTCCACAAAGGGCGACCTGGGAAATAGTATGATGGGGTGACCTGAAAGGCCTTTGGTATATCAACGACTGCTCCGCACCTAATTTCCCTGCTATGGAATGTATCTGGGTGGTCTCAAGACTTTCAGACAAAGACAATGGTGGAAGAATTGAGGGCAGCCTCTTTGCCATCATACTCTTACCTGAGCCTGGAGGACCTATCATAATCATATTGTGACCTCCGGCTGCAGCTATCTCCATAGCCCTCTTTACACTCTCCTGTCCTTTTACGTCAGCAAAATCATAATCTGTCTTTGCCTGTTGCTCATAGAACACCTTGCGTGTATCAAAGACAACGGGGCTGGCATCTAACTTATCAGAAAGGAACATCACGACCTCAGAAAGGCTGTGCATGCCATACACTTCCAAATTATTTACCACTGCCGCCTCTCTCTCATTCTCCTTGGGCACAATCAGTCCCTTATATTTCTCTTTACGCGCGAGTATAGCAATTGGGAGAGCTCCCTTGATAGGCTTCAAAGTGCCATCAAGTCCGAGCTCTCCCATAAGCATATATTCATGTAAATGGTTATCGGGCATTTCCTCATCAGCAGCCAATATGCCTACGGCAATCGGCAGGTCATAACCAGAGCCCTCTTTCCTGATGTTAGCAGGCGACAGGTTTATGGTAATAGCCTTGTCAGGAAACTTGTAACCACTGTAAGTAAATGCTGTACTTACTCTGCTTAAACTCTCACGAACAGCCTCGTCACCCAGTCCGGACAAAACAACTTTTTGTCCACGTTCAACACTTGTTTCTATAATTACAGTGCTGACGTTCAGTCCGTTGACAGCCGCACAATAAGTTTTTACCAACATAAGCGAATATACAGCATCTACTCTTTACACCTTATTAATATTACATCTTAGCCATAGCCTGCTCAAGGTCGGCTATGATGTCCTCCACATTCTCTATGCCTACAGACAGGCGTACAAGGTCTGGAGCCACTCCAGCCTCACGCAGTTGCTCATCTGAAAGCTGACGGTGTGTGTGGCTTGCAGGATGCAACACACATGTACGCGCATCAGCCACGTGTGTAACGATAGAGATGAAGTCGAGGTTATCCATAAAACGGATTGCCTCATCACGGCTGCCTTTCAGTCCGAAAGCAATAACGCCGCATGAGCCGTTTGGCATATACTTCTGACCAAGGGCATAGTATTTGTTTGATGGAAGTCCGCAGTAGTTCACCCATCCTACTTTCTCATTCTTCTCCAACCACTCAGCCACCTTCTGGGCATTGGCGCAGTGCTGACGCATACGGAGTGCCAGTGTCTCAAGACCGAGGTTGAGTAGGAAGGAATTTTGTGGAGCAGGGATAGAACCAAGGTCACGCATGAGCTGCGAGACGAGTTTGGTGCTATAAGCCAGCTTGCCGAAAGCCTTTGTGTATGTGAGACCGTGATAAGACTCGTCAGGAGTGGTCAGTCCGGCAAACTTATCACCATACTTGTCCCAATCGAAGTTACCAGAGTCAACCACTGCGCCGCCCACCTGAGTGGCATGGCCATCCATATACTTTGTGGTAGAGTGTGTAACGATATCACATCCCCACTCAAACGGACGGCAGTTGACAGGTGTTGCAAAGGTGTTATCAACGATAAGAGGAACACCATGCTTGTGCGCCATCTTTGCGAAGCGCTCTATATCAAACACATTACCTCCAGGATTAGAGATTGTCTCACCGAAGAAGCACTTGGTGTTCTCCTTGAAGCAAGCCTCAATCTTCTCGTCTGGCCAGTCAGGATCAATGAAGGTACACTCTATTCCCAGCTTCTTCATTGTCACTCCGAAGAGGTTGAACGTACCTCCGTAAATAGTGTTAGATGTTATAAAATGGTCTCCAGCCTCGCAGATGTTGAATACAGCATAGAAGTTGGCGGCCTGACCAGAGGAGGTGAGCACAGCCCCTACTCCACCCTCAAGCGCGGCAATCTTCTTTGCCACTGCGTCATTTGTAGGGTTGGCAAGACGAGTATAGAAATAGCCAGAGTCCTTCAAGTCAAAGAGTCGTGCCATCTGCTCACTCGTATCATACTTAAACGTCGTTGACTGATATATTGGTAACTGTTGTGGTTCACCCTTTGAAGGTTTCCATCCTCCGTGAATACAAATTGTCTCAATATTCTTTTTCATCTTCCTTTTAATTATTTTGATTGTCTAACTAACAGTAGTAACTTTTCCGTAGCGCCAGAGTGTGTCCTGACATACTCTCCTGCGGCGTCTGCCGCCTTTCTCAATTCATCAGGATTATTAATGAAATTATCCATGACCTCCTTGAAACTGTTCTCACAGCATATCTCTATGCCGCCTCCGCAAGCCTTCAGCTCCTGCGCCTCCTTGAACTTATGATTGTTTGGACCAAATATTACCGGTATATTCCATACTGCTGCCTCCGGCAGATTATGGATGCTAACGCCGAAACCGCCGCCCACATACGCCACGTCACCATATTTATATATAGATGACAATAAGCCAAAGCAGTCTATGATAAGGACTTCAGCACTACGCAATGTCTGGTCATCAATATCCTTCAGTTCACTGTAACGCAACACTTTGCGACCTTCGAGCAACTGCATTATCTGCGTTATATGCTCTTCATCTATCACATGTGGAGCAATGACAACCTTCCAGTCTGGGTGCTTTCCCAAGTAAGGTATAAAGATTTTCTCATCAGGTAACCAAGAACTGCCTGCCACAAACAACGGTTTATTATCCTTGAATGTCTCTACAGCAGCTATTGTCTTGCTTTTGCTGGCAATTTGCATTACACGGTCAAAACGTGTGTCACCTGTTATGTCCACATTGTCTATACCTACAGTATGCAGCAACCGCTTACTCTCCTCATTTTGCACATAGAAATGCGTGAAGCAGTTTAACACATGCCTGTACTGCCACCCATACCATTTGAAGAATATCTGGTTTGGTCTGAAGATGCTGCTTACGCTATATGCCGGGACATTGCGGTGGCGCAATATATGAAGGTAATTATACCAGAACTCATATTTGATAAAGAAAGCCACCGACGGACGTATGATACGCAAGAAACGTATAGCATTTGTCGGGGTATCAATAGGCAGATAGCATATCAGGTCGGCTCCTTCATAGTTCTTTCTCACTTCATAGCCTGAGGGGGAGAAGAACGTCAGCAATATCTTCTTCTCCGGGTATATTCTGCGAAACTCCTCCATGATAGGTCTGCCTTGCTCAAACTCACCCAATGACGCCGCGTGGAACCAAGCATAATCAGCATCTTTGTCCACTCGTTCTTTCAGGTAAGAGAAAGCAGCCCGTTCACCCTTCCACATCTTTCTCACCTTGTCAGAGAAGAAACTGGCGATGAAGATGCCAAACTCGTATATGTAGAAAACAAGATTATACATCATCCAAGCACCTCTATCGCTTTCTTTATTCTTTTCAGAGTCTCTTCCTTACCAAGGAACGCAGAGATGTCAAACATACCAGGCCCCTTGCCCTCTCCTACCAGACACAGCCTGAAGGCGTTCATCACGTCACCCAGCTTGTAACCTTTCTCCTCTATCCACTGCCTTACAACAGGCTCCTGGCCCTCTATGGAGAAGTCGCTGATGCCTTCCAATACCGTTGCCAGCTCACCCATAACCTCGGCAGAGTTCTCTTTCCAACGTTTGTTGACGGTCTTCTCATCATACTGCGTCGGTGGGATGAAGAAGAAAGAACACAGCGGCCATAACTCGCTGACGAAATTAACTCTGTCTTTCATCATCTCCACGACCTTGGTTATCCTCTCAAGTGAGGTCTCTATACCATTGTTTGCAACAACAGGAGCAAACATACGTGCCACCTCGTCAGCTGACTTGCGGAGCAGGTACTCATGATTAAACCATATTCCCTTCTTATAGTCAAACTTGGCTCCTGCCTTTGAGCAGTGTGATATGTCGAAAGCCTTTACCAACTCGTCAAGCGAGAATATCTCCTGCTCTGTACCTGGATTCCAACCCAACAAGGCGAGGAAATTAACCAGTGCCTCGGGGAAGTAACCGCTCTCACGGAATCCTGAGCTTACCTCTCCTGTCTTAGGGTCATGCCACTCCAATGGGAACACCGGGAAGCCAAGGCGGTCACCGTCACGCTTAGAAAGTTTTCCCTTACCCTCTGGCTTCAGCAACAGCGGCAGGTGAGCGAACTGGGGCATTGTATCTTCCCATCCAAATGCACGATAAAGCAATACATGAAGCGGTGCACTTGGCAGCCACTCCTCACCACGTATCACATGGGTTATCTCCATCAGGTGGTCATCAACGATATTAGCCAAATGATAGGTTGGCAACTCATCAGCGCTCTTATACAACACCTTGTCATCAAGTATATCAGTCTTAATGCGCACCTCGCCACGTATCATGTCGTTAACGAGGACTTCCTGACCGCCTTCTATCTTGAAACGAACGACATACTGCTTACCATCCTTGATTAACTCATCAACCTCCTCTGGCGAAAGTGTCAGAGAGTTACGCATCAAACCACGCGTACGGGCATCATACTGGAAATTCTGTATCTCATTACGTTTTGCCTCCAGTTCCTCTGGCGTATCAAACGCGATGTATGCTTTTCCTGCATCAAGCAGTTGCTTTACATATGTCTTATATATATCGCGGCGCTCACTTTGGCGATAAGGTCCTTTATCTCCACCGAACGAAACGCCTTCGTCAAAAGTAATACCCAACCAACGGAAAGACTCTATAATATACTCTTCTGCTCCTGGTACAAAACGTGTAGAGTCTGTATCCTCTATCCTGAATATCATCTCACCTCCATGCTGCTTGGCAAAGAGATAGTTAAACAATGCTGTACGCACGCCTCCTATATGAAGCGCGCCTGTAGGACTCGGTGCAAAACGCACCCTTACTTTCCTGTTACCCATTATTCTATTCCGTTATAATATATAAGTTCTTTATATGTTTTTATACCTCAAATAAATAAATTGCTACAAAGTTAACAAAAAAAAAGCATATTTCAGTAAATATTATTTCTTTTCTTTGAAAAAGAGATATTTTTTTGTATTTTTGCACCATTAATCAATACAATACAAGCCATGGCAATGGAAAATGTCAACACGGAACAAGCTTCCAGTGTTATCTCTTTCTTTAAGACTTCTCTGACTATTATATTATCTGTAACATTAATTGTGTTAGTCATGCCTAACACAGAGAAACCACGTCTTACCTATGAGTTAGGCAACCCGTGGACCAGTCCCCAATTGATTTCTCCCGGAGAGATACTTATCAAGAAAGACCCGAAAATCCTGGAGCAAGAGCAGAACGAAGCTATAAAGAACGAATACATCCCATATTATTCTATAAGCCACAGCATTGCCGAGACACAGATAAACGCTTTCAGGAAGCAGTACGAGAAAGGCATACCAGGCATATCAGCATATTGCATACAGTCTTTGGCCGATATCATGTCGCAGATGTATGAGCAAGGCATTATGGCTCAAGATGACTATACCTCGCTTCTTGGCAATGACAGTCTCAGCCAGATACTGGTTATTGACAACAACATTGCCACAAAGAAATATGTAAAGGAATGTCTCTCGGTAAAAAAAGCATACGAAAACCTGTTCAAGGACAAAAGAGTGGAAAAGGAGAAAGCTCTTTTGATGCAGTATAACCTTAACGAGTTCATTGTGCCTAATGTGATATTCGACGCCGACAGAAGTGAACAGTCCAAACATGACATTCTGGCCACAATCCCTACAAACTCTGGAATAATCAAACCGGGACAGGAGATTATCAACCGTGGTGACATCATAACAGATGAGAAAGCCAAGATGATTGACAGCTATAATGACTTCATAGACGTACAATCATCCAATAACACAGTCAACATTCTCAGGACAAACGGCATACAATGGCTGTATGTCATGACGCTCTTCCTGCTCATGATGTTATACATGCAGTTCTTCAGAAGCGACTATCTAACCAAGAAGAGGTCGCTGAACATGCTTTTCTTCCTAATCACAGCCTTTGCCGTTCTAAATTCTGTCATTGTCCATTTTGACCCGCGTAACATATATATACTGCCTATATGTCTTGTTCCTATGTTCATACGAGTCTTCCTTGACTCACGTACTGCTTTCATGGCACATATAATCACCGTCCTCATCTGCTCTGCCGTAGTCAGCGAGAAGTTTGACTATATATATGTACAGACCATAGCAGGCGTTGTAACTATATGTGGTTTGAGAACCATAGCCAAACGCTCCAAGATGTTTGTCAACGCCATATATATCACGATAGCATGCTTGCTGTCCTACACTCTCATCAAATTCCTGGGCAACAAGGATATCACCTTTGACACGCTGCGTCATTCCTACATTACGATTTTCGTCAACGGCATACTGTTACTGCTGGCTTATCCGCTGATGTTCTTCGTGGAACGTCTGTTTGGCTTTATATCTCCAGTAACACTCATAGAACTCTCTGACACCAACCGCGGCATCTTGCGCGAACTGTCCGAGAGGGCTCCCGGCACATTCCAACATTCTATCATGGTCGGAAACCTTGCCGCGGCAATAGCATCCGAAATCGGAGCTAAAAGCCTTATGGTACGTACCGGTGCCCTGTATCATGACATTGGCAAACTGAGACGCCCAACTTTCTTCACAGAAAACCAGTCAGGACTGAATCCTCACACCAGACTCACGCCACAAGCAAGCGCCAAAGTTATCATTTCACATATCAGCGATGGCATTGAGAAAGCGAAAGAGAACGGTGTACCCGATGTGTTGCGTAACTTCATCCTCACGCACCATGGCAACGGTGTTACTAAATATTTCTACAATGTGTATAAAAACGAACATCCTAATGAGGATATCGACGATACGCCTTTCCGCTATCCCGGCCCTAACCCTTTCTCAAAGGAGCAGGCTATACTGATGATGGCTGATGCCGTGGAGGCAGCCTCTCGCTCGTTATCACAATATAATGAGGAGACCATCACAGAACTTGTCAACAAGATTATCGACTCACAAGTAGCCGATGGCTTTTTCAATGACTGCCCTATAACATTCAAAGACATAACCACCGCAAAGCGCATATTGATAGAGAAACTTGGAGCTATATACCATCCACGAATACAATACCCCGAACTTACCACCAACAAAGAAACACCCGAGATACAATGACACCTTTCCATTTCTCTCTTCATCGCTGGTGGCAGAATATGGGCTTTGGCATACAGTCAAAGACGGACTTTAATTTCCTGAATGACATAATACGTGAGACTCATCCGTATTACATATACAACGTCCTGAAGACATCATACCCACAATACAGCAACAAGGAACACAAGCGCGCACAACTGCTATACAGGCTGTGTTACAACCTCCGAAATGAAGAACTGTATCTCACTGGCCACTATTCTGACTTAGAGAAGTACGCCATATGTGAAGCTCTTATATGCACGCCTACATTCCATCATATAATACCAGACATAAAACAGGACTGTGTTTACATAGTAAAAGATATCAACAAAGAAAACAAAACATATTGGGAAGAACTTATCCGGCAAAACACCGTAACCTTTGACATGGTCAACATCGGCATAGCCTTCACTTACAGTAACCGTTACCCTGAACACTATAAAATACTGAGCAGATGAAACTTACCACCATTTACACAAAGACAGGAGACCGTGGATTAACTTCCCTCGTCGGAGGCATACGCGTATCTAAAGACTCTGTAAGAATTGAGGCTTATGGTACCATAGACGAGCTTTCGTCACATATCGGGCTCCTTAACTCTCTCATACAGAAGGAACGCTCAACACTCCCTTCTGAACACCCTGATGTCATTACTCAGATACAATCACGTAACGAACAGATACAGAATACTCTTTTTAACATATCAACATATCTTGCAACAGACATCACACAGACTGCTGTGCCGTCCTCTGCAAAAATATCTCATGATGTAATAGATGTGTTAGAGCACGACATTGATACTATAAACGCCTCACTGCCTACTCTTAACAGCTTTATTCTCCCCGGAGGAAACATACTTGCATCCCAATGCCATGTATGCCGCACGGTATGCAGACGCGCTGAAAGAAGAATAGTATCACTCGCATCTTCTTTACCAGAAGATAACACAGAGAAATTCAATATGGATATAATACGATATGTTAACCGACTATCCGACTATCTGTTCGTTCTCTCAAGAAAATTAAATTTTCTTTACAATACAGAAGAAAAAATATGGAAAAACTCTTGCAAATAAGAAATTTTATTGTATCTTTGCACTGCAAATAAACAGAAAAAAACAATCATCTACAGTTAAACCTATTTCCGTTAAATTAATATCATATTATTTAACTATGTATTGGACACTAGAATTAGCATCAAAGTTAGAAGACGCCCCATGGCCAGCAACTAAAGAAGAACTGCTTGACTATGCCGTTCGCAGTGGCATCTCACTTGAGGTAATAGAAAATCTAGAGGAACTTGAAGACGAAGGAGATGTATATGACTCCATAGAAGATATATGGCCTGACTATCCCACAAAAGAAGATTTTCTTTTCGATGAAGAGGAGTATTAAATACTCCTGATAATCAAAAAGACAAACGTCCCAGAACAGAACTTTTAATCTGTACTGAGACGTTTGTTTTTTTACTATGTTTTTATCATTTTCACTTATATCTCTACTCTATAGCTCTTCATCTCTTTTCTACTGTAGAAACATGAAAAACATTATTCCACGGCTGTACCGTAGCAGTCTGTATATCTCCATTATTATACAACACCTCTATAACTTTCTGCACAGCACACAAGTTGCATCCATCGCAGTGATCAAAATGGTACTTTCCATATATATCCCCACATTTCACAGTTCCTTCTTGTTTTTTTAAAGCCTCAAAAACCTCCGCAGCCATCTTCTGGTGCAGTTTCTTGTCACCGCTGGCATACATACCGAGTGCCATGATTGCACCGCTCAGGGCACCGCAGGTTCCCTCGGAGAAGGTATGGCCTATGCCACCCGAAAATGAGTCTGACAATCCTCTTAGCTGCCGTTCACTATACACGGTGCCCCCCAGCGTAGCACAGATAGCTGTAAGCGACAGAGATGCGCAACCGTAGTGCTGCCCGTATCGTGATACTAACTGCCGCTTAACCTCTGCCTTCAGCGAATCAAGTGATTGGTGTTGACTTGTCGCCTGAAACACCGACGGATTAGCATATCTTACAGAGTCTATATTTACAGCAAGCCTTACCGTGTCGGTTTTTACCTCTGCCAACAATGTCTGTGCCGGCAGAAACCCCGTAAGTGCTATCAATAAATTCCCTTTCATAATCTTCACCTCCTTTAATTTATTTACACTCAACTTTCTGAAGTAGTCAAGTAGACAGTAGTTAAGTAGTTAAGACAATACAGAATACCTCAGCATGAGCCTTGGTTCGTCAATAAACAGCAAATAGCCAGCGTAATGTCTTAACTCCTTTACTTCTTTACTCCTGAAGACTAAGAAGTTGAGTACAAGCGAAACTTAAATAATTAACGTTTCTATGAAAACCTTTGTCTTTCCGCAGCCCCT
>DFLE01000019.1 GCA_002373375.1 Prevotellaceae bacterium UBA3627
TCCAACTTTTCGGGTTCACATCAAAATTGATGATTTCGCACCCTCTTTTTCGTGAAAGCTATCACTTTACAATGAGAAAGCATAACTTTTACAATGTCATTCGATAGCTTTTACACCGTGAAAGCATAGCTTTTAGAAGGCAAAAAGTATCGTTTTTTTATGCTTTTTCAGAACCTACTACTGATTATCAGACAGTTACAACCCTCCGTAGATTTCGCTGTACGCGACCAGCAGGAAATTATTTTGAAATATCGCAAGCACGGAGCGTTAACGGAAGTCCCCGGATAGGACAAAATCGTCATTGGTTATCATAAATCAAGTGTCGTTAGGTGACGTGTTTAGGCAGTTTTTGGGGAAATGAATCATATCCCAAATAAAATATCCCTCCAATCTGATGTCAGACTGGAGGGATGTCGTATAGCTATGTAACTATTATTTCTTAGAATCTGTAACCTATCTGCAGGGAGTGTTTCATGGTCTTTACGTTCTCTGCATACTCCATGATATCATACTGCAGACGATAGCCGGCATAGAAACCACGCACAATAACGAAGTTGACACCGGCGTTGATACCAAACTGGAAGATGTTGACATCCTCGTCTTTCAGGCGGTTTGTTACCTTCTCACCGTCAGCAGTACCCTCTGACACCTTTGACACGATGTTGAACTTGAAGTTCGCACCTACGAAAGGCACAAGACTCATCTTGCCTTGTGAGAAATCAATACTGTAAGCCAGATTGACAGGGATAGACGCATTTATCATGTTGATTTTGCGCTCCGCACCCTCATACTTCGTCACTTTCAGTTCGTTGCCGTCCTCGTCAGTCAGTTCCACGTGGTTGCCGCCGCCAATCATCTTGATTTCCTGACCGTGTGAGTAAACCTCACAAGGTTCAATCCTGAGGTGGTCAGTTGTGTGACCGTATGCGTATGAGAACTCCACGCCTGTCTCAAGGAAGAGTGGCATACGCTTCAATGTGTTGATGGTGAGGTTAGGTGAGAGCAAGCCACCCACGGTGATACCCAACGGATTGAATGAGATGGACTCGCCGTTCACCGTCTCCTTCATACTGCCATAGTCAAAACTACCGTATATACGTATGAAGTTAGGAGTCTCCTTGCTGTTACGATACACATACCACTGTGCGAAAGAACTGCTCACGAACATCGACAGCAGTGCTGTCAATAAAAGATATTTCTTCATTATATTCTCGTCTGTAGTCTTTTTATAAAGTCCTGTAATAAAGTACAAAATTAATAATTTATTTTAATTTATACAAATTTTTGTATGTTTTTTGCTGATTTTCTTATTATTAAGGAAGAATTGGTGCCGCCAAATCCGAAAGAGTTGCTTAATACGGTGTTAAGAGTGGCATCTATCGTGGTGGTGGCAAGACGCAGCTTCTCGGAGTGACTGTCAGGCTGTCTGAAGTTTATGTTAGGCGCTATGAAGCCGCCCCTCATCATCAGTATGCTGTAAACTACCTCGCTGGCTCCTGCCATCCAGCACTCGTGGCCAGTCATGGACTTCGTGCTGCTGACATACGGCATGCCACCCTGCGGAAAAAGAGCGGCAATGGCATCAGCCTCCTCGGCGTCGCCTACTGGGGTGGAAGTGGCGTGGGCATTGATGTAGTCAATGTCTACAGCGGATATCCCGGCGTCACTTATGGCGTGTCTCATGGCTTGCAGTATGGCGCTGTTGTCAGGAGTGCTCAGTCTGCCGTCAGAGCCGGTGGACGTACCGTAGCCTATCACCTCTGCAATGATGTCGGCACCGCGAGCCACGGCATGGTCATAGTCCTCGAGCACCAGTGCCGCCGCGCCGCCGCTTGGTACCAGTCCGTCACGGTCAGCATCAAAAGGCCTGCTGGCTGTTGTCGGGTTGTCAGAGCGCCCGGAGAATACTCCGAGAGCGTCAAAAGACGACATGGCGTATTGGTTTACCTCCTGTGCTCCGCCACAGAGTATCATGTCTTGCATACCCTGGCGTATCATCATCGTGGCAATGCCTATGGCGTGGCTGCCGCTGGCACATGCGCCGCTGACGGTAAAACTCGTTCCGCGCAGGTTGAAAATCTTACAGAGATTCATCGTCACGGTGGAGTTCATCGCTTGGAAGATGTTGCCGGCACCGATGGCGGCGGAGTCACCCACGTTGCGCATCACTTCGTGTGCCTCCACGATAGCTTTTGCAGAGGTGTCATTTCCGAAGATGCAGCCCATGGTCTGCTCACATTGCCCGGACTCAGAAAGCACACCTGCCATGGTCATGGCCTCCCTTGACGCCATGAAGGCATACGCCGCCTGCTCAGACATGCTGCTGCGCTGACGGCGGTTGAGTATGTCCTTTATGTCGGGCGTTGCCACGATGCCGGTGAGCGGGCAGTGATAGCCATAGCGCAGGCGCTCGGTGTCATATCCTATGCCCGAACGTCCGCTGCGCAGGGAAGCCTCCACTTCGTCAGTGTTGTTCCCTAAGCATGACCAAATGCCAATGCCTGTAATTGCTACACGTTTCATCTGTATGTTACTTGTACTGCAAAGATAAGAAAAAGATGGTTGATAAATAAATGAAATGTAACTTTGTGTTGAAAAAAGAAAAAAACGTCTTTTTCTTTTGTCTGTTGCACTCTTTTTTTGTAACTTTGTGTGTAAAAATACAGTTGTTAATGAATACAAGTGAGATAAAAGAGAAGGTTAACGCTTTCCTTGTTGACGAATTAGAGATAGATACTAACAAAATATATGACGATGCACGCTTGAAAGAGGATGTGGGCATAGACAGTCTGGACTATGTTGACATAGTGGCTTTCGTCAGGCGTGAGTATGGCTTCAAGATAGAGAAGGAGCAGATGAAGGATGTACTTACGTTGGGGCAGTTTTATGAATTTATAGCTCAGCATGGATTATAACCTCAACGGACAGGGAGTGACCTTTGGCAGTCTGTGGATGCACAGACAGCTCATAAGGATGATGAGGTATGTGCCGGTGGAGGTGTTCTATTATTTTGCCGCCATATTTGTCATTCCCGTGTGTCTTATCGTCAATCCGGCTCAGAGGATAATATATCGTTATTTCAGGGATTGCCATCACGCTTCGCCGGTCAGGGCAGCGGTGATGACATATCGTAACTTCTATTTATTTGCTCAGGTTGTCATAGACAGGTTTGCCATGTATGGAGGCAGACGCTTTGACGTGGATGTAGAGGGCTATGACAACTTCCAGCAACTTGCGGAGCAGAAGGAGGGCTTTTTGCAACTTAGTGCCCATGTGGGTAACTACGAGATAGCCGGCTATACGCTCATTTCAGACAAGAAACGACTTAACGCATTGGTGTTTGATAAGGAGAAGGCTACGGTGATGGAAAACCGTGGCAGGCTCTTTTCGGTTACCAATATCCGCATGATAGCGGTAAAGCAGGATATGAGTCATCTCTTTACCATTAATGAGGCCTTGGCTGATGGCGAGACGGTGAGTATGCCTGCAGACAGGATGCTGGGTTCTACAAAAGGCGTTACCCTGAATTTCATGGGTAAGGAGGCTGTGTTCCCGCTCGGACCGTTTACTGTAGCCACCATGCGCGGACTCAATGTGCTTGCCGTCAATGTCATGAAGACAGGTACGAAAAGATACAAGATATATGTCACGCCCTTGCGTTATGACAAGGGCAAACCCCGTGCAGAGCAGACAACGCAGTTGGCGCGGGCCTATGCCGATGAACTGGAGCGTATGCTGAGACTCTATCCTGAACAATGGTATAACTATTTCTCGTTTTGGAAGTAATAGCCACAAACATAACATCACCGCTCGGACGTACCACTGAGGAAAACTATGTGGCTGTCAGGCAGGGGCAGAGTGCACTGCGTTTTTGTAGTGCAGGAAGCAGGGGCGTGCCCTTTGACTTCTGTGCTGCTGTCTTTGACGCAGCTCCTCAGTTTGAGGAGCTGGCATACTCGTCTGCCGCAGAGGCATTGTCGCACACGGTGGGCATGGACCTCAGGCGTACGGTGTTTATCCTAAGTTCTACAAAGGGCATCATTGATGAGCCTATGGGTGTTACTGCCACACGCATAGCACGGCGTCTGGGCATCGAGGAGAAGCCAGTAGTGGTGTGTAACGCTTGTATCTCTGGCTTGTCGGCGCAGATACTGGCAGACAGACTGCTTGCCACAGGGGTATATGATAGTGCCGTCATAACAGGAGTGGATGTGCTGACAGACTTTATCATATCGGGCTTCCAGTCGCTTAAGGCATTGTCTGCGCAACCGTGCCGGCCTTTCGACATAGAACGCCTCGGGCTTAACCTTGGTGAGGCTGCCGCTACCATGGTGGTGGTGAGAGACAAGAAAATGGCAAAGGGCGACGGCGATTTCCGTTTCCGTACGTTGCGTTGCTCCACGCATAATGATGCATGGCACGTGACCAATCCGCATCCGAAAGGCGAAGGGGCGTACCGTTCTTTGCTGGAGGTAGGGAGTGATGATGTTGCGTGTATCGGGGTGCATGGTACTGCAACGATGTTCAATGACCAAATGGAGTCTATGGCGATAGTAAGGGCACAGATGACAGATGTGCCTCTGTCTGCCCTGAAAGGCTATTACGGACATACTCTGGGAGCGGCAGGACTGCTTGAAACGATAGTCACCGCCCGTGCTTTGCATGATGGTGTGATACTGGCAAACGAGGGTTTCTCTGTCAGAGGCGTCAGTGGGAAAGTCAATATACAGGAAGCTGAATGCCATACGGATGGCCGTTGCTTCGTCAAGATGATGTCTGGCTTCGGAGGGTGTAACGCTGCCATAGCCTATCAGGTGGGAGATGATGTGGAAAGCGGTTTGGAGAGAGAAGGGGCGGCAAGGCTTGATGTCCCGACCGTACAGCGGAGAGAGACGGTGAGACATAACAAGATGGATGTACTGGGCAAGTGCGTGTATGATGCCGTGGAGCGGCTGATAGCGGAAAACCGTGACAATCTGTCGGATGATGATATAGAGAACCACTTGTCGTTGATAATATTCAACAAGACATCATCCGTGGTTTCAGACCGTAAGTACCAGGCAACGATAAGCGACGTGGAGAACTATTACCCCAGTCCGTCGGTGTTCGTATATACGCTCCCTAATGTGGCACTGGGTGAGATAGCCGTACGTTATGGCATACATGGCGAGACATCACTCTATATACTGCCAGACAGGGACGAGACCGTCATGCGGAGTATTGTTGAGGCATCACTCAATGACAATGACACTCGTTATGTCATAACAGGGTGGGTGGACTGCCCTGATGAGAATAATAGGGAATGTGACTTGAAAATAGTGAAGAAACAGTGAATATCGTTATCAATGGCATAGGAATAGTATCATCGCTGGGTGTAGGGGCTGAGGCTACCACTGAGGCATTGCGCAAGGGAAGTACGGGTATCCGTACGATGAGATACCTGCAGTCGCAGCATACCGAACTACCTGTTGGCGAGGTTCCGCTCTCCAATGAGGAGATGATGCAGATGTTAAACGCTACGTCTGAAAGATATGTCAGTCGTACAGCCTTGATGGGTGCCATAGCCTTGAGAGAGGCTTTGCATAGCGCCGGCATCGATGCCGACCTGAAGGGTAAGCGTGTGTGCCTCATCTCAGGGACAACCGTAGGCGGTATGGATATGACTGAGAGAGTGTTTGCAAGTGCGGATGATAATGACTTATACTACTGTGTTAAGCATCATGACTGTGGCAGCAGTACAGAGGATATGGCACGCCTGGCTGGTGTTGAAGCGGAGTGTTGTACGGTGTCCACGGCCTGTTCTGCGGCACTTAATGCTATCATAGTGGGCAGTGAGATGCTGAAGAACGACGAGGCAGACATTGTCATAGCCGGTGGCAGCGAGGCATTGAGCCGCTTCCATCTGAACGGTTTTAATTCGCTGAAGATACTTGACGACAAACCTCCCCGCCCCTTCTGTGCCACTCGTCAGGGACTGAACCTCGGAGAGGGTGCGGCCTATGTTGTGATGACACGAGAGAAAGACGCGAAAGAAAAGGGTATATATCTTGCGGGATATGCCAACCGTTGTGACGCATACCATCAGACAGCCTCATCACCTGAGGGTAAAGGAGCGTCATTGGCAATGTCCGCCGCATTACGAATGGCACATCTCACGCCACAGGACATAGACTATGTTAATGCGCATGGCACTGGTACTCCTGACAATGACAGAAGTGAGAGTCATGCCCTGCGAACTGTATTCGGTGAGGCGTTACCTCCTGTATCAAGCACCAAGGGGGCTACAGGGCACACCACGTCGGCTTCAGGGGCAATAGAGACTGTGATATGTATCCTTGCCATGCGTAACGGATTTATACCGGGCAACAATGGTTGGAGGGAGAAAGATGATGAGTGTATAGCGCCTGTTGCTGCTGCGTATGCTGCGACACTGCATCATGTAATGTGCAACTCCTTCGGGTTCGGGGGGAACGACAGCAGCATAATACTGTCAGATACAACCGTGGAACAAAGACAAGATGCCGTTCCTTCATGGCAAGTGGAGGAGGTTGCCGATGTAACGGTGGACAGTATGGAACAACTTGCAGAATTGGCTGAATATGTGTCGCCAAGGGAGACACGCAGGATGGGAAAGCTGTTAAAGGCCGCTACCCTGTCATCATTGAAGGCATTGCGTATGGCGGGCACAGATAATCCCGATGCCATTATAACGGCTACGGCAAACGGTATGTTGGAGAACAGCGAACAATTATTACGTGAGATAGCTGACAACGGCGAGCAGACAACCAGCCCCACACTCTTTATGCAGTCCACCCACAATACCATAGGCAGCGCCATAGCCATACGCCTGGGGTGCCATGGCTATAACATCACATATACACAAGGTGAGCAGTCACTGCAATGTGCACTGAGCGATGCCCGACGACTGATAGCTACTGGTCAGGCAGAGACGGTGCTTATAGGTTGCCATGACGAGTCTGCGCCTTATCTCAATACGTTGCTACAGCGTCTGGGAGAAGACGTGTCTCGTGATATATACTCTCGTTCAATAGTTCTTACAAGGAAAAAGGAAAGATGATGAGCCATACATTAATACTACTTATGTTGTCGTTGCTGCAGAGCGCATTGCTTGCCATGGGACAGGTATTGCTGAAGGTATCGATGGTGCGCATGGAACCTTTTGCGTTCAGTGCGCGCTTCTTCCGCTCGCTGTTGCTCAACTGGCCTTTCGCCTTGTGCGGTCTCTGCTTTGGCGCTGCGGCGTTGTTGTGGATGTATATAGTGAGACACTTCCCGCTCAGTCAGGCCTATCCGCTGGTGTCTATGAGCTATGTCTTCGGCATGATAGCGGCAGTGGTATTCTTCCATGAGACAGTAGAGATAACGAGATGGGTGGGAGTATTGTTTATTATGATAGGATGTGCTTTGATAATAAGATAGTATTACAAAAAAGATGAGGAAGAACATTATTTTACTAACCGCGCTTATGCTGTGCGCTGTACTTGCGCAGGCAAAGATTACACTGCCCTCTGTCATATCTGATGACATGGTGCTTCAGCAGAGTACTGAAGTAAGACTGTGGGGATGGGGCACTCCTGGTGAGAAAGTAGAGGTCAGCACCTCATGGGATGAGGCGGTCATAACCCAAGTGGGCAAGGACGGAAAGTGGAGCGTCTTGTTGCGTACTCCGCAGGCGTCATATCAGTTGCAAGCACTGAATATCAATGATATCTCGTTGAAGGTGCTCGTTGGCGAGGTGTGGCTTGCCGGTGGACAGAGTAATATGGAGATGCCGCTGAAAGGCTTCGCCGGCGCCTGTGTGAAGAATGGAACGCTCGATGCTATGCACGCCGCGCAGGAGGCTCCTTTTGTGCGTATGTTTAATATAGAGAAGAGTCAGAAGTTCACTCCGCAGGATAACTGCAAGGGCAAATGGCTGTCGCCATCGTTTGACAATGCCCTGCAGTTCTCTGCCACGGCATACTACTATGCCTCGCTTATGTCAAACGCCCTCAACGTGCCGGTGGGTATCATCAATTGCAGTTATGGAGGCACGAGGGTAGAGAGCTGGTGCTCTGCGGAGACTTGTAGTAAATATCCTGATGTGCCGGTTGACAGTGTAGGTATATGCACCGGTGCCAAGTATCCTTGGGAAAGAGCCGTTGTCACCTATAATGCGATGTTCCGTCCTGTAAGCCCATATACGGTAAAAGGTATAATATGGTATCAGGGATGCAGCAATGTCAGTGACTCAAAGCATTATGCAGACAGGCTGTCAACTATGGTACGTCAGTGGCGTGACGAGATGGCCCTGGGTGATATCCCTTTCTATCAGGTGCAGATAGCGCCTTACATATATGGCGACAGCGAGAATGGCATATCAGGTGCACTGCTGCGTGAACAGCAGTTTCTGTCATGTGACATGATACCTAACAGTGACATCATCTGTACTAATGACCTTGTCGAACCGTATGAGCGACACAATATACACCCACGTGAGAAACGTACCGTAGGACTGCGTTTGGCTATGCTTGCACTAAACAAGACGTATGGCATGAAAGACCTGCCATACTCTGGACCGCGCTATGACGCCTCTAAGCTGTCTGTCTCGGCAGATACTATCACGGTGGGCTTCACAACAAACAATTACGGAATATGCCGCAACTATGCCCTCGAGGGTTTCGAGATAGCAGGTGAGGACCGCGTGTTCCATGCCGCCAAGGCCGATTTCCATTGGCAGACTAACACCGTGACGCTTACATCTGCCGATGTGCCTCGGCCTGTGGCAGTGCGTTATTGCTTTAAGGATTTCCAGATAGGTAATATGATAGGTGGAGGCGAACTGCCTCTCTTCCCATTCCGTTCAGATAATTGGTAAAATATAAAAGACGACATATTATGATAGCAAGACTTTTATTCTTCTTTTCGTTTCTGATGTGTCTGCCTGTATCTGCACAGGATTGTGGCAGACAATCGTTTAATGATGGTTGGACGTTCCGTTTAGGTGATGACGGCGTGCAGCGCAATGTAAGGATACCCCATGACTGGGCAGTAGAGGGAGACTTCAACAAGGACAACCCCTCTGGTACCGGTGGTGGAGCCTTGCCTGGCGGCATAGGATGGTATGAGAAACATTTCTTTGTTGACAAGGGTGAGCGTGGCAAGGCCGTGCGCATAACCTTTGACGGAGTATATATGAACAGTACGGTATGGATTAACGGTCAGGAGCTTGGCACACGTCCTTACGGATACATCTCTTTCACATACGACCTTACCCCTTACCTGCGCTATGGCAAGGACAACGTGGTGGTAGTCAAGGTTGACAACTCTGACCAGCCAAACTCCCGTTGGTACTCCGGATGCGGCATATACCGTAATGTATGGCTGACCAAGACCAATGCCATACATGTGGCAGAGAACGGCACATACGTTACAACAACCATGCGTAATGGCGCTGATGGCAAAGCTGTGGCAGCTGACGTGAACATCGCTGTTGACATCGTCAACCCTCAGGGTCGCCCAGTGAAGGTGCGCAACATCATACGCAATGCTGACAAGCAGACGGTAGCGCAGTCAGAGGGTACTACCAACAGTGCCGGTGAGATGGCGCTGACCGCCAATATCAGTAATGCCCAGTTGTGGTCTGTTGCCTCCCCTTACCTGTACACTGTCGTCACACAGTTGCTTGACGCTGACGGCAAGCTGCTTGATGAATATAACACACGTTTCGGTGTACGCGATGTGCAGTTTACCACTGAGGGATGTTTCCTTAACGGTGAGCACATACAGATACAGGGAGTATGTAATCATCATGACCTGGGATGTCTGGGAGCCGCCGTTAACCGCCGTGGCATAGAGAGACAGCTGGAGCTGCTCAAGGCTGCAGGCTTCAACGGCATAAGGTGCAGTCATAATCCGCCGGCACCAGAGTTACTTGAACTTTGTGATGAGATGGGCTTCCTCGTGATGGATGAGGCTTTCGATATGTGGCGCAGGAAGAAGACAGCGGGCGACTATGCACGTTTCTTTAACCAGTGGCACGAGCGTGACCTTACAGATTTCGTGCGCCGCGACCGCAACCACCCCTCTGTGTGTATATGGAGTATAGGTAACGAGGTGCTGGAGCAGTGGAGTGACGCGAAAGCCGACACGCTGACGCTGGAGGAGGCGAACCTTATCCTTAACTTCGGACACGCGATAGAGGATGACAAGACCTCCGGCGACCAGTTGTCAGTCAACTCTCTGCTGTGCCGTAAGCTGGCTAACTTCGTTCGTGCCCTTGACCCTACACGTCCTATTACAGCAGGATGTAATGAGCCAAACAAGAACAACCACCTCTTTAAGCCTGTTGATGCGCTTGACATCATAGGCTATAACTATCATAACCAAAACATCCATGATGTAAAGAAGAACTTCCCCGGACGTCCGTTTATTATAACAGAGTCTAACTCCTCCCTGATGACGAGAGGATACTACAGACAGAACAGCGACTCCATGTATGTGTGGCCGGAGAGATGGGACAAGTCTTTCTATGACGAGACCTTCTCTTGCTCAAGCTATGAGAACTGTCACGTGCCATGGGGCAATACCAATATCGAGACGCTGAACCTCATGCGCCGCTACCCATGGATATGCGGACAGTTCGTATGGACAGGCTTTGACTATATAGGTGAGCCTACGCCTTACGGCTGGCCTGCCCGCTCAAGCTATTTCGGCATAATAGACCTTGCAGGCTTCCCTAAGGATGTGTACTGGCTGTATAAGAGCAGGCTGACACAAGAGCCGGTGTTGCATCTGTTCCCTCACTGGAACTTCGGCAACGAGACCTATGCCGGTGATGACATAGCGGCCAGCAAGATGTCTGAAGACGGTTATGTGGACGTATGGGCATATTATAACCAGGCCGACACGGTGGAGCTGTATCTCAACGGCAAGCCGATGGATGCCGCAGCCGTGCTGCCGCATGATGCCTCCCTGATGTGCTGGCGTGTGAAGTATGAGCCGGGAGAACTGCTCGCCGTGGCAAAGCGTAACGGACGTGTGGTGCGCTCCGCGTCAGTAAGCACAGCCGGCGAACCGGCAGCCATAAGGCTGACACCTGACAGGCGAGTCATTACGGCTGACGGCGTGGACTTGTCGTTCGTGACGGTGGAGGTCGTTGACAAGGAGGGCCGTCTGTGTCCTAACGCGTCAAACCTGATACACTTCGATGTGACCGGCGCGGCGTTTATTGCCGGTGTGGATAACGGCTCGCCCATCTCGCTTGAGCGTTTCAAGGATGACAAGCGAAAGGCATTCTATGGTAAGTGCCTGCTTGTGATACAGAATAACGGCACCGCAGGCAAGGTGACGATAAAGGCGACGGGCGACAACCTGAGTGCCGCGACAACTGAGGTAATCTGTCAATAAACAAATAAAACACAATGCAACATCCTAAAGGTTTATATCTTTTATTCGTCACTGAGATGGCCGAGCGTTTCTCATACTATGGCATGAGGGCTCTCTTCGTGCTGTATCTGGTGGCGGCTTTCTATTCCAATGACGATGCCAGCGAGATATACGGCTCATATACAGGTCTGGTATATCTCACCCCTCTCCTCGGCGGCTATATAGCAGACCGATACTGGGGAAACCGCAGGAGTATCATAGCCGGCGGACTGATGATGTCGGTAGGCCAGTTCCTTATGTTCGCCTCGGCATGTTTTGTTAACCAGAGTATATTTGAGCGGGGCGGACAGATAGACGCGACGGTGGATAACAGACTGTCGTTGTGGCTTATGTTTGCGGGACTTGCCGCACTGATTATAGGCAACGGTTTCTTCAAGCCCAACATCTCAACCATGGTGGGCGACCTGTATGAGGCTGACGACCACCGTAAGGACTCTGCCTTCACCATATTCTATATGGGCATCAACCTCGGAGCCTTGGTGGCACCGCTGATATGCGGTCCGCTGGGCAAGGGCGACTGGAGCAACCCTGACGGTTTCAAGTGGGGCTTCTTCGCTGCCGGTTGTGCCATGGTGGTATCTGTGGCAGTCTTCGTGTTACTGAAAAACCGCTACCTCGTCACGCCTGACGGCAAGCAGATAGGCACTACAGCCCATCAGGTGCCGCGGTCATCAGGGAATGTGGAACGGCAAGGCACGGAGCGCAAGGGACACGGCAGACTCAGCACCATACTGTGCATAATCCTCGGAGCAGTATTGATGTATGCCTTCTCTTACAATGCCGATGACTATAACGACTACATCTCTGCCGCCATATACGCGGTATCCATAGCGCTGCCGGTGTTTATCATAACCGATGCCGGACTGACTGTGGACGAGAAGAAGAGAATATGCGTGATATACATCATAGCGTTGTTCGTCATATTCTTCTGGAGTGCATTTGAGCAGGCAGGCTCTTCCCTTACTATCTTCGCCGACAAACAGTGTGACAGGCACATAGGGGGATGGGAGATGCCGACTACGTGGTTCCAGTCTATCAACCCTATCGTGGTGGTACTCTTCGCTCCTGTCATGGCAGTGTTCTGGGAAATGCTGCAGAAGCGAGGAGTGCATGTCCACTCCATAACCAAACAGTCACTGGGACTGACGCTGCTTGCCCTGGGTTATCTGGTCATAGCCTACGGCACGTATGGTGTTGACTCTTCTGTCAAGATAAGCATGTGGTGGCTGTGCGCCTTGTATTTCATACACACGCTGGGCGAACTGTCGCTGTCGCCTATAGGACTGTCACTCGTCACGAAACTGTCGCCGGCGCGCATGGCGTCACTGCTCATGGGCGTGTGGTTCATGAGCAATGCGGCAAGTAATATCCTTGCAGGAAAGCTTGCCACCCTGCTGCCTATAGAGGGAGAGCCTAATGACAGTATCTTTGGTATTGAGATATCCACCCTTTCAGACTTCTTCCTCGTGTTTGCCGTCATGGCGGGTGTGGCCTCTTTGTTCCTGGCACTCATTACCCCATGGCTAAAACGTATGATAGGAGAAGGAAAACATAATATATAATAGTATGCAGACATTAGTATTTGCCACAAATAACGCACACAAGCTCTCAGAGGTTAGAGAGATTTTGGGAAAGAACTTCAGAGTGTTGTCCCTTAGCGACATAGACTGTCGCGAGGAACTGCCTGAGACGCATGACACTCTTGAGGAGAACTCTATGGAGAAGGCCGTCTATGTAAGCCAACGTTACGGCTATGACTGCTTCGCCGATGACACCGGCCTTGAGGTTGACGCACTCGGAGGGAAGCCTGGCGTCTATTCCGCCCGTTACGCCACAATGGCTGAGGAGGGCTGGACTGACGCAGCCTCTTGTTCCAGTCACGATGCTGAGGCTAACATGCGTAAGCTGCTGCTTATGCTCGGGGATGAGAAAAACCGTGCTGCTCAGTTTAAGACAGTGGTATCGTTGATTATGAACGGCAAGACATATCAGTTTACGGGCATCGTAAGAGGTGTGATAACAACAGAGCGACACGGAGGCGAGGGCTTCGGCTATGACCCTGTGTTCCGTCCTTATCAGGAAGACCCTGATGAGGCCACGCCCGTCACTCTGCTCGACAGGACGTTTGCGGAGATGACCAGTGAGGAGAAGAACAACATATCACACCGCGGACGTGCCATGCAGAAACTGGTAGGGTTCCTGTCTCAAAACTGATATGTGGCTTTTGAAGGATTAATGAAAAATACGTCATTGAATAACACTTGATTTATGATAACCAATGACGATTTTGTCCTATCCGGGGACTTCCGTTAACGCTCCGTGCCTGCGATATTTCAAAATAATTTCCTGCTGGTCGCGTACAGCGAAATCTACGGAGAGTTGTAACTATTTGATAATCAGCAGCAGGTTCTTAAAAAACATAAAAAAACGATACTTTTTGCCCTCTAAAAGCTATGCTTTCATGGTGTAAAAGCTATCGAATGACATTGTAAAAGCTATGCTTTCTCACTGTAAAGTGATAGCTTTCACGAAAAAGAGGGTGCGAAATCATCAATTGATGTGAACCCGAAAAGTTGGAC
>DFLE01000038.1:0-1377 GCA_002373375.1 Prevotellaceae bacterium UBA3627
TCATCCTCATGGGCGAGCTCGTGGCTTACGACGCACTGCACCGTGAGGAGTCTTGCGGCGGACACTTCCGTGAGGAGCACCAGACCGAGGAAGGCGAGGCAAAGCGTGACGACGAGAACTTCTTCTACGTTGGCGCATGGGAGTACCAGGGCAGCGACGACGTTGCACCTGAGCTCACCAAGGAGCCTCTCGAGTACGAGATAATCAAGGTACAAACACGTAACTATAAGAATTAATTTCAGGTTGTGAGGTTATAAGGTTGTGAGGTGGTAAGGTGATAATAGAAAAAGCTATCCATGGGACCATATAAGAATCTTATCTTATGGCAAAAGGCAATGGTACTGGCCAAGGATGTTTATGATGTAACGTCGAGATATCCGCAGAGTGAGGTTTTTGGGTTAGTAAGTCAGATGCGACGTTGTGCGGTGTCTATTCCGTCAAATATTGCAGAGGGCTATGGACGTGCCACAAATTGTGACCTGTTACATTTCCTACATATTTCATTAGGTTCATCCAATGAATTGGAAACTCAGCTTATATTATCACAACAATTGAGTTTTCTTAATGAGGAGAATGCAGAAATGCTGTTGCAGTTAAATGCACAAATAAACAAGATGCTAAGTTCGCTGATATATAGCAGGAGCGGCACTCCTTCAGGGGAAAACGATATGTCACCTCAAAACCTGAAACCTTAAAACCTTAAAACCTTAAAAGATATGGCAAAATCAATAAGCTTTACAATAAAATACTGGAAGCAGAATGGACCTAAGGAGAAGGGACATTTTGATTCACACGAGATGAAGAACGTGCCTGACGACACTTCTTTCCTCGAAATGCTCGATATGCTCAATGAGGAGCTCATCAACGAGGGCAAGGAGCCTTTCGTGTTTGACCACGACTGCCGCGAGGGTATCTGCGGTATGTGCTCGCTCTATATCAACGGTACGCCACACGGAAAGACTGAGCGCGGCGCTACTACCTGTCAGCTCTACATGCGTAGGTTCAACGACGGCGACGTCATCACCGTAGAGCCATGGCGCTCTGCCGGTTTCCCTGTCATCAAGGACTGCATGGTTGACCGCTCTGCGTTCGACAAGATTATACAGGCTGGCGGCTATACCTCTATCCGTACCGGACAGGCACAGGATGCCAACGCTATCCTCATACCAAAGCAGAACGCCGACGAGGCAATGGACTGCGCTACCTGCATCGGTTGCGGTGCCTGTGTAGCAGCCTGCAAGAACGGTTCTGCAATGCTCTTCGTAAGCTCAAAGGTAAGTCAGCTGGCACTCCTGCCACAGGGACGCCCGGAGGCTGCTAAGCGCGCCAAGGCAATGGTAGCACGCATGGATGAGCTCGGCTTCGGTAACTGCACCA
>DFLE01000038.1:1430-62193 GCA_002373375.1 Prevotellaceae bacterium UBA3627
GCACCAACACCCGCGCCTGCGAGGCAGTATGTCCGAAGAACGAGTCAATCGCCAACATCGCCCGCCTGAACCGCGAGTTCATCAAGGCAAAGCTTGCTGACTAAGGTAACGTTCTCGTCAGAGAACGTAACTTAGGCAAAAATCAAGGCAAAGCTAATATAACGTAAAAATACTTATTCCGCCTCTGTTCCTGTGACAACGGGGGCAGAGGCGGAAATGTTTTAAAAAAGGAAGAAAGATATGACTGCAACGCAACTGAATGCCGAGGTGCTTCGAAATATGAGCATCATAGCCGAGGATGAGAATCTGCTCAAAAGAGTAGCTAAATACTTGCGCAAGGTGGTGGCAGAGAAGACCTCTGACCCAACTTTGGTGTCGCGTGAGGAGTTTGATGCAAGTCTTGAGCGTGGTATGGAGGAGTACAGACAAGGTAAATGCGTACGACTGCAGCCAGGAGAAAGTGTCTCAGATATGTTGAGGAGAAGCGGACTATGACTTATGAGATAGAATTCACCACAGATGCTCGCATGGGATTAGCAAAATTAGAGCGTAGTGAGCCTAAGGCTTTTATGAAAGCGGTCCGTTTCATAGAAGAGTTACGAGAGCATCCAGAGACAGGAATAGGGCATCCAGAACCACTTAAGGGTCAACCAGAGGGTCGTTGGAGCCGCCAGATAACAAAGAAACACAGGATGGTGTATCAGATACTTAAGGAAGAGGTAGTGGTTCTCGTACTTAGGTCTTATGGTCACTATAATGATAAATAACAATAACAACCCTTTAACCCTTTTTGCCTATGAAATAAAACAAAAGAAGAGAACGCTACGGTGACAGCCTGCAACCCTCGCCTTCTGAGCTATGAGCCAGTAAGTGCGAAAACGTCTGGGCAATAAACAAAATTAATAAATTTACACTGTAAGGGTAGCGTTTCTGTTCATATTTCTTAAGATATAACTGAGCTTTCGGCTCTTGTTCGGTGAACTCGAATACCGCCAATATTCATATCACGAAACGAGCAAGTAAGCAGATTGTTCACGCTCTATGGGCGTGGACTGTTCGTGCTTGTTTTCGTGATTGGTCACTTGGCGGTAACCAGAGTTCAAACAAGTAATGAACGGTTTCCGCCCTTTTTTAATTTATAGCTGAATTATGAATGAAGCAAAGAAAAAGCATGGTTGCGTAAAATGGATTCTTATAATATTGGGTGTTCCTTGCCTTATAGGAGTTTTGTCTGGTATATTTGGAGGAAATAGTACAGAAAAGAATGATTCTGACTCAAGGGACTCACAACAGGTGATAACAGACAAGTCTGTTCAGAAAGAAAATAATCCTGTAACGTGGGACATAAATGTTGAAAAAGATGAGATGACAGACTCAAAGAATATATGGGCAGCGATAAAAAGCGATAATTATATAGAGCAGGAATTTCCGTATCAAGGCCTTACGTATTCAACAATAACCGTAAGGTACATGAAGAAATATGGTTATGATGTCCTGCTTACTATTGACAGAGGGCAAATAGTAGGAAACAGTATTAATGGGTCAAACTATGTAACAGTCCGATTTGATGGCGGAACACCAAAAAAGTACACTTTTAATGACCCTGAAGACGGAAGCACGGAAACTGTTTTCCTGAACAATCAAAAGGATTTCATGGAGAGATGTAAGAAATCAAAAGAAATCAAGATAGAGATGCCTCTGTATCAGGCAGGAAGACCCGTTTTTGTGTTCCATGTGGACAAACCGTTAGAGTGGCCACAGTAAAGGGCTTGTTTCAAGACGATGTCTTATCCGTATGCAGGTATTCCCTGCATACGGATTTTTTGGAAAGAGATGAGGCTTTCCTTAAGGAAGATATTGATATATTGAGACCGAACATCATCATTTGTTTGTTAGTTGAGTGAGTTGCTGTAATACAGCAACAGACTGGACAATGGGTGGAACGAGCAGCAACAAGGCTGAACGAGCAGCAACAAGGCAGGGACGAAGGCTCATGCCGGGCCTTCGCAGATGGCTTTTGCCATGTCGTTGAGCTGCAGGCACTGGCCTCGCTTTATCGTTAGTCTTTCGTTGTGATGCTCCCACGGGGCAAGGATGAGCAGCTGACCACGGGCACAGGCTTCCATGCGCTTGCCACCGGGTTTTGCGAGGTCGGTGAAACCGTTTTCCTGTAGATAAATTACCGGCAGACCTTCGTCAAAGACGGCGCGCATGATGGCTTTTTCACCTTTCGAGATGGCTGGCGATACCATTACGGCTCCCTGACGGGCAAGGGCGAGACATTCGTCGAGCCTTCTCTGCACTTCTTCGTCCGTCATCCTTCTGGAGCACTGCACCTGCACTTTCATGGGCCTCTCCAGCAGGAAGCGGTTGCCGATGGCAGAGAAACTCATTCCTGCATACGTCAGTCCTCTCTGTACGCGGAAGAGCTCTGGATTCTCACGTTTCATCAGCAGGCGGCGAGGGTTGTCCTTCAGGTAATGCAGCCATCGCTCCAGCTGGCCTTGGCGGAGGAGGATGCGGTCGTTGTAGCCCTTGGCGAAGAGCAGGCCGTGCTTGCGGTCTGTAGTTTTTGGAGGTTGCTGTGATACAGCAACAGACTCAACCTCGTTTGTTTGTTGCTGTTCTGTTTGTTGCTGTAGTACAGCAACAGACTCAACTTGGTGGGCATGCTTAACCTGGTGGGCGTAGTCGGTGGGTAGTAACTCACGGAAGGCCTTGTTGCAACCTTGTTTGAAGCCCAGCAGTACCTTTCCCAGCGGCTTCTCCATCTTATCCTTTACGAAGAGAATGCCGTGCAGGTGGTCGGGCATCATCTGCAGTGCCACTACCTCCACCTCTGGGTGGTAGGTGCTTATGTCATGCCATGCCTGGGCTATGGCCTCGCCGAGACGGGTCAGTACGATATGCGGCGCATCGGGCGATGGCTCTGTAGCCACGCTGCGACTTGCCACCTCGCCAAACAACGGCCTGCGACCCTCTGTCACCATCGTAATCATATACATACGTCGCTCCGTGTAGTCATTATCTACACAACGACGCTGCATGGAGGGTATCTTGTCTCCAGCAAAGGCTTTCTGACTCTCGTATGTTGCTCTGTCCATATAGTAAGTTAACGGTTATTTCTTGGCTGTAACAATCATCACTGCTTGCTGTGTTTGCTGAGGAAAGAGAGGACGATGGCATTGAACCGCTGAGGCTGCTCCATGTTCATCATGTGACCGCAGTCGGGTAGGGTAATCTGCTCCCCATCCTTTACGTAGTCCAGTTCACGGGCGTGGGAGGTCTTGCCCTCTGTCTCGCCACGCAATATCAACAGGGGTACGCTGACGGGAGCCTTGCGGCGCAGTTCTGCCCATGCCTCCTTGCCATAGAACAGGCGCGGCTCCTTATGGAGCGGTTGCCATGCCGTCCACTGGCTTATCATACGTCGTAAGGGCTTGCGCATGGTCTCACGGCGTGAGCCGCCACCACTTACCAGCTGCTCCGTCCACTCACGTTTCATCACCTCCACGCCGCGCAGCCTCAGGGCGGCAATCTCCTGCTCCCTCTTAGCGTTTTCTGCCGAATCCATCGGTTCCGACGGACCTTTACTATTTCTTATGCCACCACTGCACAATACGCAGCTCAGCAGCCGGTCAGGATACATGGCAAGCATATCGCCAGCCACGAAGGCACCCATCGACAGTCCCACCACATGGGCACGCTCTATTTTCAGCGAATCCATCAGTGCCACCACGTCATCGGCATGGGTGGTATGCAGGTCCTCACGCATGGCAGACGACAGTCCGTAGCCACGGAAATCCAGACGTATAGTGCGGTAACGCGCAGAGAAATCCCTCCATTGCGTATCCCACATACGGCGGTCCAGCGAGTGTCCGTGCAGTAAAATCAGCGGTTCGCCCTTTCCACGCTCCTCATAATACACCATTCCACCGCCCTGCACGCCTACATAGCAGCCACGCTGCGAGGCGCATCCAGCGAGTAGCGCCGTTGTCACCGTCGCCAGACATACGCTGCACAGCGACCAACGACGCAAAGCGTTTGTAATATTGATATACTTCATAGTACTTGCAAAAATAGGAAAAAACCTTGACAACATCAAATTTTCAGTATAATATGGTTCTTTTCTTATGCTATATTGAAAAAATAGTGTAACTTTGCGATTTGGAAAAAACTATACAGATATGAACAGAGCTTCACAGATTATCCGCACCAGTGTTATCGGCATTATTGCCAACGTGATGCTTGCAGCCTTTAAGGCCATAGTAGGCGTGCTCGCCAGTTCGGTGGCTATCGTTATGGATGCCGTCAACAACCTCAGTGACGCACTCTCAAGTGTCATAACAATCGTAGGTACTAAGCTGTCACAGCGTCCAGCCGACTTGAAACATCCCTTCGGCTACGGCAGGGTGGAGTATTTCAGCGCCATCATCATAGCTGTTATCGTGCTTTCGGCTGGTGTCACGTCGCTCATAGAGTCAGTGAAGAAGATAATAGCCCCGACGGAACCATCATACACCACCGTGACGCTCACCGTAATCATTGTGGCCATCGTGGTAAAGCTGGTGCTCGGCATATATGTAAAGCGTAAGGGCGAGCAGCTCAAGAGCGACGCGCTGACAGCCTCGGGTGCTGATGCACTGTTTGACTCAATCATTACGCTTGCCACGCTCGTCTCAGCCGCTGTCATGCTCTTGTGGAATGTGTCACTTGACGGCATACTGGGTGTGCTCATCTCTATTGTCATCATCAAGGCAGGCTTTGAGATGCTGTCCTCACCCATCAACGAACTGCTGGGTGCAAGGGTGTCACAGGAACTGCTTACCGGACTGAAGAAAGACGTAATGGCCTTTGACGGTGTCAGGGGGGTATATGACGTGATACTCCACAACTACGGTCCCGATGTGCTTATAGGCTCGCTCCATATCAGCGTGGACGATACCCTAACCGCCTATGAAATACATGGCTTGACGCGCGCCATCTCAGAGCGTATGTACGAGCTCCACGGCATAGTGCTCACAATAGGTGTATATGCAGTGTCCACGGGCAGCCACAGGCGCACAGAGTTGCAGGATATGGTGATAAAGACTCTATCAGACCGTAAGGACATACTGCAGCTTCACGGCTTCTACTATTTCGAGCAAGACAACAGGCTGTCCATCGACGTGGTGCCAGACATCAGCGTGACCGACGAGTCAGCCTTTGCCGCCATGCTCACCGACGAGCTCCAACGTCTTATCCCCGGTGTGCAGATAAGTATAGTCATAGATCATAACTACAGTGTGTAGATGAGAGAAATATAAAAAACTGATATGCTAAAAGACATTCTTCTTGTCGGGGCTGGCAGTTTCCTTGGTGGAATCGCCCGTTATCTTGTCTCTTTGTCGATGAAAGGGGTGAGTGGGGCGTTCCCGTGGGCTACGATGACGGTGAATATCGCCGGTTGTCTGCTCATCGGAGTGCTATGGGCGGTATTCAGCCGTTCCACCGCATCGTCACAGCTTAATCTGCTGCTTACCGTCGGCTTCTGTGGTGGTTTTACCACCTTCTCTACCTTCTCCAAGGAGAGCCTGGCATTGTTGCAGGCAGGCAGCTATACAGGGTTTGCCCTGTACGCCCTTGGCAGCGTGACAGTAGGAATCCTCGCCGTTGCCGCTGGCTTTATGTTAGCAAAGTAGATAATTACCCGTTTATAAAAGCAGTGGGGCTGACCAGTCATCGGTCAGTCCCACTGTTGTTTATTTATAGTCATTAATCAGTTTCCACTCATTAGGCAGGAAATCATCGGTAGAACCGTTCCATGATGCGTCAGGCATGTACCACCACTGGCTGTTGAAGTAAGCCCGCAGCGATGCATCCTTGAACACATATCCGCGGCTGGCGTATGGCAGGTTGCGTATTATGCGGCGCTGCTTGGCGGTCAGTTCGCCGGGCTCGCAGAAATAGTTAGGTACTATGGGGTGGAATCGCTCGCTTCGGTCATAGAAACATCCTACGGTGCTCTTCTCGTTGAATGTAAGCATAAGGTCTGCACTGTAGATGTTTATGTCGGCAGAAGGAACGAAGTTATAGCAGTGCCACTCCACGGTGCCGTTACGCAGCGTCACCTCACGTATCTTTGTGTCATAGTAATTAGTGTAGCGTATCTTACCCTTGCCCTTGGCTATTACGGGTTTGGCGGCAGAGAAGAGCGAGTCATCTATGCAGAAGTGCTTGGCGGTATTCTCCGCCTTTATACGCAGGGTGAAGTCGGCTATCTCTCCACCGGCCCATCGCATGGCTGGCGTGAGCCAGTAAGGTATCTCATAGATGGTTCCCACGGTCTGTGACATAAGATAGCGGTAGGTGTGGCGCACACGGTTCAGTCCGGGCTTGAACACAGCATCAAAGCAATATGCGCAGGCGAAAGTGGTGTCTTGGTATGTCTTTACGTTGTAGAGCAGCTCCTTGCTCAGGGCGTCCCACATCTCGTTAAGCGAGTCGTTGTCACACTCCTCGGTGGGTCGCCACAGCGTGGTGTCAAGAGGTTCGAGAGAATGTGGTTTCTCCTCGTCCCATGTAGTGCCTACGAGGTAGTTGTGATAAGGCAGACTCACGCCGTTCATCGTCACGGTGAAATCTTTGATGTAGGGGTGGACAGGGTTCTTGAAGTCTATGAGTTCATCGCCGTTATATGGCGTGTCGGCCTCAAATCCCACGGTGACGGTCTTCTCCTTGCCGTTGTTGCGGAAGGTGTAGTCCACGTCAACGTAGGCATAGTTGTCATCGCCGATGGTAATTGTCAGCACCTCGCGCTCAACGCTGATGTCAGTCTCATGTACCGGCTCTATGTGTGAGCCGTTGACAAAAAAAACTCCGTCATTGCCTCTGGCGGTCGTGCTGACAGCCAGGCAGGCAATGACGGTATATAGCAGTGAATGTTTCATGGAATGATATTGATATAAGGTCGTTAATACCTTTAGTTGTTGAAGTAGTAGATGAAGATGGCGATGCCCTCGATGGCCTTCTTGCCGGTCTCCTTCACGTTCATGGTGAACTTCACTTCGGTCTTCACAGCGCCGCGCAGGTTCTGTATGCTCTGTAGTTTGGTGGTCAGCGACAGGCTCTGACCGCTCAGCACCGGCTGACCAAACTTCATCTTGTCTATGCCGTAGTTCACGAGCATCTTCACGTTCTGCACGTCAACTATCTGGTTCCACAGGTAAGGCAGTACTGACAGAGTGAGGTAGCCGTGGGCAATGGTAGTGCCAAACTGACTCTCGGTCTTTGCCCTCTCGGTGTCCACGTGTATCCACTGGTGGTCCAGCGTAGCGTCGGCAAACATATTTATTCTCTCCTGTGTGAGCTGTACATAGTCAGACGTTCCCAGCTCCTTGCCCTCATACTGGGCAAACTCCTCATAAGATTTGATTGTAAGCATTGTTTTCTTCGTTTTATTTTAATATGTAATGTCTTTTCTAACCGCAAAGTTAAGTATTTTTTTTGAATAACAGGCAGTTCATAGGGATAAAAGTAACAATCTTGTGGTATTTTCTACCTTCTTCTATCTCCCTCAATCCTGTCATTTCAGGAAGTCTCTTATCTGTTCAAGCGCCTCCTGCTGCTCTGCTCCCCTGAATCCGTGTCCGGCACCCTTGATGACGTGCAGTCGTGCCTCGCGGTACATGGCCACCGCACGGCGCGAGTCGTCCATTGATACTATGCGGTCCTTGTCGCCCTGGATGATGAGCACAGGACCCTTATAGCGGTCTATCACGTCAAAAGGCTTCAGGTAGTGCACCTCCTCAAAGAAGCGGTGTCCCATCGGTACGTTCCACAGACGTGTGGTGTCAGGGATATCTGCCAGCACCTTGTATCTGCTGTTCCAGTTGTCGGGTATGCATAGAGCCGGATAGCACAGTATGAGCCGGCTCACCTCGCTTGGTATGTCAGCGGCTGTCAGTGCCGATACCAGTCCGCCCTGGCTCCCACCTATCAGCACTACGTTGGCAGTGTCAACGTCAGGTTGTGAGCGGAAATAGCGTACTATGGCCTCAAGGTCGCGTTGCTCGTCAAACACAGACATATTCATGGTGTTATTGTCGCTGCGACTGTTCACAGAGCCACAGGGGAAGTCGAAGGTGTAGCACTGGTAACCCAGCTCGTTCAGTGTCTTGAAATAGTTCTTGCCAAAGGCATGTGAGCCGTTGAAGCCGTGGGCTATGATGGCCACGGGATGTTTCTTGTTTGCATTGTCAGGGCGGCTCAGTACGCCGTATATGTTGCGTGCGCCGTTCTTAATCCACAGCTCCTCCTCGTTCTGGGCATGTAGTCCCATCATCACAAGGGAGAGCATACATAGTGTCAAAATTCTTTTCATATTCCTTAATCCTTAATCCTTAATCCTTATTCTTTATTCCATTAATCTTTATTCCATTACTCCTTACTCCATCACCTTTATCTCCACAGGACCGAGGAGACCAGACGGGAGCAGGGGAGAGTCCTTGGTGAAGAACTTAAAGCAGCCTACGGTCTTCCTGCCCTGTGAGGGGCGCGGAGTGCCGTCGCGCAGCCAGTCGGGTATCGCCGTCATGTAGCGTCCAGCCACAGGACTGCCTGGCACGTATTGATATACCAGCGGCTCTGACCACTCTATGTCGTCGGGCTCCTGCTCATCGCCTATCATCCTGTTAGCCCACAGGTTGGTCACGTCAATCTCTATCTCGTTCTCGCCTTCGTGCAGCGCCGATGTAATGTCGAGCGTAAAGGGAGCCTTCCACATACAAGGGAATTCCTTGTCGTTTATGCGTACTGTCGCCATGTTCTTCACATTGCCTAAATGCAGAAACATCTTTCCCTCCCTCAGTTGCTTCTTTGTCAGGGAGAAAAGGTTGGAGTATGTGGCCGTGCCTGAGAAATACTTTACCCCGTTGATTTCAGATGAAGTCCAGTCAAAGAGACTCTGCTCTATAAACTCAAACTCACCGGGGAAGGATATGACCCAGTCGTCGTTGAGACTTGTTACCACCTCGCCCTTGTCATCGGTTGTCACCAGCGATGCCAGCGAGTCGCATGACAGTGGAGTGCCGATGTCATTGCTGAACAAGAGGAACCTTGAGCCGCGTGGCTCAATGGTCAGCTCCATGTCGCCGCCGTCATGACTGCTCATGTCGAGGTTATAGGGATTCCATATCTCCACATGCCTTCCTGCGGCAAACTTCTGTATCTCTATTGTCTGTGTGGCTGTGGTGTCTGAGGGGTTGCATACGAATACGATGTCGGTGTTGCCGTCAGTTCTGCGATAGGTCTTGAATGCTCCTATGTCGCCCCACTGCTGCTTGCTCGGCACGCCGCGCTGCAACAACGACTGGCAGCGCGCCATGTAGTCAAACAGAGCCTTTGCGCCGCCGGCCTTCCACCACGTCTGGTTAGGCACGAACTGAGTGCCCCATATACCAAACGACATACCCGGCTCCACGCTCGTCCACGGGTTGCAGGCTCCGGCGTGCAGCATCATGCGGTTCACGCCGGTGCAGAAAGCCCTGTCGCATATAGGCTTGAGCGACTGCGGGTCGTCCTGCCATGCGTGCAGGGGGTAGCAGGTGAAAGCCTCGGCATAGAGCAGGGGCTTCTGCAGGTTGCGCATCACCTGCTCGTGGCCCTTCATGTCCTTCCATCCCCATGTCTCGGGCTTCACCCAGAACTCTGTCGCCACCAGCGCGTTGGGCGTATGCTTCAGTATCTTGTATATGTCGAGCACGCGGAAAGGTCGCTGCGCGCCGGTGCCGTAAGGCTCTATGAACAGCCGCATACCCGGCGCGCTCTGCTCTGCCAGCTCAGCCATGTAGCCGTAGTAGTTCTCGGCGAAGAGAGAGGTGAGCACGTCGGTAAAGTCTTTCCTGAACCTCGCCGTCTCCTCCTTGCTGCCTATCACCACCTTACCCACTATGTTAGGCAACCACGGCCTCAGGTCATAGCCCTTGCGCTGCTTGAACTCATCAGGCAATACCACGCTCCAGTCCTGTCCGCCAGCCTCATAGCTGTCTATCTCTATGCGGCAGAAAGTCTTGCCGGCGTGCCGGCCGGCCAGGTCTATCAGCATCTGCGGATAACCGTTCCAGAAGTGTTTCACAGCCTCACGTCTCAGCTTGTCACACTCCAGCCCCTGACCAGACAGCGGTGACTGTGCCTCATTGGTCTTTCCGTTGGTGGTGTGGCCGAAGCGCAGCAGCAGCCAGCGTCTCCCTTGTGCCTGACTCCTCAGCGCGGCGGGGAAGCGGCGCAGCACGTCCTTGGTGATAATGAGCGTGTCGGCCCACCTGCCGTCCCTCATCACGGGCAGCAGTTCCGTAAGGTCTATGATGTCAGCCATCGCCACAACAGAGTCGTCGGGAATAGCCAGCACGCATATATCCTGATAGAAGTTATACTTAGGATCCACCTCGGCGCGTGGCAGCAGCAGCCGTTTCTCCTTGGGGTTATATACCGCCGATGCTGACACCAGCTTCTGCATGGAGTATTCGGGAGTCACGTTGCCGTATGCGCTTGACGACCACCCCGGACAGTTATGCGTGCCGTATGACAGTCCCAGTCGCTCACACTCGTCCATGGTCCAACGCATCAGCTGCTTCCACTTCTCGCTGCCAATGGCACACGTAGGGTCGCCCACGCGGCTCTGTCTGTCGCCGCCTATCTGAAAGTTCTGCACACCGGCCAGTCCGGCAGCCTTTACGGCCTCCAGGTCTTTCGTTATAGCCTCTTTAGTCACGAGACCGTCCATCCACTGCCATATCAGCAAGGCGCGCTGCTCGTCCTTAGGGTTTATAAAATCCTCGCGAAGCCCGTTTTGGGCAACCGTGGCACAGCACCATGCGCAGCAGACGGCAGTCAATAGAGAGATAACAGTTTTTCTCATAAAAAAAATTGTCGTATGTGTTAGTAATTCATGTTTAGCAAGTACTCAACTTTTTGAGATTTCAGGAGTTAAGGAGTCTGGAGTTAAGACATTAGTATAGTGGTTCTGCTACTAATTGACCTTCATTATTAATGAAAGTGTTGACCGTCCAGTTGTTGTAGGTCATCACAAAAAGATGAGGGCTGCGTTTATTATTTGTAAATATATATCCTTGACCTTATTTCCCTTCCTTTCACTTCAATAATTTTCTACCTCCATTATCTTCCAGCACTTGCATCTGCTGGATGGCTATCTGATTGAGCTTTACAAGTCGTTCACCCTGTGGCATACCGTCATTGATGAGCACTGCATTAATGTTCTCCATATTCGAGAGGCAGATAAGCTCGTTGATAGTGGCATAATCGCGTATATTGCCTTTCAACTCAGGATTAGTCTCACGCCATTGCTTAGCAGTCATGCCAAACATGGCCACATTGAGCACATCGGCTTCCTCTGCATACTTCATCGCTGCTTGCTCACGAGTTACTTCTTCGGGAATGAGGTGGCTCTTGATAGCATCGGTATGAATACGGTAGTTGATTTTGGAGAGTTCACGCTTGGCTGACCATGTAAGTTGCTTCTGTTCGTCTGCCTTGAGACGCTGAAACTCGCGCACGACATAGACCTTGAACTCAGGACTAATCCACATAGCGAATTCAAAAGCGATATCTTTATGAGCATAGGTCCCGCCATATCTTCCTGCCTTTGCCTGTAATGAGATTGCGCCTGTACGAGCAACAAATTCTTTTACGCTAATTTTGAAACTGTTTAATCCGGATTGGTTTCTAATTGTGGCGAATTCGCCATAATTAAAATTGGGATTATATATACGTTCCCATACACCAAGAAATTCCATAGTGTTACGATTGCGAAGCCAATCGGTCACAAAGAAATCGCCATCTTTGGCTTTCAGCATGTCTGTTATGCAGATGTAATCTTCGCCATTTACATTTGATACCGTTATCTCTGTGTCTTGAACGATTATCCTTGCCATGATTTTTTGATTTGATAGTTTCTTACTATAATGTTCGGAGTCTCATATTTATTCATAAAGAGGCGATGCTCGTTTTGTCGTAACATGATTGTCCTGTCATGATAGTATCATTATTTGTAAATATGTATCCTTACCTTATAAAGTGCATGGGCTGCCACGGCTCACGCTCGGGGTAACTGGGGTTGTCGCCGGAGTGAATCTTCTTGAGCATCCACGCCATGTTGTCGGCCATGGTGCGCATGGTCTGCATACCCTCGGTGTCGAGAGCCGCCTGTCCCTCCTCACGACCGTAGGCTATGTTCCAGTACTGCGATGACACTACGGGCATGTTCATCATCTGGAACGGCATGTTCAGAGTCTGGAAAGCCGCCGTGGCACCGCCCCTGCGACAGATGCACACCGCTGCGGCTGGCTTGTTCTGCACCTCCGCACCGGTAGAGAAGAACATACGCTGAATGAGCGACAGCAGCGCGCCGTTAGGCTGACCGTAATATACTGGTGAGCCTACTATGAGCGCATCCATGGTGCTGAACTTGGCAGAGATGCTGTTGCACACGTCATCGTCAAACGCACACTTGCCCAGTCCCTTGGCCTTACACTGTCCGCAGGCTATGCATCCGCGCACAGGCTTGTTGCCTATCCATACTATCTCGGTCTCAATGCCGTTCTTCTCCAGTTGCTTGGCCGCCTCAGAGAGGGCGGTGAAGGTGTTGCCCTGCTTGCGTGGGCTGCCGTTGATGAGTAATACTTTCATAATGTTTCTGTATATTGTTATTGTTTATGCGTCGATGCTTCCTTCATGCAAATTTACAAAGTTTTTCGCAAACTAAAGAACAGAAAGGAGTTTTTTCATGTTATGCACACCATATCTCACGATATAACAGACTTTTACAAAAAAATGATTTTTTTTTGTTTTTTCTTTTTTATTTAGAGGAAAATGCGTAAATTTGCTGCGAGAGACTTTTATTAAATATACTCAACTTTCTGAAGTAGTCAAGTAGACAGTAGTTAAGTAGTTTTGAGACAAGCTCAAGCATAAATGAAGACAATACAGAATACCTCAGCATGAGCCTCGGTTCGTCAATAAACAGCAAATAGCCAGGGTAATGTCTTAACTCCTTTACTTCTTTACTCCTGAAGACTAAGAAGTTGAGTACAAGCGAAACTTAAATAAATATATAAAACCTAACCAACTTAATACCTGATAATCATGAAGAAAACATTAGCACTATGTCTTGTGGCATTGTCTTGTGCGATGAATGTGTCGGCACAAGTAGAGAAATTCGGTATATGCGACCACTTGGGCGCAGGCTTGTCTGTAGGCACCGACGGTATAGGCATAGAGGTAGCCACCACGCTGACCGACTATGTAGCCGTAAGGGCAGGCGTGTCTATAGTACCCCGGTTTAAGTACGGCTTTGATGTCAGTTCCTACGGTTCGTCCGTCGTCACCAAGGACAAGGTGAGGGCAGAGGGAAAGCTGAAGAAGACCGATTTCAAGCTGCTCTTTGACATATACCCCTTCCGCTCATCATCGTTCCGCATTACTACTGGTGCCTACATTGGCAGCAGCAAGATTATCAGCGTATATAACACAGAGCCGTTCCTCAACCCTACAGACTGGGGCAAGGCAGGTATCGTATTAGGCGACTACCGCATCACGTCTGACCAATATGGCAACGTGTCTGCCGACATCAAGGTCAGTGGCTTTAAGCCATACGTAGGCATAGGATTTGGCAGGGCAGTGCCCCGCAAGCGGTTAGGCTTCTCTTTTGACTTGGGTGTGCAGTTCTGGGGTAAGCCGGGCGTTTACACCACCACAAAGGACGAGTTTGGCGACAGCTACTACAGAAAGCTGACCAAAGAGGAAGTGGATAATGACGACGCAGACAAGTTCTTCGACATCATGTCTAAGATAAGAGTCTATCCTGTTCTTAGCTTCCGACTGGCAGGACGCATACTATGACCTTACATAGCAGATAGCATTAACACATAACATAAAACCCGTGAAACCATGAAAAAAAGTATTTATTATTTCCTTATGATGCTGTGCATGACACTCGTGAATACGTCGTGCAGCAATGATGACGGTGAGACTCCTGACTACACCGTTACTCTTACCACTCCTGAGTATGCCTCTGAGGCAAAAGCCATGTCGGGCTTCAGCATCGATGCCACCCACACTTTGGGAGCACCCAAACTGACGGCCGTACACATCACCGAGTCTGGCGAGGTGGTGTTTGAACTTGGCGATGGCGAGGAGTATATAGTAGAGGGTATTGAGTCAGTAAACGACGGCACCTATGTGCTCAGCGGCAATCGTGGTATCATAACGGTCAGCGGCGCGGCAAATGCCAAGATGTCCATCCATGTTACCCTTACCACTGCCGAAGGCGCTACGCTGAGCTATGACGCCGACAACATCAACGTCAACGTGACAACCAACCTTGACAACAGTGAGGCAATGAGCAACCTCTGCCGCACATGGATTGTCCTGGGAATAGTGATAGACATAAAGGGTGATGTCAATGCCTTCAGAGAGTTTGAGGGTGGCAACCTCTATGAGATGGCTTTGTATGCCAACGAGCAGGGTGCCGGACTTACCGCTGACGAGTTACAGGAACTGAACAGGAACATTGAGAGCGTAATCATCGATGGCACAGGACTCATAACGTTCAACTACAGCAACCACGCCTCTGATGCTGCCTCATGGAAATGGAATGACGACGGCACCATCAAGATGACTCTGAAGAGCAGTGAGATGGGCAACAAGTACCTTAACAACAAGTCCACCATCAGCGTGTCATATAAGGACAAGCGCTGTGTGCTCCGCCTTAACACGTCTGTATCAGACGGCAAGCACTATGACACCGTTCTTACCCTGAGGTTACTGTCTAAAGACTGAGTACTGGTTAATGGTGGGAATTTTCAGAACCCACCTAATAAGAACTGTTGAATCATAATACGAAAAGGAAGCTATCGAGTCACATTGTCATTCGATAGCTTTTTTCTGTGCCTCATTAATTTTTGAAAAAACAAAATGCTGTGAAAACGATGGTGACGGTTAACAAAATGAAAGCTATCACTTCACACGCAGAAAGCATAGCTTTCACAGGGTAAAAGCATAGCTTTCACGAGGTAAAGTGATAGCTTTCACGAAGCCCCCTCGTTATTAACACTCGTTAGGATTTCGCGTCACGAAATTAACATAAAACCGAGCAAAGTGTCAGTCGGCTATTCTCTTTCGTGACAGATAAACGGCGTATGCGGTGATGACGGCGTAACACACCATGGGGACGGTGAACGCCGGGCGCATATCGCCGGTGGTGTCGGCTATCAGTCCCATGAGCAGCGGAGCCACCGCGCCGCCTACTATGCTCATGATGAGATATGATGATGCTTGTTTGGTATGCCTGCCCACACCCTTTATGGCGAGGGCGAAGATGGTGGGAAACATGATACTCTCACACAGATAGCACACCAGCAGGGCGGCTATGCCCCATGAGCCTGGACAGAACAGTATCACCGCCATTGCCGCTACGGCTCCCACACCGCACGCCGCAAGCACCCTCTCAGAGCGCACCAGACTCATCAGCCAGCTGCCGCCCATACGGCCGAGCATAAACAGTCCCATGCACCCGAAGCCCAGCAGCACCGCCGCCGTCTGTGCGTTGACGTCAGCGTTTTCCGTGGCATAGTTGATGAAGAAGCTGTTCAGTCCTGTCTGTGCTGCCACATATAGGAAGAGCGCCACCAGTCCGAAGACAAAGTTACGATGTGACCAAAGCGACACAGATTTTTCCGATTTTTCCGAATACTCTGAGTTTTCCGGCTCTTCCGCCACCTCAGGCAACTTCACCTTGGCAAATACCGCTGCCACTATCAGCACCACCACGCCTATCACGGCATAGGGCAGTGCCAGCAGTGACGAGGAGGCAGTGCCGTCCTCACCGTCAAAGAGCAGCAGTCCGCCCACCAGCGGACCCACTATCCAGCCCAGTCCGTTAAACGACTGCGACAGGTTTATCCTGCGCTCAGCCGACTCAGGGTCGCCCAGCACCGTCACGTAAGGATTGGCGGCAGTCTCAAGACAGGTCAGTCCGCAACCTATTATGAATAGGCACATAAGGAAGAACCAGAAGGTCATGATATATGCCCCGGGGATAAACAGCAGTGCGCCGGTGCCGTAGAGCAGCAGACCTGTTATCACACCCGTGCGGTAGCCCCAGCGTGATATAATCTTTCCGGCAGGTATGGCCATGAGGAAATAGCCTCCATAGACCATCGCCTGCACCAGCGCGGAGCCGGTCTTGCTTATCTGCAGCGAGTCCTGGAAGTGCTTGTTGAGAACGTCAAGAATGCTGTGGGCGAAGCCCCACAGGAAGAAAAGGGAGGTGATGAGCACGAACGGCAGCAGATATGACCTCCCGTCTTTTGTCTTAATTAATGACACGGTAATACTAAATTAAAGAGACATGAACTATATTTGTTTTACCACCTCGACTCTCATGCCGAGGGCAGCAATGATGCGGTAAAACACACCCACGCTGGGAGTGATTGCACCATTTTCAATTTTCGAGATATATGATTTCGTGGTCTGAGTACGCTCTGCCAATTCTGCCTGAGTCACTTTTGCTTCCTTGCGGGCCTCCTGGAGTATCTGACCAGAGTAGAATGAGTAGGCAGCCTCTTCTGCATGTGCGCGTTCAGGGGTTCCCTCCTTGCCGAATTTTGCGTCCAACACTGCGTCATAGTCAATGATTTTGTGATTGTTTGTCTGCATAATATGCCTCCTTTATTTTTAATGCTTTTTCTATTTCGCCTAGTGGAGTTTTCTGCGTCTTTTTATGAAAGCCATTGAAAAGTACCACTATGTTTCCCTCATCAAAGATAAAGAACACGCGATAAATGTTGCCACCATATTCTGTCCGTAACTCGTAGATAGCGTCGCGAATTAGCTTAACGAATTTCTTGGGCAGTCGTCCCTGCGTCTTAAGCAGCAGGAGTCCATATTGTATTTTCTCCTGTTCTTTCTCGCTCAATGTCTCCATAAACGACTCAAAATAGCCGCCGTATGTCCTTATCTTTCGTGTCATGGTGTAAAATTATAAAAAGTTGTCGAATTATGCAACTTTATAAGTTTTTTTTTCAAATTGACGTTTAAATTTACTTATTTTCACTTAAAAAGACAAAGAAGCACCCTCCACTTAACCTAAATCAAAGAAAAATGCGGCCTGTTAACATAAATTAAGATATAAAATTATTCTTCTTAAGATTTTTTGTTTAATTTTGAGCCAAATTTGGCTTTTTTGCTAACTGTACATTACAAAACGCATAAAAAAGGAATACTGATGCGTTATATGTAAAGTAGTATGAAACAATAGGTTAACCTATAACAAAAGATTGACAAAACATTATATAACTTAATATTAACTAACTTTAATCAATTTATGTTTGGTAAACAAAAACTTTCCCGCTATGCGTTGATGTTGGTGTTTGCTCTTATGGCAACGGCGATGTCGGCGCAATCAATCAGTGGTAATGTGAAGGACTCCTTCGGCGAAGCCGTAATAGGAGCTACCATCATGGAGCAAGGAACACAGAATGGAACCGTGTCAGACTTTGACGGCAACTTCACCCTCAAGCTCCAGAAGGGAGGAAATCTGGTTATTTCTTACGTTGGTATGAAGACTCAGACTCTCTCAACCGCTGGTAAGTCATCATTCTCTATCGTCCTCGAGGACGATGCCACTACTCTTAACGACGTTGTAGTGGTAGGTTATGGAACAATGAAGAAAAGCGACCTCACAGGTTCTGTCAGCTCAGTTAACACCGAGCAGTTGAACGCCAAGGGTGCCGCTTCAGTGCTGGGCAACCTGCAGGGCTCTACTCCAGGTGTGAACATCACGACCTCTGGCCGTCCGGGTGAGACTCCTTCTATTGAGATTCGTGGTAAGTCATCAATCAACTCTGACGTTACACCTCTCTATGTTGTTGACGGTGTGATGTGTGATGACATCGATTGGCTCAACCCACAGGACATCGAGAAGATTGACATCTTGAAGGACGCGTCTTCTACCGCTATCTATGGTTCACGTGCCACCGCAGGTGTAGTTATGGTAACTACAAAGGGCGGCAGTGCAGTGGCTAAGGATAAGAAGGCTACTATCTCATACGACGGTTACGTAGGTTTCCAGTATGCAGCACGTCAGCCAGAATTCCAGAATGCAGACGAGTTTTATAAGTATCGTTTCCTGAAATTCACCTCTTATGCTAACGGCGCGTCAGCAAATCCTATATATACTATGACTCCGGCAACACTGGAGCAGGGCTTGCTTTCTGTTGTCAGCGGTGTGGCTGGCACAACAGACCAGTACAGACTCAAGCAACTTCTTGAGAGCGGCGTAGATGTGGACTGGCCAGGCAACGTCACACAGAACGGTATGCAGACTAACCACTATTTGGCTGTAAGTGGTGGCTCACAGGCTACATCATATCACTTGGGTGCAGGTTATAACAGTCAGGACGGTGTGTACCAGGGCGACCGCACACAACGTTATAACTTCAAGGCTTCTTTTGATGCTACCGTTACAAAGTGGCTCTCTGCCGGCTTCAACTTCAACCTCGCCGCGCAGAACAACAACTACGCAAATGACTCTGCTATCAGAGAGGCTTACCGTATGAACCCATTCATGCAGGCATACGACAGTGAGGGCAATGTGATACACCAGCCAGGTCTTAACACTGTATTGGGTACAGCTGGTAACCAGTTTACCTCTTCTATCAACCCTCTCGACTTGATGCAGTCAACAAATAAGAAGCGTCGCACATGGCGTGCGCTGGGTAATGTTTACCTGAACTTCAATATCATCAAGGGTCTTACATTCAAGACTACATTCTCTCCAAACTACAACTCTTATCGTGAGGGTTACTTCGAGGGTAACATTGACCCGAAGAGTGGTACATACTATGACACCAACTTGAAGAACAACTGGGCATACTATGCTACCAACAGTGGTTTCTCATGGACATGGGACAACGTTGTGAACTATAACTTCAACCTTGGCGAGGACCATAGTTTCAACGTCATGGGTCTCTACTCTTCTCAGAAGAGCACTACAGAGTTTAACCGCAACACAGCCTACAGCGTAGCTGACGGTACAATGTGGTGGAACCTGCCTACAGGTACAAGTGCTGTGTATAACAGCGGTGCTTCTGACAACTGGTTCAAGAATGGTACTCGTAACTACTACAACGAGAACTCCATGTCTTCATGGGCATTCCGTTTGAACTATAACTACAAGAACCGTTACCTCCTTACCGCTACAGTGCGTTGGGATGGCTCATCAAAGTTTGCCAGCGGCAACCGCTGGGGCTCATTCCCGTCAGTGGCTCTGGCATGGCGCATCACAGAGGAAGACTTCATGAAGAATGTCAACTGGCTCTCTAACTTGAAGCTCCGCCTCTCATACGGTGTGACAGGTAACTGCGACGGCATAGGCAACTATTCTTACGCTACATCTGCTACAACAGGTGGTTACTATTTCTATAATGGTAATTACGTACAGGGTAAGAAGTTGTCTTCACTTGTTGACAAGAATCTCAAATGGGAGAAGTCATACGAGTGGAACCTTGGTCTTGACTTCGGTTTCATAGACAACCGCATCAACGGTAGTGTTGAGTTCTATAACAAGACATCTAAGGATCTTCTCTACAACAAGACAACACCTCTCACAGGTTCTACAGTAACAACAAACATCGGTGAGGTAAACAACAAGGGTATAGAGCTCTCTCTCAATGGTGTTATCATAAAGAAGAAAGACCTCAACTGGACAGCAGGACTGACATTCGCTACTAATAAGAATGAGGTTAAGAAAATTAATGGTGAGGGTAACCGCGTAATCAGCTCAGGCGTTACTACTGGTTCTCTCTTCGTAGGTTCTTCAGTAAACAACGTATATGGATATGAGCTCCAGGGTATCGTGTCAGACAAGATGATGACAGTGCCTAACAATGCTCTTGCTACAAGCAATGGTTTCACACCAGGTGCTCAGGTTCGTGAGTATGACTACTACTATAAGGTTTACGGACTCACAGAGGGTCAGCCAATCATAAGGGATGTGGACCAGAATGGACAGATAGATGACAATGACCGTCAGATATTTGATGCAGACCCATCATGCACACTTGGCTTCAATACCTCTATCACATGGAAGAACTGGGACTTCTCTATGTCTCTCTACTCAAAGATAAATTGCAAGGCATACTCTGCTACACTTGCACAGTATCTTGACTACTCTGACCGCGGACGTAACCGTCTAGACGTAGATTACTACATTCCGGCAGGTGCCCTCATTAACTGTGACGGCTACAATGCTGACGGTACTTTGATTAACCCTGTTTACCAGCAGACCACCCACTATGGCTCATACGCCTTCCCTAACAATGGTGGTTCTAACGGTGGTGTTGGTGTAAACTCTTCTCAGTACCTCAATGCTATATCTATTGAGCAGGTAGGTTTCTGCAAGATTAAGAACATCACTTTGGGTTACACATTCCCAAAGAGCTGGATAAACAAATTTAGCTGCAGTCATCTGCGCCTCTATTGCACCGTTACTAACCCATTCGTATTCACGAAGTTCAAGGGCTTCGACCCAGAGTGGGCAAGTTCAAACCTTGCAATGGACGGTACTCCAAGCACTATCACATGGCAGATTGGCGCAAGCATAAAGTTCTAACATAAAAATAATACATACGACACATGAAAAAAGCATTATATATATCAGCAATAGCATTTATGCTTGCAGGAGGGATGCTCAGCAGCTGTAGCGACTTTCTTGAGGCTGACAATAAGACTACAGGTAATAAAGAGGCTGATGATGCACTCACGGCTACGGATGTCCTGTATTCTGCTTACAACTCGCTGTACAGCGTGACAACGGAGGTGGCTCTTAACGAGGAGGGTACCGACCTCTATATCCCAGTGCGTGGAAGAACAGCTTCAGCATTTGACCAGTACACTCTGAATGCAGAGAACGCAGATGTCTATTCTTATTGGAAGAATCTCTATACCATGGTGAACTTTGCCAATGGTGTGTTATATTACAATACAGAGTCTTCATCTGGCTACAATGCAAAGTACTCAGCAGAGGCTAAGTTTATACGCTGCTATGGATTCTACCTGCTTACACAGCAGTTTGGCAGCGTGCCTTATGTAACTGAGTATGTTGACGAGGCTAAGCCAGGCTATCCTCGCGTAGATGTCAGCACTATCTATGACGGCTGTATAGCAGAGCTCACAGAGGTGTATAACTCTAATGTTCTTGCAACTGTAGCAACACGTGGCGCAAACGTGGCTTCACCTACTAACGAGGCTGTGGCACTGCTCATCTCTAAGTTCTACCTTGCTAAGGGTTGGGATGTTGACGTTACTGCTACAGGCAAGGATGTAGCACCTATCTCTGGCAACGAGAACTTTACTAACGCTGCTGAGTGGGCAGAGAAGGCTATCAATAGCAAAGAACTCAGCCTTACATTCGCTGAGAAGTGGAGTCCGTTCAAAGATAACAACGTTGAGTCTTTCTGGGCTATTCAGCCAGACCGTACCAACAGCGTAGGTGCACACTCATTACAGAATGACTATGGTAACTATTACGGAGAGTGCACAGCTACAGGTTATAAGAACGTAGGTTCTACTCATGCTCAGAGCCAGAAGTCATTGTATCTCTTTGCAAAGGGTGATGAGCGTTATGAGGCAACATTCGCAACTACAATCCTTAATAAGGGTAATGACGGTTGGGGTGTTACCGGCTACTACGCTATGTATAACAACAAAAACTGGAAGAAGGTAGGCTATCGCTACTTCCCTTACTACGTTACAGAGGCAGAGGCAGAGGCAACATTTGATGCTGACCTTTACTCTTCTTCTGCGGCTGATGGTAACAATGAGAATGTGCAGGCGTTTATCCTTGGTAACCCTCAGGGTGGCGCTGCATGTACCGCATACACCTTCGATGCAAATGGTGCAGTATCTACAAAGACATCAGGAAAGAGCTATTCAGACCTCAACATACAGGTTGCAGGTGGTGTCTGCGTGAAGAAGTTTGACGATGCAGCTTCAAGCATGGTGACAAGAAACGATTGCTATCGTGCCATTAATATCTTTGACCTCAGTGATGCATACCTGACAGCTGCGGAGGCTTACTATATGGCAGGTGAGGAGGCTGAGGCTCTTGCAAAGGTTAATGCAGTGCGTGAGCGTGCATACGGAAGCCAAGACGGAAACTTAGCAGATTTCAGCGAGGCTTCTTATAAGAGTTTCTATATCTATGATGCTCCAGAGGGAGGCTTCAAGGCTATTGACATTATCCTTGACGAGCGCGCACGTGAGCTCTACGCAGAGCGCACACGCTGGATTGACCTCCGTCGTACAAAGCAGTTGGCACGTTACAATGCTGCCTATAATCCTAACCTCGTAAGCACAGTGAAGACTCTTCGTCCTATCCCAGCCAACGAGATTAGCGCTAACTCTTCTATCTCAGATCAGAACGCAGGTTACTAATATTAAAATTAAACACATAAAAGATGAAAAAGATATTATATAGTGTCTTCTGTCTCCTCTCTGCCACTGCAATGTTCACATCTTGCAGTGACGAGATAGGAGAGAACGGAAGTGTCAGCATGTCTGGCACACCTGCCCTGGATGTGGCGGGAATATATAACGGCCAGTGGGATGCCAAGGTTGACTGGGTTACAGACAACGCTCTTACCGATCCTAAGAACCGCACACTCGTCAACAGTCAGGTGGACGGAAAGGTCGTTATGGGTACGGTTGACGGTAATAACTACGTGTCTGCCCTCACTGTGATAGGTCAGGACGGTGTAGCAGGTATTGCTCCTGATGGTTCAGAAGCTGTATATAATCTTCTCGGTGGTGATGAGACCACCGAGAGCCTGAAGAGCAAGGTAAATATCTTCCAGACCTCTAACGGTGTATATAATCTCGTTAATAAGGTTGGCAACACTGATCCAAGTATGGGACTTCTCACTACAGGTGGTGTAAACGGTTCTGTTGAGGACGGAGTGCTCACGTTAAACTTCACGCAGCAGGAGAAGATAAGTAAGACTGCAAGGATTGACAATGTAGTCAATGCCGCTTACGGTCTGTGTTCTCAGGATGAGACTCGTGGTGTGTTTGGTACCTCTACCGAGATTACTACTTATACTTATAAGTTCACTGGAAATAAATAAGTAAAGCAGGTAAGTCATTAGTTAACTATAGATGGTCGGAGTTTACATATTCCGCCATAATAAAAGAAAGGATATATAAAAATGAGAAAGATATTCGGTATAATGGCACTATCATCTCTGGCTCTCGCTGTGAGTGCCGAGCCGGAGGTATGCAGTTTTGACCCGAGTGCCATCGGAGTAACAAGTACTGCCGCGGAGTTTCCCGCCGGAACAGAGCTTGGTAAAACCGCCAGTGTTACATGTGTATCATATAATGGTACAGCAGGTAATGATAAGATAAAGTCAACCAGTGGTGAGAATGGTACGTCAGACAATTATGATTATGCCATTTCGCTTGATGGAGCGATACTCTCGCTCACATCGGGATTACAGGGTAACACAAACCCTTCGGCACCTTCTGCTGACGTGTGGGAGAACTATCAGCCTGAGAAGGGTTGGATATTACAGTTCAACGTAGGTGAGATAGCTACCTGGGGTGAGCTTTATGTATCAAGCAAGTCAACAGGTAACAAGAAATACTGGGTTGTTGAGGAGTCTTCTACAGGTGAGAGAAAGTTTATACCTTACTGGCAGGTAGGAGACTTCCAGGGTGATGGCTATGATTATGGTCTGCAGTTCTGCACACCTTATGATATGGGTGTTGACGAGAGCACATGGAGTCTTACAAGCTTTGATGCTGCAGACAAGTCTTTGCAGGCATTCAATAATGATGGAGCAGCGCATGACCATACAGAGGCTCCGGCAAGTAAGAACGGTGCTTCTATCATTTTCTTCGACGTGTTGCCAAACCGTAAGTATTATGTGTTTGCTCAGGGCTCAAAGATTACCTCAAGCGGTTTTGCATATTCTGACGGTGCGCTTGTGAAGGACATCAAGTGCCTCCGCAGGGACAAGAGCGTTACAGAGGGTGAGTATGTTACAACAAGTGAGTTCTATCTCCTCAAGGACGGCACCATCAAGGCAGCCATAGAGGCTAACACACCAAAGTAATCCTTATTGTCAGGCAGGATAGTCAGCAGGCTCAGCCTGTGTGCTATATACTGACAATTAAGATACACCATTTGCCTCCGCACATTCACGATGTGCGGAGGCATTTATGTTATATTTTTCTCTTCTTTTTTTGTCGTGTTGAAAAACTATGTTTTTACGGAAAAAATAAGTCTGACATTAATGTTATTAATGCCGATAGGCAAGAATATGATATTTTTTTGTTAAATTTGCATCTCGTTTTTAATACTAACTAAAAAATGTTTGGATATAATAAACCATTTTGCTATGCATTGGGCGCAATGCTATCGGTATTAGCAGGTGCAGCAAATGCACAGACAGTAAACAGTGATGTGAAGAATCATGACGATGGTGTCGTGGAGGTAGGTTACGGCACCATGAAGACGGAAGATATTACCGGCTCCGTCAGTTCTGTTAAATCGGAGGACCTTGGCAAGGTAGCTAATGCTAATGCCCTGCTGGGCTTGCAGGCAAAAGTGCCAGGCATGGACATACAGCAGGTTTCCGGCGAGGCAGGTGCCGGCATCAGCATGTTATTGCGTGGCTACCGCTCTTTTATGGATAATAACCCGCTTATCATAGTTGACGGTGCAGAGTACCTCTCTGTATTTGACATTCCAGCATCAGAGATAGAGTCCATCAACATTTTGAAGGATGCTGCCTCTACCGCCATCTATGGCTCCAGGGGTGCCAATGGCGTTGTAATCGTCAACACAAAGCGTGGAAAGGCAGGCAAGATAAAAGTGAATCTTGATGCAAACTGGTCATTCAACAGTATGACTGAACCTGTGAAGGGCATGTACGGAAACAGGGAAGTGCAGCGGTGGATAGATTCACAAAACTATATAAATGATTACCAGTCTGGCAACTGGGGACAGTCAAACGTATCCAACTATGATTTCTACTATTCGTCACCTGACGGTACACCAGTGAATGACATTGTGGCGAATGGAGAATTTACTGATTGGCTTGGACTGCTACAGCAAAACTCTGTATCGCAAAATTACAACGTAAGCGTAAGTGGTGGTAACAAAAATACGAATTTCAATGCTGCCCTCTCACTGATGGATGACCGTGGCACCATAAAGGGTGACCAGTTCAAACGCTATACCGCACGTGTCAACGCTGACCACAATTTTGATGACATCGTCAAAATTGGCACAAACCTTTCATACACTTACAAGGACAACGATAAGCGTAACAGCAACCTCTTTGCGTCTGCCATCAAACTGACATCACTCACGCATGCATACGACCGTCAGACAGGTGACATCATACTTACACCTGATATCATGACTTTTTCCAACGCAAGTCCGCTTCTGGATGAAAACGGAAACTATAAGCATAATATCGATACAAAACACTTCGTTGGTGGGGCATACGTACAAATCAATTTCTTAAAGAACTTGATATGGAAGACATCATTCAACCTTGACTACACAAAATATGACAACTATCTATACCAAGATGCCAACAGTATGGAAAGGATTCAAGGTTCATATACCACAAGCGTAAACGAGAATGAAACATCTGCAACACAGTATGACATACAGAACACAGCCAGCTATGATGTCAACTTTGGAGGTATGCATAACTTAAACATACTGATAGGCAATGAATATTCTCATTTCGTTTATAAAAGTAGTATTAGAGATGCAAGTTTAGTTTTACCCCTGAGTTTCAACTATGACCTCTCGCCATTTGTGAACACTTCTGTCAGCGACTTAAAAATCAAGAATAGTATGCTATCATTCTTTGGCAGGCTGAACTATTTTTATGCCGGCAGGTATCTCTTTCAGGCTACATTGCGTACAGATGGATATTCTATATTTGGCAATAAGTATAAATGGAGCACATACCCTTCGTTCAGCGCAGGCTGGCGTATCACTGAAGAGAAGTTTATGCAGAAGACAAGTTCTTGGCTTAACAACCTGAAGCTGCGCCTCTCATGGGGCGTTTCTGGCTCTGGTAAGAATTCTGCTATGGAGGCGACAAGAACTCTGATGTCTCTTGTAACATTATCTCCACAATATGCGTCTCTGAGCGTTCCTGATCTTACATGTGAAAAGACATCAACATTTGACGCAGGTCTTGACTTCACATTACTCAACGGACGTCTTGGTGGTTCTATTGACTACTATACAAGCAGGTCACAAGACTTGATATACAATTACGTTGCTAATTATATGACTATGTCTTTCCATACCTACAGTAACGTTGCAAAGACAAAGAGCCATGGCTTTGAGATTGCACTTAATGCCGTTCCTGTCATAACCAAGGACTTCAGATGGGACATAAATGCCTCTGCTACATTTGCAAAAAACGTGATTGTAAAGTTGACAGACGAAATAGAACAGGCTATCGCTGGCAGTTCTGCAGCTATTATTGGCCAGCCCATTAGTATGTATTATGACTATGAAATAGGCAACTGCTGGGGTGTTGGCGAATGGGATAGATATGTAGAAGACTTCAAGGCATCTCATAACGGAGAAACACCAGTAGGCTTTGGTATGGCTTCTTACGGTACTCCTGGTACGATGAAAATCATTGACCGCAATGATAATGGAAGGATAGATGAGTATGACAGGAGGTTTTACGACCGTACACCTAAGGCTATCCTTGGTATGACAAATATATTCTCATATAAGAACTTCTCTCTCAGCATCCAGATGATGGCACGCCTCGGTGGCTACATGGCATACGAGAAGAACGCTTACGTTGGTGGCAGCAGTGGATATGAAAACTGGGCTGACGTAAACTATTGGACACCTTCTAATACTGATACGAAGATTCCTTCTCCTGCCTGTGCGATGATTTCGTCGCTGAGACCGTACTCATCTGTTCTGCAGTATGAGAAAGCTGATTACTTCAAGATTAAGGACATAACCCTTTCATATAACCTTGAGAAGAACTGGCTGAAGTCACTCCGCATGGAGAATGCGACGGTTTACTGCTCCTTCAAGAACTTCATTACTATCAACGCACTTGATGACAACTATGACCCTGAACGCGGTGGTTCCGTCAGCTTCCCTCTGTCTAAACAGTTCGTACTCGGTCTTAACATAACATTCTAAATTCACAGGAAAAAGATAACGAAAACAGCCCCGTCACACTGTGACAGGGCTGGTTTCGTGTTGTAAGACAGAGTAAAATAAAATCATGACGGGGTAAAAAAGCGCAAAATCATGGTGGATATATACCAATATAAAGAGAGTTAACAGAAATTAACAAAAAGATTAATTAATTTTCATCAATTTTTATTTAACTTTGCTGACAAATTTCAAATTGGGAAAAACCGTTAATATCTAATCTGCGCCACTGAAAAGACGCGCTTTTGAACACAAGAAAACAACACAAGACAAATCCGACAGAAATAACAATACCAGGAAGACAAAAAGAAACAAAAGAGACAAAAGGAAAACCAAAATCAAAAATAATAAAACCAAAACATGTCAAAACTACTTAACACATTCCAGTGGCTTAAACGCAAGCCTGGGAGATTAAGCGTGGGACTGATAATGACAGCTATAATGGCTGCGTCATGTTCGGACATGGACGAGTACTTCGAGACGCCTTCATGGCTCCGCGGCTCTGTCTATGAGACCCTTGAGGGTGACGGCAACTACTCCGTATTCCTGAGTGCTGCGGAGAAGGCTGGCTTCAGACCTATCCTTGAGAGCAACATCGTAACCGTGATGGCTCCCACAGACGACAAGATGAGAACCTATCTGCAGGAGAACTACGGAACGACGGATGTCGGCTCCATAGACGCTGCGGAGCTGAAGAAGCTCATAGGCTTCCACATCTTCCACTATTCCTTCGACAAGGGTATGTTAACTAACTTCCGTCCGAAGGAGGGTGACGGAGCCTCTGAGGAGGAATTACTTGACCACGCTGGAATGTACTATAAGTTCCGTACGCGCAGTCAGGATCCTATTTCCATTGAGCATGGTACCGTGATTGACGGTACTGACACCATTGAGACTGATGTGCCAGTGTATCATCTTGACCGCTTCGCACCTGTCTATTCATATCAGATGTTCCGCACCAAGGGTATTGATGCCGCGAGCAACTATAACTACTTCTATCCTGGAATGTGGAAAGATGATGCTGGTTTCAACGTGAGCAACGCCGGTGTGGATGAGTATGCCGTGCCTACCAGTAACGGATACATATACCGTGTGAACGAGGTGATGACACCTCTTAAAACCATCTACAGCGAGCTGAAGGCGCGCTCAGGTGAGGGCGTTGATCCGTCAAAGAGCTATAGCCGCTATCTGAAGATGTATGACAACTACAGCCGCTATGCGGTGGACGAGAACCTTACGACATCTTACGGCAACGGTACTACATTATACACGCATCTTCATGACAAGGGTAAATCTGGTTTGCCAGCGATAGCGTTGGAGTGGCCGGTGTCTGATTACACTGCTGTGACACAGTTGTCCTCTGTGGCTTATTCTGTGTTTGCCTTCTCCGACAAGGCTTTTGAGGACTTCTTCAACGACTACTGGGGACTGGGCGGATACACCTCTATGGATGACCCTGACCTGCAGGAGTCTATAAAGGAGCTGCTGATGAACTCTTTCGCCAACAAGGTTAACAATGAGGCAGCCTCTATAGTGTTCCCTGAGGAATTGAACAGGGGATGGGTGAAGAACCTTGAGGACGAGGTTATCACTGTCAGCACTGACGAGGTGACAGACCGCGTGATATGCTCTAACGGTGTTCTCTACGGTTGCGGCGAGCTGGTACCTACTCCTAAGTACAGTTCTGTGACCGGTCCGGCTTATCAGTATAAGAAGTATTCTTATATGAACAATATGCTGAAGGCTTCAGGTCTTACGAGCGTGCTCTCTGCTCAGAACATGAGCTATATCATGCTTTATCCAAGCAATGAGCAGATGAAGGCGCAGGAGGGTTATGACCTTGTGAAGCTGAATGAGGACGACGCTACCCCGACCCTTATCAATACGGAGTCACCGAAGGGCGTGAGCAGCGGTCTGAAGTCTGCTACCATCTACGCCCATGCCGCTCAGTGTGAGGACGGCAACAGTGTGCTGCCTACATCTGGCAAGAAAGTGTATCGCGCCCTGACCGATGGCTTCAAGCTCTATTGGTATGTCAAGGACGGCAAGATAACAAACTCCATACGATATACAGAGATGCTGAAGTATGACGGCAACGAGCCTGACGAGAGTCGTGTGTGGGCTTCGTTTGACTTCATACCATACCGTGGCGACAACGACGGATGGTCTAACGGTCATGCGTATGCTTATGACAACCTTCTCTTCCCGGGCAACTTCGATGGTCTGCGCACTCCGTCGTTTGTGTCGCTTATGTGGGCTTCCCACCTTTCTTCTGACACAGATTTCTATGGATGGATAAACCTGCTGAACGTTTCGGGACTGGTGAACAACCGCGGAGAGTTCTCAGAGCTTGACAATACTGACACCTATCTCATGCTCGTGCCGCTTACTGCACCGCTGGAGCAGGCTATGCTCGACGGACGTGTGCCCGGCGTGAAGGCCGAGGGAGTGAGTGTCGGCGACGACACGTTCTTCTCAGGAGTTACGGTGACAGACAAGACTCTCTTGCAGTCTTATCTGAGGTCTTATTTTGTGCCGATGTCAAAGGCTGTAGTGTCTAACTATCCTTACGTGGGATGGGGTGAGAACACCAATGACGGCGAGGGCGGCATGGAGACCCTTGACAGTGATACGAAGGAGGTCGGTGGCGACATGGTCATCGTGGCTACCCGACTCAATATCTATGACAATGGCTCACGACTCACCGTCACGCGTCATCAGTATGAGAGTGGTAGCGAGTCTGCTGCTGTCGGGATAAGTACGAAGTATGACTCCTTCCCGTTTACCTTCTCTGACGCGTGCGTGCACTTCCTTGACGACGTGCTGCCTGCGCAGAACGGAAAATAAGCAGATTCCTTGTTTTACAATAACGCTATAAAAAGATGAAAAAACACCTATATATATTATTAATAGCATTTCTCGCGGTGTTGCCCGCGGCGGCCCAGAAGGTCATCACGGGTACCGTCACCGAGATGATAGGCAACGACGAGGAACCCTGTATTGGTGTGAACGTGACGTTTGTCAACGCTCAGAACCGTATCGTGGCAGGTACAGTCACCGACTTCTCGGGTATGTACACACTGCAGGTGCCTGCCGACACCAAGAACCTCTCGGTGCAGTTCTCATACATCGGTATGAAGACGCAGAAGTTTAAGTATGAGGGTCAGACCACCCTCAATGTGAAACTGGAGGCTGACAATGCCCAGACACAGTTGCAGGAGGTGCGCGTGACAGGTTCGCGCGGCTCGCGCAATGACCTCGGCATAGGAGCGCGTGAGCAGGCCTTCGCCACTCAGAAGATTAAGATGGACGAGATACTGGAGTCACAGCCTGTGACATCAGTGGAGGAGGCCCTGCAGGGACAGCTCGGCGGTGTGGACATCATAGCCGGCGGCGACCCGGGCGCGAAGTCAAGCATCCGCATACGTGGTACCGCCACGCTGAACTCTAACTCTGACCCGCTCATCGTCATTGACGGTGTGCCTTACTCTACGGACATCGACGACTCTTTCGACTTCAACACAGCATCACAGGAGGACTTCGCGCAGATGCTTAACCTCAACCCTAACGACATTGAGTCAATAGAGGTGCTGAAGGATGCGGCATCAACAGCCATATACGGTACGGCAGGTGCCAACGGTGTGCTGCTCATAACGAAGAAGAAGGGCTCACGTTCAAAGACACGCTTCTCGTTCTCAACGAAGAACTCTATCAAGGTGGAGCCTGACGCTATGCCGATGCTTACCGGCAACCAGTACAAGGCATACGTGCAGGACGCTATATGGAACTCTGCCAACGCACAGGGCCTGAGCAGCAAGGCTGACTTGCTTAACCTGCTCTATGACACCCCGGAGATTAACTACGACCCGTCATACGCATACTTTGACGAGTATAACCAGAATACTGACTGGCTCTCACTCGTGAAAAAGAACGCCTTCACCACCGACAACTCATTCTCTATGTCAGGCGGTGGCGATAAGGCTAACTATCGTTTCTCTCTCGGTTATTCAAATGAGGGCGGTACGACAAAGGGCACAGGTCTCGGTCGTCTCACAACCTCTCTCAACGTGGGTTACAACTTCTCTGAGAAGCTGCACGTGGAGGCTGAGTACTCATATACCGACACTCAGAAGGACGCTCCTTATACTGATGACGTGCGTGCGGCGGCATTCATGAAGATGCCTAACAAGTCGCCTTATCAGTATGCCAACGGTGTGCAGACCGACAACTACTTCACACGTCAGAACGCTGACGAGTTCCAGGGAGCATATAAGGGTACAAGCCGCATATCAAGTAACAAGTACAACTTCAACCCGGTTGTGATGGCCAATGACTCTTATAACAACTCAAGCATCAAGGAGCAGAAGATGACTGTCCGTGCACGCTGGTATATCCTGCCTGAGGTGCTGACATATAACGGCTATGTGTCAATGCGTTTCAACACCACTAAGAAGGAGTCATGGCTGCCACAGGCCGCCACAGGTCTGGAGTACGGACTGATTGAGACACAGGGTACCAACTGGACAGAGATAGACCAGGCCGCTGAGGCTTACTCTAACAGCTTCTCACTGCAGACAGAGAACAAGCTCATGTTCCGCAAGACGTGGAACGAGATACATAACCTCGTTGCCACTGGTATATGGTATACCTCGCAGAGCCGCTCGTCTAACAAGGCGTTCTATCGCGCCGGCGTGGGTTCGGCTGAGCTTGCAGACGTGTCATCACAGAGCGGCATACTCTACAACATCTCCTCAAGCAAGGGCGAGGTGACAAGTCTCTCAGCACGTGGCTCTATAGCTTACACGTTGTTGAACCGTTACACCATCAACGGTACGTTCAACTATGAGGGTAAGTCCTCACTCGGTAAGGATAACCGCTGGGGCTTCTTCCCTTCTATCGGTGTATCATGGCAGGTACAGGACGAGCCGTTCATGAAGGCATGGAAAGAGGCTTTCCTCACACAGTGGAAGATACGTGCGTCATGGGGTATGTCAGGCAACGCGCCTACTGGTACCTCACCATACGTGGGTAACTACACCGCTATAGGCAGCTACATCGAGTCATCTGCCATTGCGGCTAACACTATGCAGCTCAATAAACTGAAGTGGGAAACTTCAAAGGAGATAAACATAGGTACCGATATCAGCTTGTGGGACGGCAAACTCACATTCACTTTCGACTACTACCGCAAGAATACCAAGGACCTGTTACAGAAGAAGGTCACTATACCGTCAACAACAGGTTACTCATCTGCACAGATGGCATGGTATAACTCAGGTAAGATGCGTAACGAGGGTTGGGAGGCACGCGTTGACTACAAGGTCTTCAAGACAAAGAAGTGGGACCTCTCTGTTAACTTCAACATCTCACACAATGAGAACACCATACTTGAGCTTCCTGACAACATTGACGACGGTACAAACTCCTTCTCTCTGAAGAACGGTTCCAACTACTATGCTACGAAGCTCCTCTCAGGTACGGCCGTAGGCTCTTTCTATGGCTTCAAGTACATAGGAGTATATCAGAATACCGAGGACACTTACGCCAAGGATGCTGAGGGCAAGGTGATGTATGACCTTCTGGGTAATCCTATCGTTATGCAGAACGGCACATACAGGTGCTATCCTGGTGATGCCCACTACGAGGACATCAACCACGATGGCGTGATAGACAAGAACGACCTCGTATATCTCGGTAACTATAATCCTACGGTGACGGGTGGTGCAGGCTTCACCTTGAAGTATGACCGCTTCGCACTGACAGTATTCATGCACTACCGCTTGGGCCAGAAGGTCATCAACGCGGCGCGTATGGACGCGGAAGGTATGTATAATGCCAACAACCAGTCAACCGCAGTGCTGCGCCGCTGGCGCAACGAGGGCGACCAGACCGACATACCGCGTGCCCTCTGGGGCTACGGACTGAACCAGCTCGGCTCAGACCGCTACGTGGAGGACTGCTCGTTCCTGCGCTTCAAGACTATCTCACTGAGCTATAACCTTCCGAAGAAGTTCTGCCAGAAGATAGGTCTTACGTCGGCTAATGTATATCTGACCGGATATGACCTCTTCACTATTACCAAATATACTGGTATGGACCCGGAGGTATCTGACCCGTCAAGCATTACGAGTCTGGCAAAGGACAACGCCCAGACACCGCGAAGCAAGCGATACTCTATGGGTATCACCGTGAACTTCTAAACATCAGACAACGGATAAAAGAAAACACTGAATAATATGATAACAATATTCTCAAAATATAGAAAAGGAGCGGTGAAGACTGTCGGGATGCTTGTGACCGGACTGACGTTCTGTCTTCTCACATCGTGCGGCGACTTTCTTGAGATAGTTCCCGAGAACAACCTGCCGGTTGACAACTTCTGGACTTCCAAGTCAGATGTTGACGCGTCACTCAGCTCCGGCTATTACTACCTGCGCACCTTGGCGCAGGACGGAACAGGCAGCTCGCTCCTGGAGTGGGGAGAGCATCGCGCCGGTGTCATATACTACACAGGCTCGTCGGCTCTGCAGAGCTATACAGTGAAGGCTACCACCTCGTCAGCCAAGTGGGGTACTTTGTACCAGATAATTAACCAGGCCAATCTCGTGCTTGAGCATGCAGCGCAGGCGCAGGCTTCTGACCAGACATATACTCAGCAGGAGCTTAACTCACATTACTGTGAGGCTTACTTCCTGCGTGCGTTGGCATACTTCTATATCGTGCGCAACTGGCGTGACGCTCCGCTCTCACTCCGTGGATATGAGACAGACGAGACACCGCTGCTCCTGCCAAAGTCTTCTGAGGCAGAAATCATAGCGCAGATAAAGAAAGACCTTAACACCGCCATTGAGCTCGGTGCCGCCAAGGACCAGTGGGACACCACATGGGAGACCAAGGGTAAGGCCACGTCATGGTCCATCTATGCATTGATGGCTGATGTGTGTCTGTGGAACCATGACTTTGACGAGTGTATAAAGTATTGTGACAAGATACTTGAGGACAAGACGGGCTTGGCTCCTAAGTTCATATCTACGAACACCCATGCCGCATGGTTCGCCATGTTCTGCCCAGGCAACTCTGACGAGTCTATCTATGAGGTGCAGTGGAATGCTGACAAGCTGAGCAACAATGCCGCACAGGTTAACCAGCTGTATAACCTTTTCAGCCCTACATCATCTAACTATTACAGGATGTCCACACAGGCTGGCATGGACTTCCAGCAGGACTGGATAGAGACTATCAATATCTCAAGGACCACAGACGAGAGTGCGGCTGTGCGTACGCAGTATGGCAGCTACTACAGCCCCGGAGGCAACACTACCAAGTATATATGGAAGTATCTTGGAGACAATGCCTCAATGACTCAGCAGCGTACCGTGTTTGACAACAATTTCATAATCTATCGCGTGTCTGAGGTAATGCTCATGAAGGCCGAGGCGCTCATTATGAGAACCTGCGGACAGAGTGACGACGACAAGGCCGAGGCAGTGGCCCTCATCAACAAGATACGCACGAGAACCAACCTCTCTACGCTTAACGCTGATGCCTTGACAGACCTGTCATCATTGATGGACGCCCTGCTCTATGAGCGCGTGATGGAGTTTGTCGGTGAGGGTAAGGCATGGTATGACTTCCTGCGAGTTGCACGCTATACTGACACCAATGGAGTGGTGGACTTCAAGGAGTACTTCATCAACAAGGTATTAAGTTATCAAGAGGGAGCCACCGCCTCACGTATCAAGTCAGTTCTGATGAATGAGAACGCGTGGTATCTGCCTGTGCCTGACTCAGAGATAAAGGTCAACGGACTGCTCTTGCAGAACCCTTACTATTGATTGTGAGAATCATACTTGTATTGACAATATTTCTTTTACAAAAAAACAATCCAAAGAAAGAATATGAGAAAGTTAACAAATATAATAAAGGTGTTTCTCCTTGTCGCTCCGGTGATGGCTCTGTCAGGAGGGTTCTCCTCTTGCTCTGATTCTAACGAGGGTGAGCTCTTCATCACCCCGTCAGACAGTCTTACTGACCTCACCGTCATTGACGTTATGGAGAACGTCAATATGTCGCATGGCAAGTACTCTGAGTGGATAGAGTTGCTGAAATACACCAACTACTACAACTCACTGAAGAACGCCAACGCGAAGGCTACTGTGTTCTGCCCGACCAATGAGGCTATTGACAAGTTCCTTGCCTCAAGAGGTGTCAGCAGTGTCGCGGAGCTTGACATCGAGTACGCGAAGGCTGTGGTACGCTCCCACATCATCAACGAGGAGACCATCACACAGCAGGAGATAGACAAGTATGCCACTGATAAAGACTATATCAAGACGCAGACTCTCTTTGACTCATACATTAATCTGAGCTACGGTTATCAGAAGACAGACGTTGATGATGCCGACCGCACTGACGAGATATTCTGTGAGGACTCCATCTTCATCAATAATGATGCCCGTCTGGGCAACTTTGACGCAACAACTTGTAAGAACGGTGTGTTCTATGAGATGGCTGATGTCATAAAGCCTATGGCGGAGACAATCTACGAGACACTGAAGGCTGATGATGACTACAGCATCTTCGCCGACGCTATAGAGAGCTGCGGCTATGACAGCGTGGCCAACAAGTATGTAGACACCACCTATACCTCAAGCGGACGCATCATCAACAAATACCGTTACACCTGTTTCGCCGTGCCTAACAGCGTTTATCAGGCTGAGGGCATTACCAGCGTGTCATCGCTCGTGTCATATCTTCGTGCCCATTCCGTTGAGGACGGCTCGCTGAGTGACAACGACCTCCTGAGCCATTATATGCAGTATCACTTCCTGAAGCGTGAGTACAAGGCAGAGGAGCTGTTTGACTTTATGGACCCGGGTAATGAGACACTCATCTATGAGGTGCGTCTGCCAGGTGATGCCATCGTTACTGACATGATAGCCGACGCGAAGATAATCAACAAGACCGTGCCGCTTTTACGTTCTGATATAGAGACCCGTAACGGTTATATCAACAAGGTGGGCGGAGTGATGCCGGTATATCATCCTGACCCGGTCAACGTCAAGTGGGACTTCCTCAATCAAGAGGACATCATATCTTTCGTCAACGGTTACGGTGCTTCTAAGAGCTTAGGAAACCTCTTCTCCTCACCGCTTGAGTCTTCAGAGTACAAGATAGACATCTCAAGCACATATCGTGACGGAGCGTTCGGTGACGTGTCATCAGCTTTCGAGTACAAGCTTGGCAGCTCAAGGACCAGCGCCTCTAACTATCGTGTGATAGGTTTCTACAAAGACAAATATAAAAATGCGTCAAACAAGGAGACCTCACAGTATGGTTGCTACATGAACAACTATATGTGTCTTAACCTCGGTTACGCGGGATATATCAAGTTCAACACCCCGAGCATCATCAAGGGTAAGTACAAGGTTATACTCCATTACCTCTCAGATGCCGGCTCGCAGCAGTCACTCTTCTCTGGCGGCTCGCTGACACAGTTCAAGCTTGATGAGGACTCGGAGAATGCCAAGAGCAAGTCAGCATACCTGTACAAGGGTGCCAAGTTCTCTCGTACCAACCTCTTCCTGAACCTCACGGAGACACTCTTCGCCAATGTGGAGTTTGACGCAACGTCCACTCACACGTTCAAGATTACCATGCTTGACATACAGGCAAAGAACCTCTCTAACTATCACCAGTATCTTGACTACGTAGAGTTTGAACCAATCGACTAAAACAACCGCTGATTATGAAGAAACTATTAATAGATAATATGAAGAAGACCGCGGGCTTGATGTGCTCGCTGGCACTCCTTGCCTCATGCTCTGACTGGGACGACCATTTCAGCGAGGCAAATGTTGTGGCCGATATGGAGGTTTATAGCGGCGATGTGGTATCATACCTCCGCTCCACACCTGAGCTCTCAGAGATAGTCTCTCTCTATGAGAACAACGGCGTACTCAGTGCCACATCAGAAGACGGCAGCTATACATTCATCGTGGCTGACAACGGAGTCTTCGACGCAAGTCAGCTTGCTGACGCAGCCGCCTACGCCAAGTATACGGTCGCTGACGCAGCCATCGCGCCGTCAATGCTCACCAACGGCTATGGCATCAACACCCGCTCAGGCAAGTCGCTGTGGGTGTATAGGGATGACCACGGGGTAAAGCTTGACGACTACAATATAAGCAAGAGTGTGAAGGCTGACAATGGTTACGTGTATTACGTTGACGGAGTGTTCCAGATACGTCGCTCTGTATATGAGATGCTCACCAGCCTGCCTGATGACCAGTACTCTCGTTTCAAAGAGATAGTACAGCGTTATGAGGAGAAATGGTTTGACCGTGAGAACAGTACACCTGTCGGTGTCAACAACCAGGGACAGGTTGTGTATGACTCTGTTTGGGTACAGCGCAACACCTTGCTTGACCGTTATTCTGCCGATGGCGTAAAGATGTGGGATATGTTTGACGAGCAGTATAACAGCACCGTCTTCATTCCTACCAACGACCAGATTGACCAGGCTATCAATACCGCTTGTGATAACATACCGCTGTGGCTTAACCGAGAGCCAACGCCGGCAGACACACTGAAGTTTGAGAACTGGATAGCCGAGGCCTCTTTCGTTGACCACAGGCTCTATCCTTATCAGGTGTCAAACGACGCGGAAATGATAACCTGCGTGGGCAACTGCCAGAAGGTGGAGGATAAGGTTAACGACGTGGTGAGCTACAAGACAGTTGAGCCAGCCTACTGGAATCCGCAAATCAATACCGTTGATACAGAACCACAGGAACTTTCCAATGGCTTCGCGTATAACGTGACGAGCCTCAAGATACCTAACCACATCGTTATATATCGTGTGAAGTCGCGCTTCTATGAGTTGTGGAACAACATGACATCCACAGAGAGAAACGCACATTTCACGTGGACCAACTGGCAGAACCCTTATGTGGTCAATGACGCGCAGGGACAGTTTGACCTCGTGGAGCATCCTACTATCTACTATCACGTGCTGACAGCAGAGCCTACACAGGATGCCATCGACGCAGCCAAGCAGTACTATCCCAGCACCAAGGACTCCGAGGTTGAGAAATATACTTGCGGCGTGGTGTATGACGGAGTACTCTTTGACGAGGACAAGAACGCCATCTTTGATGTAAGGCTTCCTGCGGGCGAGTATTACCTTCGCATGGGATTCAAACACTCACTCACGTACAGCCTCACCATTGAGTTCCGTACAAAGAGCGATGACCCGGGCGAGCCAGACAAGTATCCTTGGGTGACACTGAAGAAAGACATGGTGATGTATGCCACCGGCTCCAACTTCCACTTTGACCGCGGCGCGGCCTCAGAGGTGCCTCACTACGGCGACGCCGGCATATCATATCCTGAGGGTTACGATGTGGACTACTGGCAGAAGTTTGACGAGAAGGCCATTGCCTACGACACAGACGGATATACCGTCGGCATCGTTAACATAGAGAAGGAAGGAAACTTTGAGATAAGGGTGTCAAGCTCTGACATGGCCTATCTCTACAGGTATTCAGTTCCTGACCTCGCCCGTACCAAGAGCAACGTGGCACAGCTCATGATGTACCACTGGTGCCTGCGTCCTACAGTGAACAATTATTAATAAGCCCCTAAAAAGAGAAAAAACATAACTATGAGTAAGATATTTTCAAAAGCAAGTCTGTGTGTACTTCTCTCCGTACCATTCGCGTGGACAGGAGGGGGGCTTAGCGCTCAGCCACATCATTACAGATCACAAGTGCTCGGTACTGACGGACAGCCCATCAGCGGTGCTATCGTGACCGTAAAGGGAGGTGCCTCCGCCGTAACCGACAAGGACGGCCACTTCTCTATAGAGGGTCTTTCCACGCCTAAGAGCAAGACCGTGACAATGTGGAACAGAGCCGCCGGCTCATTCACAAATGAGACCATAGAGGTCACAGACACCAATGGCGTGGTGGTAATCAAGGCCCCTGGATTCTATGACAAGGAGCTGCCGCTCAACTATTTCGCCAAGAAATCCCGCCGCGGCTACTACACCATCACCCTTGTGCCGCGTACGGAGAAATCATATAACGGATATGTAAACACAGCGTTGAGCGAGGCTCAGTCAGCAGACGAGAAGAACGTCTCAACGCAGGGAATAGAGCAGAAAGACTTCTCTGACAAGCTCTCCGTAGGCGCAGCCATAGGCAACAATGTGGCAGGTCTGCAGGTAGTGGAGAAAGGCGGAATGCCTGGCGAGGGCGCATATATGAACATCCGCGGCATACACTCCCTTGAGGCAGAGAACACCCCGTTGATAGTCATCAACGGCGTACCATACTTTGCCAACCAGACAGTGTCTGAGATAATACAGGGCTACAGCCGTGATATGCTCTTCGGCTATGACACCAAGGACATCCGCTCCATTACGGTGCTCAAAGGCTCAGAGGCCGCACAGTGGGGCTCGCTCGGCTCTAATGGTGTCATCATGATAGAGACACAGCAGGCCAACAGCGACAACCTCGACACGCGTATCACCTTCAGCGGACAGTATGGCTTCGCCACGTCAAAGAAGAGCATCCCTATGATGAATGCCTCACAGTACAAGACATTCATGCAGGATAACGGCCTTACCCTCTATCCGTCACTGGCCAAGCTCGGTGAGGACTATCCTTTCTTCACCGGCAGCAGCCCTTACGGTTACCTTTTCAACGAGAACAACGACTGGATGGACCAGATACAGCGTGGCGGTTTCCTCACCGACAACCAGCTGCGTGTGGAGGGAGGTGACGAGATAGCTAAGTACAACATCTCCTTCGGCTACACCAAGAACAACGGTACGCTGAAGAATACCACCTCAGACCGTTACCACACTCTCATCTCGGCTGATGTCCTCGTGACACGTAACATTGACATCTTCGCTAACGTAAGCCTGTCATACATCACCTCTGACCTGCAGAACCAGGGCACCAACTACTTCGTCAATCCTATGACGGCAGCACGTTGGTACTCACCAATGATTTCCGCATACAAGAAGCAGACGGACGGACAGACATTGCCTAACCTGGCCGCGTATAACGAGTGGAACAGCTGGAACTCCACCCCTATGTATGCCTATGATAATGTGTCTAACCCTATAGCACTCATCGAGAATGTCAGCGGCAGCGACAAGATATACGACGCCAACGCGTCTCTCGGAGCTAACTTCCGCCTTAACGACTATCTCACGCTCCACGGACTCGTCAACCTCTATTACAACTACACCGAGGAGGATATGTTCGTACCGGGACAGACGGACCACACCATCGTACCACAGTATTACGGCAAGGGTAATAACTATGCCGCAGGCGGAATAGCCCGTCAGCTGACCAACACCTATCAGGTCAGCGCTGACTACAAGCGCACGTTCAACCGCATACACGACTGGAAAATCAAGGCCTTCGCGCGTTGGCTCACCCACAAGCTTGAGATTGACGGCGCGAGTGGTTACAACACTCCTAACGACTTCTTCAAGTCTCTTGACCAGTTGCAGGACGGTATAGGTACCTTCGGCGGCAACTACCACTGGAACTACCTCGGCATGGGTCTCTATGGAGACTACACATGGCGTAAGGTGATGCGCTTCAACGCCGGCTTCAACCTCGACGGAACAAGCGCCAGCGGAGCGGACGCATCCCGCCTGGGCTTCTTCCCATCAGCAGGTGTCACCGTCATGCTGGCCAACACAGGTCTGCTCTCTGAGGAAATTAACCGACTGAACATTAGCGCGGAAGGCTCTTTCTCTGGCAACTCACGTTTCTCTTCAAACTACAGCAAGGACTATTACGTGGGAACACCGGGCCTTAGCGGTGTCACACGTGCCAATATGCCTAACGCCAAGCTGCAGTGGGAGATGAACAAGCAGATAGACCTCGGCATAGACCTCGGCGTGTTCAAGAACCGTCTTGACCTCGCGTTCAACTTCTATTATGCCAAGGCATACAACCTCCTGTTCAACAACAAGATATCAGGAGTCTATGGCTCCTCCGCTTACTTCGCCAACACCGGCGAGATAAACAACAGAGGCTATGAGTTCTCTCTGCGTGTCAATCCTTATCACACTAAGGACTGGAACGTCACCATAGCAGCCACTTTGGCTCGTAACAAGAGCACCCTGTGCAAGATTGACGGCAGAAACAGTGCTGTACTGTCATTTGACAGCTACAGCAACGACGACGCTCAGATACTCATGAAGGTAGGTGACACACCATACCAGTTCTATGGCTATCAGACCGCCGGTGTCTATGCCACTACGGCAGAGGCACAGGCAGCAGGTCTTACCAACAGCGCCGGCATAGCTTATCAGGCAGGCGACATGAAGTATGTTGACCAGAATGGTGACGGTATCATCGATGACCAGGACAAGGTGGCAATAGGCAAGGCCCTGCCAGACTTCTTCGGTGCCGTAAACCTCTCTCTCAGCTATAAGAAGTTCACTCTCGACGCTAACTTCGCTTACTCTGTAGGCAACGACGCATATAACTACACACGTCGCACAGTGGAGTCAATGTCAACCTTCTACAACCAGTCAACATCTGTTCTCAACCGTTGGCAGGTGGAAGGTCAGCAGACCAACATCCCACGTGCTGTCTATGGTGACGCCATCGGCAACAGTGTCTTCTCAGACCGTTGGATAGAGGATGCCAGCTATTTCAAGCTGCGCTCGCTGAGACTGTCATATAACTTTGGCAAGTTCCTCCACTTCATCAACTCTGGTACAGTGTGGGTAGCAGGCGAGAACCTCTTTACCCTCACCAAGTATCTCGGCACCGACCCTGAGTTTGCTTACGGCTATTCAGAGGCAATGCGTGGCTTCGACTACGGCAAGCTCGCCCTCGGCCGCACCTTCAAGATTGGTTTCGACCTGAACTTCTAAGATTATAGTATTTATAGTTCCTATAGTTCCTATAGTATCTATAGTTCCTATATAAAAAGCAAAAAAGAATATGAAAGCAATAGACAAAATAATAACAAAGATGAGGCACGCCGCTCCCTCCTTCGCGGGGAGTGTCGGCGTGGGTCTCTTGTTTGCCGGCCTTGCCCTGAGCTCATGCTCTGATTATTTCGATCCCTCACCAAAGGGTATCATGGATGCTGACGACAGTTTCTCTGAGGGCAACCAGACATACAAGGGTATGCTTGGTGTAATCAATGCTGTGCAGCAGGCCGGTGACCACGCCATCTTCCTCACTGACACGCGCATGAACGTGCTGGAGACCACCCCCAATGCCCCTGCCGCTTTGCAGAGCATATACAAGTATGACGATACCGACAATAACGAGTATGCCGACCCTACGTGCTATTACAAGATAATAATAGCATGCAATGACTACATAAAGAAGATGGAGCGCCTTCACGCCACTCCCGGCGCGCTCTCCGTCACTGACCAGACATTCTTCAAGCCGTTACTCTCTTGCGCCATACGCTTCAAGGTGTGGGCATACCTGCAGCTCGGCCGCAACTATGGCGAGGCTTATTGGTTTGACGACGCCCTCAGCGACCAGGTGTCACTCAGCGATGTCTCAGTCTTTGAGCATTGTGATATGCAGGCACTCTCAGCCAAGTGTCTCGCATTGCTTGAGAGCGGCATCACCGTTGACGGTGTCAGCGTGCCTGCCACCCTCAATATGAACTGGTATCAGTGGTTTGACTCTGAGAACCAGAGCCAGTCAATATACAGCAAGTGGCAGTACCTCGCTCCGCCGTTCATTCTCCTCAAGGCCGAGCTCCTCTCATGGAAGTGTAACTATGAGAGCGACGACGAGGCTAAGCAGGATTGGTTGTGGATACGTAACAACATCTTGCAGTACTTCTACAAGATACACACCGCCACAGAGGCCGTTGAGCTCAGCAACCTTGTCGTTGACGGAGTGACCTACACCATACCGGGCTTCGCCACTGACGCTGAGGTCACCAGCATGAGCAATATGTATATGACCAATATCCCCATGCAGAGCGACGCCACCAATGCCTACTACAACATCTTCTACTCAGAGGGCATAGGCAATCCATATCAGGTGGCAGGCACCATTACGTATGACTATGACAACAACGTGCGTAACCGTCTTGTGCAGTACTTCTGCCCTACCTATCCCGGCGACGGCTTCTACCTCAAACCATCCGACTATGCCGTGAGGGCAAAGACCAGCAGCTATGACGAGGGACTGTATGAGACCACCGACATACGCTCGCTCACCCAAAAGATGGTGATGAACTCACTCGGCGGCGAGCAGGCTGTGCTCACCAAGTATTACTACACCTATGTGGCAGGCTCTCGTACATACAAGTACCTGCGCGACGACATAGAGAAGATACAGCCCAGCATCGTCACCTTCCGTGGCCATGACTTCCACTTCCTCCTTGCCGAGGCTGAGAACCACCTTGGCAACTGGCAGATAGCCCAGGCCCTGCTCAACGGCGGCATCACCAACCTGTTCGCGCAGCGCGCCGGCACCGGCGGCAAGACAGCTGACGAGGAGTGGACCTCTATGATTATCCGTATGCAGGGACTCGCTGAGGAGGCCACCGAGGAGTGGCGCAAGAGCTTTGACCCTGAGCGCACCATTGACTCAGCCTACTACTTCGTTGACTCCCTTGAGGCCAGCTACCGTTGGAACTTCGTCCTGCGCCGCGCCCAGACAGAGGGCACCGCGTGGTCACCTTACTACTCTACGTGGTTCGGAGGCAGCGGCGGCTATGGCGACTCTGGTCTGGCAGGCACCGCCAACGGCGGTTTCTATGATGCCTTCGTCTTCAACGGCGAGGAGTTTGAGCTGCGCCAGCAGAACAGCGATGTGCTGCTTGCCACTATGACCGAGACCGAGCGTCGCGAGTACATAGACTGGTGTCTGGCCAAGGAATACTCCAAGGAATACGTGGCTGAGGGCAAGGCCTACGGCTACCTCTGCAAGATGGCGGAGCGCTACAGCCACGCCGGACGCGGCAGCAGGCTCACTGCCGCCGACAAGATGGCCGACATCATCGCGCCTAAGTACACAGGTGCGCTGCAGTCAAAGGTGCGCTCAAGCCTTCAGGGTAAGTATTTCATTAACTGGAACCTGAAGTAGTTAAGAACTTGAAGTAGTTAAGAAGATAAGTAGTAAAGTAGTAAAGACAAATGTTTTTAGCTCCTTATACTTCTTACCTTCTTAACTTCTGAAACCTAAATATACAATTATCCTAAATATCAACTTAAAACATTTTATCATTATGAAGAAATTTACTCTTTCTGCATTAGCAGCTATGATGATGAGTGCTTCGTCCTTTGCCCAGACGGTAATTACTACCTATGTGTTGCAAAGTGATAAGAACGCTATCAACAGTGCAATTCAAGCACCTATCGGCAAAGGTAACACCCACGTAGTTGTGCTTTGTAAGTCTCTCACTGCCACAGGCGAAGAGGCAGAGGTAGCCGATGGTACAGCACAGACTGCCGTCACCAATATTGGTGCAGGTACTAACACAGGTATGAATGATGAAGGTAAAAATGTAAAGCCATGGACTCAGCCTGGTACAATCAGTGGTCCTGTTGCCCCGGCCGCAGGTACCCTTATCCTTCGTTCTAACCAGACTGACAAGGATCTCCTGCCTAAGCTCCAGATGGACATGGTGTTCCAGCACATCAACCCGGCTGAGGGCCTGCCTTCAGTAGTGTTTGAGAACATTTATATCCAGGCTAAGAACAACGGCGGTTATCCTCTCTCTATGAAGACCACCAGCTGGCAGGTAGATCAGGCCAAGGAAACACCTACTGGTAAGAACAATGACTGGAACGACACTCCGGAGAACAACATCATTGACGAGTTCTATGACATTGACTCTGTTGTGTTCCGTAACTGTGTGATTGCTAATGGACGCTCTATCTTCCGTCAGGAGAACAACTCAAGCAACCCTACTCCTCACCACATCAAGAACTTCATCTTCGAGAACAACCGTTGCTATGAGACCACTCCTAACAGCAATCCGTTCCCAAGGTTCTACTTCGTGTCAGTACCAGACAACTTCGTGATGTCTAACAACGTGTTCTATGACATGCCTTATGCCAAGTCACTGATTGCGTTCCACAAGTCTGTACGCACTGACGGTACTGCGTCAAAGTTCTACATCTACAACAATACCTTCATGCTCTCTGGTTACAGCAATAACGGCACAGCCCAGAACTTTATGCTGTTTGACGGTACTCTCGCAGGCCAGACATTGTTTGACGAAAACTCTGAGGTTAACATTTACAACAACTTGTTCCTCGGTGAGGAAGAGGGTATTCAGAGCAAGCCCGCAGATACTTACAGCTTAGTGGAGGACAACACCGTTACCATGCGTATGGATAACGCTGACGCTGCCGCTATCGGTTACCTTACTACCATGGGTAACTATTTCAGCAAATACTGGAGCAGCCCTGTTCGTCCAACAGTAGCAGAAGGAATGGATATGCACAATGATCTGAATGCTGATAATTATCCTTTCACCTTTGATTTGTTCAACAACACTGCCAAGAACAACTTCACTGTGGAGAAGGAGAACTCTGCAGGTCTCTTCACAGCAGGTGTTCCTGCCGTTTATGAAGCTGATGGTGAGACACCTCTCTTCGAGATTCCTACCTGCGTAGGTGCTCCTCAGATGTATGTTGACAAGTTCCCTGTAGAGGCAGAGGTGAAGGTAGGAGTCACATCTTCTGTTACTGGTTATGACGGTTACACTGTAACTCCTGAGAAGGCTGCCTATGCACCTGGTGAGGAGGTTACAATAGTACTCGACGCTGCCAAGCTGAACAACAATTACATACAGCCTGTAACTGTAACATGGAGCGACGGTCAGGAGGCAAACGCCACATCACGCACATTCACACTGTCTGATACAGGTATTGACATCTCTGCTACTGTTGAGATAGCTGACGGTGTTATCGCAGCGTTCCCATACTTCGAGAACGGCAACAGCCTTGTCTCTCTTAACGCTAACGTAAACGCTGGCAGCAATGTGGCAAAGGTTGGTATGTATGCTCCAATAGATGGTTCTTACGCTCTCGTTACAGAGGATAACAAGGCCGGTAACTACTTCCAGTCTCGTCCGGCTAAGTTCGGTGAGGATGAGGCAGCTTCTCAGATGCCTGTAATCTCTCGCCGCACTAACGGTGACGTGCGCTCAGCAGTTGGTCCTGCATACGCAGTCTTTGAGTTCTCTACAGAGAATTACAAGGATGTGGTATTCTCTTGCTACGTAGGTACTGATAACCTTGCTCTTGACGAGCAGGCTGCCGAGGTATCACTTGACGGTGAGACATGGGAGTCTCTGGCTTCTGTGAAGCTTTCTGAAGCTAAGCGTTCAGCTGATTTCGGCGGTACAGCAGGTGAGCTCTACGGATGGTCAAAGATAAGCGCGACTCTTCCTGCTAAATACGCTAACCAGTCTAAGGTCCTTGTTCGCGTAATGGGTAAGGCTGAGGACTACACTGCTGCTGCCGCATACGTGTATAACAGTGTTAATGGCGAGCCTGACCTGGCAACCGCCACAACATTCGAGTATATCGGCTCAATCCTCGTATCAGGAACTTATGATGCTACTGCTGTAGCAGGTGTAAGCGCTGTGGAGGAGGCTGTAGCTGCTCCTGTCAAGGCTGTTGAGAACGGTCGTGTAATCATCAGCAAGGACGGTAAGAAGTTCACCGCTGCCGGTGCACAGGTTAAGTAAATCTTGACTATATAGAGATTACTATATAAGCATTTAATACAAGGGGTTCGCTTGAGTTAAGACAAGCGAACCCCTTTTTTTGTGCGCGTCAGAGGAAAACGAGATGCTTTCCTTTTGTTATCTCATTAAAAAAGAGTACCTTTGCAGGCTGAATAAGGATTATAGTTATTATAGTTCCTATAGTGTCTATAGTACCTATAGTACCTATAGTTCCTATATAAACTTTGATTATGAGAAAAATACTGACTATAGTCTCTCTCCTGCTCTCATTGGCAGCCTCTGCCGACGAGGGTATGTGGACATTGTTTAACCTGCCTCAAGCCATCCGTGAGCGTATGAGGCTCTATGGCTGCCAGCTCTCTGACGAGGCGCTGACCACCACACTGCCGTCTGCCGTGGTCAATTTCTCCGGCTTCTGCACAGGCGAGGTGGTGTCGCCCAACGGTCTGCTTATGACCAACCATCACTGCGGTTTTGAGGCGGTGCGCCGACACTCCACCACTGAGCACGACTACCTGCTCCACGGCTTCGTGGCTGACTCCCTTACTGACGAGCTGCCATGCGAGGGACTCTTCGTGGCGTTTATGCTCTCACAGCAGGACGTGACCGACACGCTGCGCGCTCTCGGTGCAATGGATTATCTCATTGACGCCCTTGACCGTGCTGAGATAATAGACTCCCTTGAGGAACAGATGACCAAGGCGGCACGCCAGCGCGACTCCTCATGCTATGTGGAAATCAACGCCTTCTATGAGGGCAACGCATATTATGCCACCACCTTCCGCCGCTATGATGACATCCGACTGGTCATGGCTCCGCCTAAGTCGCTGGGAAAGTTCGGCGGCGAGCTCGACAATTGGATGTGGCCGCGCCAGACGTGTGACTTCTCCGTCTTCCGCATATACAGCGACGGTAAGCCGCTCAATACGCCCTCATACCTGCCCGTATGCACAGAAGGCTACAAAGAGGGCGACTTCGCCATGGTGATGGGCTACCCCGGTTCTACGGAGCGTTACCTCTCCAGCTACGGCATACAGCAGATGCGCGACTGCGTCAATGAGCCTATGAGTCAGGTGCGCGGCGTGAAGCAGAAGATTATGCGCCGACACATGGATCGCTCTGCGGCGGTGCGTATAAAGTATGACTCCAAATACGCACAGTCATCCAACTACTGGAAGAACGCCATCGGCATGAACAAGTGCATCGACAGCATCGGACTGATACGCCAGAAACAGGAGTATGAGCAGAAGCTCAGCCAGTGGTATGTGCAGCATGGTGACACTGCTGACGTCACACCGGGATTGTCTGAGCTGAAGAGCCTCTATGCCCGTCAGCACTCGGCAATGCGCGCCTACACACTGTTTACGGAGAGCTTCACGCGCCGCTCCAACAATGAGCTTGCCACACGTGCCTACCGCTATTGCGACGGTATGCCTGTGAAAGGCAAGGAGAACCGTCCGCGCAAACAGTATGTGCAGTTTGATGATAATAGCAATACCTACGACCGCGACCTTGACATAGAGGTGCTGGTGGCACTGATGAGCAACTACCGTGAGCAGATAGGCACAGACAGTTTCCTGCCATCGTTCTATAAGGTTGTTGACAGCCTCTACGGCGGCGACTATAAGGCTTATGTCACATACCTGTGGGACCACTCCATACTGATGACCTCAGAGCGCATACCACTGCACCTGCCACGTCGTCTGCGCCGTGACCCCGGCGTGGAGTTCAGTTACTCACTCATGGAGACGCTGGGCGACATACGCCTGCAGCTTGATGAGATGAAAGACTCCATAGCGCTGCTTGAGCGCAAGCTCTGTTATTGCAAACTGAGATATGAGGAGGACCAGCCTCACTACAGCGATGCCAACTTCACCATGCGTCTCAGTTACGGACAGGTGGGAGGCTACCGTCTGCCAGACTATGACTCAGGTTACATGACCACTCCGCAGTCGTTGCTCAACAAGGCTGCCATGCACGATGAGTGGCTGGCCTCTTGCACTGACTTCACTGCTCCAAACCCTTATGCGGAGTATTTCCTCGAGCCAGAGGTCAGGACGCTTATGCAGGGCGCTGACCAGGCAGAAGGTACGGAGAAGCCTTTCGGACTGTGCTTCCTTACCAATAACGACATCACGGGCGGCAACAGCGGTTCGCCTGTCATCGACGGCAAGGGCAGGCTCATAGGTCTCGCCTTCGACGGCACATGGGACTCGCTATCGTCTGACATATACTTCGATACCACCCTTGCACGCTGCATAGCGGTTGACATACGTTATGTGCTCTACATCGTTAAGCACTGGGCACACGCTGCAAGGTTGATAGAAGAGATGGAAGGAGAAAAGAACTAATATCCGTGGTTTAGGGAACGGTAGAGAGAGGAAAAAAACAGGGTATAATGAACGGCAAAATAAAAGCTATGCTTTCAGGGTGTGAAAGCATAGCTTTTACGTTGTAATATGATAGCTTTCAGGGTGTGAAAGCTATGCTTTCTCCCTGGGCATCCTAATAAGCTGATACAGAGCGGGTAAGAAAATCATCAACGAGCATATCACGGCTCTTGCCACTGCAGCGTCGCTGCCGCCTACATAATCTTTGAGCGGAGCATCGATAGGCAGGGTAGGGAAGACGTTGACCATGACGTATGCCACGGTGTTGTTAATCCAGTGTACCAGCAGTCCCGGCACTATGCTGCCTGTCTTTACGAAGAGCCAGCCTAAGAGTATGCCTATGAGGAGTGCGTGGGGTATCTGTGCAGGGTTCATGTGTCCTACGGCGAAGAGCACTGCAGAGCATCCTACGGCTATCCACTCGTCCTTGGTCAGCGAACCCCATGTAGCCTCGTTACCGCTACGTCCGGCAAACCATTTCATCAGGGCGCTAATGATGGCTCCCCTGAATATTATCTCCTCCGCCAGCGGTGCCAGCATACATATTACGAAGTAGCCCTCCGTGCTGCGTAGCATGTCAGCCATCTCCTCGCCTAATATGTTCAGCTGCCATGACTTCGGCAGTTGCTCCTCCAGCCATGTAGAGGGAATGACAGAGCCCAGTGCGAGCAATGCTGTCCACGTCAGTGTTACCCATGGGCGTGAGCGTATGTATGTACGACTGACGGTGTACCACCGCAGCAACAGAAACAACGCTATGAGTATCACATTTGAGACACCGACGGTAATAAGCAGTGCGGTGCTGTCGGTGCTGCTGACCGTGGGGAACCACTTATTCAACACTACCGATGCTATGCCGCCCACTATGAGCTGCACGGCTATGAATGCAAGGAAATATAAGAGTGCTTTCTTCACTGTTATTGTTTTTTTTTACTGGCTATTTCTAAATGAATGTTTTTTTATAACGGATTACGCAGATTATACTAACTAAACATAGTATTTTGATTATAAGAAATCCGTCTAATCCGTCTAATCCGTTGTCTTGATTATAATATAGTAGTCTGTGTTCACTCAGCCGGGACAAAGTCCAGCTGCTTCTTGTCGAGGTTGGCCCTCGCCACCTTTATCCTGATGGCATCGCCCAGCTGGTACTTGTTGTGGCGGCGGCGACCTATGAGGCAGAAGTTGCGCTCGTCAAACTCATAGTAGTCATCCTTAAGGTCGCGTATGAGTATCATGCCCTCGCAGTGGTTCTCGTCAATCTCGGCGTAGATGCCATAGCTGGTGATGCCGGAGATGTGTGCGTCAAACTCCTGACCTATGAACTCACTCATATACTCCACCATCTTGTATTTTATGGAGTCGCGCTCGGCATTGGCGGCAATCTGCTCCATGTCAGAGGAGTGCTCACACAGTTCCTCATAGTGGTCCTGGTTGGCAGAGCGTGCGCCCTCGGCGTAGCGTGTAAGCAGACGGTGCACCATGGTGTCGGGATAGCGGCGTATAGGCGATGTGAAGTGAGTGTAGTAGTCAAACGCCAGTCCGAAGTGTCCTATGTTATGTGTAGAGTACTTTGCCTTCATCATAGCCTTCAGCGCCACCATCTGTATGGCGTTCTCCTCGGGCCTGCCCGTCACCTCGTCCATCAGCGCGTTGATGGCGCGAGCCGTGGCACCCTTCGTGCCTGTTGACTTCATCTTGTGGCCGAACTTCACCACGAACTGTCTCAGCTGCTCCAGCTTCACTGGGTCCGGGTCGTCATGCACACGGTAAGGCAGCGTCTTAGCCTTCTTGCCCTTAGGCACCTTGCCTATATGCTCTGCCACGGTCTTGTTGGCCAGCAGCATGAACTCCTCTATCAGTTTGTTGGCGTCGAGAGAGCGCTTGAAGTAACACCTCACGGGCTTGCCCTTCTCGTCAATCTCAAACTTCATTTCCTCACGGTCAAACTTCACCGAGCCGTTCTTGAACCTGCGCTCACGCAGCTTCTTTGCCAGACGGTCAAGTATGAGCAGCCTCTCGGCGTTAGGGTCCATCTGCATGAGTGAGTCCTTGTCCTTCTTAGTCAGCTTGCCGAAGTCCACTATGCTGTCGGCGGCAGTGTCGCCTGCCATGCGCTTAGCCTCGTCAATAACCTTCTGTACCTCCTCATAGGCATAGCGGCGGTCAGAGCGTATTATGGTGTGCACTATGTGGTAGTCCTTCACCTCAGCCTCCTCGTTGAGAGTGAAGATGACGCTGTATGTCAGCTTCTCCTCGTCGGGCCTCAGTGAGCAGATGTAGTTGCAGAGCCTCTCAGGCAGCATAGGTATGGTGCGGTCCACGAGGTAAACGCTGGTGGCGCGCTTCTCAGCCTCCTTGTCAATGATGGAGCCCTCGGTGACATAGTGTGAAACGTCAGCTATGTGAACGCCCACCTCGTAGAGGGTTGATGATTGATGGTCGGTGGATGATGGGTTATTACCAATTAAACCTTCATCCTTATTCTCTTCACCCTTCATCCTGATAGACAAGGCATCGTCAAAGTCCTTGGCGTCGCGTGGGTCAATGGTGCAGGTAAACACCTCGCGGAAGTCTTCCCTGCCCTCCATGTCCTCAGGCGTTATCTTGTCGCTTATCTTGTTGGCGGCATCTTCCACCTCCTTCGGGTATTTGTATGGCAGTCCATACTGAGCCAGTATGGTGTGCATCTCCACGTCGTTGTCGCCGCGCTCGCCCAGCACGTCAATGACCTCTGCAACGATGGTGCGGTGCTCAGCGTCGGGCCACTTCTTCACGCGTACCACGGCGCGCTCGTCGGTCTTGCCGCCAAGCAGCTTGTCCTTTGGTATGAAGATATTGCAAGGCATAGGCTCCTGAGGTATGAGGGTAGCGTAGTCCTCGTCCACCTGCAGGCGGCCCACAAACTGGTCCTTCTTCCTTGATATAATCTCTGTCACCTGAGCCTCGCGTATGTGGCTCTTGCGTCTTGCCATCATACAGAAGCGCACACGGTCGCCTGTCATGGCATACATGGAGTTGCGCTCAGCCACGAAGATAGGCTTGTCGCTGCCGTCGGGCATTATGGAGTTGCGTCCGTTGGCCTTAGCCTGGAATACGCCCTCCATCACCTGTGTGTTCTCTGCGAGTTTATATGAAGAGTCGGTAACCTTTACCAGAAAATCGTCCCATGCCATATCCTCCAGAGTGTCTATGGCGAGCATCTTCAGTGGGTGAGTGTTAAGGCGCAGGTCCTTGAATATGTTTTTGAAGGAGACAGTCTCTCCCGGTCTTGAGCGGAAATAGCTCTCCAGCTGAGCCTCCAGCTGGACCTTGGTCATTCGCTTTCCGCCTTTCTTTCCTTTGCTTTTTGCCATGGTCGTTAAGGTTTTAGTGGGTTATGGTATTTATAGTTCCTATAGTTCTTATAGTGGCTATAGTTCTTATAGTTCCTATAGTTAGTGAGAGTTTCTATTCTAATATTTTTTTATACTGCTCCTTGTCATTGAGCAGCTTCACTGCCTCCTGCACCTGAGTGTCATAGCCGAGGGTGCAGGCTATGCTGCCCCGCTGGTAGTAGTATGTGGTTATGATGCTCTGCTCCAGCAGGTGGCTGATGACGGCGCGGTTGTTGTCAAGCTCGCGTGACAGGTTGTGGCTCAGCTTCTTCTTCAGGGCCTCAAACTCCTCCTTGGCGTCATTGTAGTAACCCTCAAAGCGTGCCACCTCAACAAGCTCGTCATACACCTTGCTCGTTTCACGGTCATACTTGAAGCCCGACTGCAGCACGCGCTGCTTGAAGTCGGCATAGTCAGCGTCAGAGAGATGGAACTCTGTGGCTGGCGCTATCGTAGGATGACTCGCTACATAGTCAAGCACATATCCCAGTGCCACCTCAGTAGAGTCCAGTCCGCCCTGGCACAGATACACAGCGATGTTAGGAACAGAGTCAGCCTTCACCTCCACGTCGGGCTTTATGCCTCCGCCGTCGCGTACGGTGCGTCCACCGCGAGTCTTGAACTCATGTGTCAGCGAGTCAGGTATGTGCTCCTTGTAGCCACCTCCGGTGTGCTTGTAGTTTATTGCCTGTATGCATCTGCCGCTGGGAATGTAGTATTTGGATACCGTAAGTTTCAGCGACGCGTCGTGGGGCAGTTCCACGGTCTGCTGTACCAGTCCCTTGCCGAAGGTGCGTGTGCCCATCACCACGGCGCGGTCCAGGTCTTGCAGCGAACCGCTCGTTATCTCGCTTGCTGAAGCTGTGTTGCCGTTAACCAGCACCACTACGGGCATCACGGTGTCAATAGGCTCAGATGTAGTCTTATATTCGTTTGTAGAGCGCTTGATGCGTCCCTTGGTGGTGACTATTGTCATATCCTTAGGCACAAACATATTGACTATCTTGATAGCCTCTGCCAGCGAACCGCCGCCGTTGTTACGCAGGTCGAGCAGCAGGCTTGTCATGCCCTCGCTGCGCATCTCCACAATGGCGCGGCGCACGTCGCGTGAGCAGTCCTCGGTAAACTGTGTCAGCAGCAGGTAGCCCACCACTTCTGTCTGTCCCTCCGCACGTGGTATGATGCCGTAATATGGTACTGAGGGCATCTGTATTGCCTTTCGTGTAATCTTTATCTTCAGCACCTGTCCGGTGATACCGTCAATGGTCTTCTCGCCTTTTACCTTGCCAGAGGTGTTGCCTGCCGATGGTCTCAGCACCTTCAGCAGGAAGGTGGTACCGGGCTCACCGCGCAGATGGCTTGACACATAAGACACCGTCTTGCCTACCATGGAAGAGTCATCGACAGCCAGTATTATGTCGCCCTTGCGCAGTCCCGCCTCCGCAGCCGGCATACCCTCGTATGGCTCGTCAATGATGACGCGGTTCAGTTTCATGTTCTGTTTTATCAGCGCTCCTATGCCGGCATACTTACCCGTAAGCATAGTCTTGAGGTCCTTCATATCCTCAGGAGCGTAATACTCGGTGTAAGGGTCGAGCGAGCGCAGCATGGAACGTATGCCTGCCCCTACGGTAACGTCAGCGTCGAGCGTGTCCACATACATCATGTCGAGCTGCTTGTATATGGCAGAGAACGTTTCAAGGTTACGTGCCACGGCGAAAGCGTCGTTCTTTTTCTTATTGTCAGCTGATACCGCAGTTGACAGAATAGAGAGTAGTAATAGGGTGAAAAGTGTTGTGTGTCTCATTATTATGTATTACTGTAAATTCTTCTGTATTCCTCTATCTCTCTCTATCTTTCTATCTTCCTCTATCTCCCTTTGTTTCCCTTTGTCGTTTTCGTTTCCCTCCCCCTTGGGGAGGGTCAGGGTGGGGGTTCTATATTTATACAAAAGTACATAAATAAGCTTGAAAACCCATCAGTTTGCGTTTGAAAATACTTTATTTGACTTTTTTTTAGTAAAAGATTAAAAAAAACGCGCAAAAATTTGGTGGATAAAAAAAAATATAGTAATTTTGCACTCGCAATCCGATAATAAGGATGTTTTTAAGTAATTTGTTATCCCAATGCTTCCTTAGCTCAGTTGGTTAGAGCATCTGACTGTTAATCAGGGGGTCCTTGGTTCAAGCCCAAGAGGGAGCGCGCAGAAGAACGACACAGTGATGTGTCGTTTCTTTTGTTTTATAAGGTTTCTTAGCCGTAGCATAGTGTTATAAAAGTTATAAAAGCATTACCTATCATCATTTTTAGGTATTTTGGTTTTGCATGGGTAAAAAATGTCCGTTTGCAACACGTTTGCAAAAATTAATGTATAACTTTGCGTCGGAAAAAGATAAAAACATAATATGATGACACTTAATGACATAGAGAAAGGTCAGGCGGTCGTGGTGAGAGCCATAGGCGGCGACGGTGCTTTACGACAGCATTTCCTTGATATGGGAATAGTTCCCGGTGTGGTGGTAAATGTGAAGAAGTTCGCACCTACCGGCGATCCTATGCAGATAGAGCTGCGTGGTTATACGCTGACGCTGAGGAAAGCGGAGGCTGGCGAGATAGAGGTGGAGAAGTCTGATGTTGACAAACCTGCCTACAATCCTGTGACAAGAGAGGGAGAGGATATGTCTCACCCTGGTCTTGGTGAGGGCGGACGTTATCATGACGCAGAGCATGAGAACCCTGTGGCAGAGGGTACGAAGCTGACCTTCGCGCTTGCCGGTAACCAGAACTGCGGCAAGACAACGTTGTTTAACCAGCTTACTGGTGCCAATCAGCATGTAGGTAACTTCCCCGGTGTCACGGTGGACCGTAAGAGCGGTGTGATACGCGGACATAAGAATACAGAGATTACAGACCTGCCGGGCATATACAGTCTGTCACCATATACTAGTGAGGAGGTAGTGAGCCGCAGGTTCATACTCGGCGATGATAATAAAGGAATAAAGCCTTATGGCATAATCAATGTGGTGGACTCCACAAATATAGAGCGTAACCTCTACCTCACCATGCAGCTCATGGAGCTGGGCATACCGATGGTGCTTGCCCTTAACATGATGGATGAGATGGAAGGAAACGGCGGTTCGGTGGATGTCAACAGCATGGAGCGTCTGCTTGGAATACCTGTGGTGCCTATCTCGGCAACAAAGAACCAGGGTGTGGAAGAGTTGATAGACCACGCCATCCACGTGGCACGTTATCAGGAGTCGCCAGCAAGACAAGACTTCTGTTCCTCGGAGGATAACGGCGGTGCGGTGCACAGGTGCCTGCATGCCATAATGCACCTGATAGAAGACCATGCCGAGCGTGTAGGCATACCGTTGCGTTTCGCCGCATCAAAGATAGCAGAGGGCGACAAGCTCATAGAGGAGGCGCTGCAACTGACGCAGAACGAGAAAGAGACGATAGAGCACATACTGCAGCAGATGGAGCAGGAGCGCGGACTCGACCGTGCCGCTGCCATGGCTGACATGAGATACTCGTTCATAGAGAGACTGTGTGAGGCTACGGTGAAGCATCCTAAGCAGAGCCGTGAGGCAAAGCGCTCACAGAGAATAGACCGCATACTGACGGGCAGATGGACAGCCCTGCCGGCGTTTGTCTGCATCATGGCAGTGATATTCTACCTTACGTTTGACCTTATAGGAGGAACGGGCCAGGAGTGGCTGGAGGAAGTGATAGAGTGGTTTACCGACTACTCGCGCGGAGTGCTTGAGCAGTGGCAGGTGAATGATGTGGTGCAGTCGCTGATACTTGACGGTGTGTATGCCGGTGTGGGTACGGTGGCAACGTTTGTGCCTATCATCGTGGTGCTGTTCTTCTTCCTCAGTATGCTTGAGGACACAGGCTACATGGCACGCATAGCGTTTGTCATGGACGGTCCGCTGAGACGACTGGGACTGTCAGGCCGCAGTATCGTGCCGCTCTTGATGGGCTTCGGTTGTTCGGTGCCGGCCGTAATGTCCACGCGTACGCTGCCCTCAGAGCGTGACCGCCGTCTGACGGTGATGCTCACACCGTTCATGTCGTGTACGGCTAAGCTGCCGATATATGCATTCTTCTGTGCGGCGTTCTTCCCTGACAGTGCTGCATGGGTAATGTGCGGATTGTATGCCTTAGGTATAGTGATAGGCATAATAGTGGCTCTGGTGCTGAAGCGCACCGTGTTCAAGGGCGAGGCAGTGCCTTTCGTCATGGAGCTGCCAAACTATCGTATGCCGTCGGCGCGTACCACGCTGATGCTCCTGTGGGAGAAGACGTGCGACTTCCTGTCACGTGCCTTCACCGTCATCTTCCTCGCTACGTTGGTGATATGGTTCCTGCAGAGCTTCTCATGGCACATGCAGCTGGTTGACGACCAGGCAGAGAGTATGCTCGGCTCCATCGCCTCTGTTGTGGCACCGGTGTTCTCGCCGTTGGGCTTCGGCGACTGGCGCATAGCCACGTCACTTGTGGGAGGATTCCTGGCAAAGGAGAGTGTGGTTAGTACACTCAGCGTACTCATAGGTTCGGGTACTGATGCACTACACAGTGTGCTCAGCGGTGCAGCCGCATTGTCGCTGCTGGTGTTCTGCCTGCTCTATACACCATGTGCCGCTGCTATTGCCAGCATAAAGAGAGAGTTGGGCGCACGTGATGCTGTCACTGTGGTGATATTCCAGTGTCTCATAGCATACGTCGCTGCCTTCATCGTATATAACCTGTTTTAGATGAATGTGATATCCTACATATTACTCGCGGTGGTAATCCTCATGGCATTGGCTGCCATGAGACACCTGCGCTCAGGTGGCGGCAAGAAGAGTTGCTGCCAGGGATGTAACGGCAAGTGTCAGGGTTGTTCCTGCTGTCGGTAGAGGGTAGCGGCGGCGTTAAGCCAGTTGATATAAGCCTCTATATCCTCGTCATATCCGCGAGGAGAGGAGATAGCCTTACCCTCGGCATCCACTATGACATAATAAGGTTGGGCATTGCTGTTGAAGCGATGGCTCTGAAGATAACTCCACTTCGCACCCACGGTGCGGAGTGTTTTTTTATTCCCTTTGGCGTCGGTCACGGTGATAGGTGAAGGCAGGGCGGTCTTGTCGTCCACGTATAGCGATACGATGATGAAGTCATTACGCATCACCCGTGCCACCTCAGGGTCTGTCCACACCGCCGCCTCCATCTTGCGGCAGTTCACACAGCCGTAGCCGGTGAAGTCTATCAGCAGAGGTTTCTTCTCCCTGCGTGCTGCGGCAAGTGCCTCGTCATAGTCATTATACTGTGCCTTTATACTCTCCATAGGCGGGGCAAAGGCACTTACGAGGGTGCATGGTGCGCCCCACAGTCCCGGTATCATATATGCGGTGAGTCCCAGAGAAGCTACACCGCATACTATGAACACCGTCCTCCATAATATCTTTGACTCCTTGAGACATCTGTATAGCAGATACACACCAAGCATCGCAAACAATATAATCCACAGCAGGAAGAAGAGCTGACGGCTTATCAGGTTCCAGCCGTATGCCTGGTCGGCAGTGACAAGGAATTTAAGCGCGAAAGCCAGTTCTATGAAGGCCAGCGCCACCTTCAGTGTGTCCATCCATCCGCCAGAGCGCGGCATATGGCTCATCCATGCAGGGAAGAGGGCAAAGAGTGTGAACGGCATGGCGAGAGCCAAGGCAAAGCCAGTCATACCGATGAGCGGTGCCATGTAGTAACTGCTGGTGGCTGTCTGCACGAGCAACAGTCCTATGATGGGAGCCGTGCATGAGAATGACACTATCACCAGGGTGAGAGCCATCAGGAAGATGGGGATGACTGATGCATGGTGCGAGGTGGCAGATGTTGTCTTGTCTGCGTCAGTAGCCTTCTTGTCAAGAGCGGTGCTCCATGATGACGGCAGGCTGATGTCAAACACTCCGAAGAGTGACAGGGCGAAGACCGTGAGCAGCAGGAACAGCGCCACGTTAAACACCGCGCTTGTGGAGAGCGCGTTGAGCGCGTCAGAGCCGAAGAGCAGTGTTACGGCGAAGCCGATGGAAACGTATATCACGATAATGCTCGCACCATAGAGCAGGGCGTCACGCAGTCCACGGTGACCGTCGCCCTCTGAGCGTCTGATGAAGAATGACACCGTCATTGGTATGACAGGCCAGATGCAGGGCATCAGCACGGCAAGCAGTCCGCCGAGTATGCCGAGCAGGAATATCTTGAGCGGAGCGGTGGGAGTAGCCGGAGGAGGGGGAGTGGTTTTTATAGTGCTTATAGTGCCTATAGTATCTATAGTACCTATAGTATCTATAGTATCTATAGTAACTATACTATCTATAGTTCCTATACTCTTTGCTTCTTTGGTTTTCGTCTTCTCCTCCTCAAAAGGATACTTGCCGCTCTTTGTAAGTCTGACCTCCGTTGGTGGCAGGCACATCTCGTCGTTACATGCTCCGTATTCCAGGTAGCAGTCAACGGAGTAGTCGGCAGCGGTGAAGCGTACAGGCTGTATGAATGTAACCTTATGCTCAAAGTACCTTACCTCCATCTGGAACATCTCGTCAAACACCTTTACCGGGGCGGTGGCAGTACGCAGAGCGCCGGCAGTCTCCATGCCCTTCATTGTCACCTTGTGGAAAGAGGCAGGCGTAGGTCCGCCCTCAGGGATGTTGTTGGAATATACATGCCATCCCCCGTCAATGGTGGCTGTGAAGATGATATCGCCCTCGTTGTGCTGGCGCATACGCAGCTCGGAAGTAAAGTGTACGGGGTCAAACATCTGTGCATTGGCAGACAGACTGACAAGTGTAATGATTATGATATTAAGAAGAAATCTCATTGTCGTGATGTGAAAAATTTGTCACAAAGATAAAAAAAAATACTCAGATAAAGAAAAAAATTGTAACTTTGTAGGAGGTAAGAAGAATAAATACTAAGATATTATGAGAAGAATAAGAAAAGTAATGTTGTCAGCCGCATTGCTCACCGTTGCTGTGACAGCCTCGGCGCAACCATCATCATGGACGGCAGATAACGGCAATGGTACATTTACTAACCCTTTGTTCTATGATGAGTTTTCTGACCCTGACATACTGCGCGTGGGCGACGACTACTATCTGGCAGGCACCACTATGCACACCGTGCCTGGATTGGTGATATTACATTCTAAAGACCTTGTGAACTGGGAGAACATATCCTATTGCTTCGACCGTTTTGACTTTACTGACGACCAGTTCGCCCTGCGTAACGGCAAGGAGATATACGGTCAGGGTATATGGGCGCCATGCATACGCTATGCCAACGGACAGTTCTATGTATTCTCTAATGTCAACGGCAAGGGACTGCAGTGCTATACCTCCAAGGATATACACGGACCATGGACCCACCATAACCTGAAGGGAAAGATATATGACCTCAGTGTGCTGTTTGACGATGACGGAAAGATATATGCCATCCATGGCTACGGCGAGGTGCACTGCACTGAGTTGAAACCCGACATGAGCGGTCCTATAGAGAGTACCGACCGTGTCATCATCCCTGAGGGCAGCGCCGTGGGCGAGGGACACCACATGTATAAGATTGACGGTATGTATTACCTCATATCCACCGACTATAAGCCTAACGGCCGCACGCTCTGCTCACGCTCAAAGAGCATCTGGGGACCTTACGAGACCTGCGTCATAACTGCCGACGAGACCTTCGGCTATCACGCTGCCGGACTGACAGGTGTGCGCGGACGCATCATGCCCGACGGCACACGCTTCATACAGCCTGCTCCCGATAAGGATGCCACAGCCTGCACCAACATACACCAGGGGGGCATTGTCCAGGACCAGAGCGGACAGTGGTGGGCACTGCTCATGATGGACTTTCACTCTGTGGGCCGCACGGTGACGCTCGCCCCAATGACATGGCACGACGGATGGCCTATGCTCGGACTGGAGGGCAACCTCGGTCGTGCTCCGCGTACATGG
>DFLE01000044.1:0-954 GCA_002373375.1 Prevotellaceae bacterium UBA3627
ACTCATAACCCACAACTCATAACTTATTTATTACGATGAACGAGAAACAACAACATAAGAGCGTGATGCTGGCACTGGCAGTGCTGGCGTTGGCAGTAGTGACAGTAGGTGCGATAGGCTATTTCACCATCGGCACAGAAGAGGAGGTAATACAGGGACAGATAGACGTGGAGGAGTACCGCGTATCAAGCAAGGTACCCTCACGCATACTGGAATTGCGCGTGAAAGAAGGTGACTACGTACACGTGGGTGACACCCTGGCTATCCTTGACGCTCCAGAGGTGGAAGCAAAAGCCGTACAGGCGGAGAGTGCGGAGAGCGCGGCCGCAGCACTGAGCAACATGGCAAAGGCCGGAGCACGCAAGGAGCAGATACAAGGCGCATACGAGCTGTGGCAGCAGGCCAAGGCCGGACTGGAGATAAGCAAAAAGTCATACGAGCGTGTGCAACGACTCTTTGACGAGGGTGTGCTGAGTGAGCAGAAGCGCGACGAGGCATACGCCAACTACAAGGCACTTGAGGCTCAGGAGAAGGCAGCCAAGAGCCAGTATGACATGGCTGTCAACGGCGCGCGTACAGAGGAGAAGGTAGCCGCGGCAGCACAGGTGAACCGCGCCAAGGGTGCAGTAGAGGAAGTGTCATCATACATCCGCGAGACCGTGCAGACGGCTCAGATGGAGGGCGAGGTGGCAACCATCTACCCCAAGGTGGGCGAGCTGATAGGCAGCGGCAGCCCCATCATGACCATCAGTCTGATGAACGATGTCTGGGGAACGTTCAACGTGCGTGAGGACCAGCTTAACGGCATGAAGAAGGGTGACACGTTCACCGCCTTCATACCTGCGTTCAACAAAGAGATAAAGATGCGAGTGACCTCAATAAAAGACCAAGGCAGCTACGCCACATGGAAAGCCACTAAGTCCAACGGTCAGTATGACCTGAAGACCTTTGAGG
>DFLE01000044.1:1069-1952 GCA_002373375.1 Prevotellaceae bacterium UBA3627
ATAAAGAAAAAGTAATGGGCTATGAACTGAGGATATTGCTTCGCCATCCCATATATATAATATGTATGGTGGTGCTGCCGTTGTTTGTCACGGTGTACTTCACATCGCTGATGAACGACGGACTGCCTGTAAAGATGCCCATCGCCGTGGTTGATCAGGACAACACGTCAACCACGCGCAAACTGACAAGGATGATTGACGGCTTCCAGTCATCAAAGGTGGTGGCTCACTACCCTACTGCCGACGAGGCGCGCACAGCCATGCAGCGTGGAGAGATATACGGCTTCATGCTCTTCCCCAAAGGCATGACGGCACAGCTAATATCCATGCGCCAGCCTAAAATGTCCATATACTACAGCAATACGACGCTTGCCGCCGGATCACTCTTGTACAAGGAGATGAAGACCTTGTGCACACTGGCCTCTGCTGCCGTGGGGCAGCAGACCATGCAAGCCAAGGGATATACCTCAGGACAGACCATGGCTTTTCTGCAACCAATAGCCGTTGACACACATACCATCGGCAATCCGTGGGTAAGCTACAACATATATCTCAGCACAATGCTGATACCCGCCAGCCTGCTACTCTTCGTATTCCTCATGACAGCATACTCCCTCGGCACAGAAATAAAGTTCGGCACACAGCATGAGTGGCTGCGGATGCACAACGGCAAGATGCTGTGGGCCATGATGGCGAAGCTTTTTCCCCAGACGATCATCTTCCTTGTGGTTATGTACTTCTGCATGGCATATATGTTTGGCGTGCTTCACTTCCCCGCCCCCGGCGGCAAACTGATGCTGCTCATCCTCGGACTGCTCAGCATACTTGCGGCGCAGGGCTTCGCAGTGTTTATCTTCGGTTTGATACCATCGCTGCGTATGTC
>DFLE01000044.1:2044-7389 GCA_002373375.1 Prevotellaceae bacterium UBA3627
TACTCCATGGTAGGAACAGCCTTTCCTGTCTTCGCCATGGATGCTCCATTACAGACGCTGTCATGGCTCTTCCCCATGCGACATTACTACATCATCTATCAGTTGTGCGTCTTCAACACCTATCCGCTGACAGATGTATGGCCTCACGTTCTCGCGCTCATCATCTTCGCCATGCTGCCCATTTTCGTGGCACGCAGGATAAAAAAGACATTCCTCACCTATGGCTACGTGGCATAAGGAAGTATAAATCTCATAAAACTCAAAGAGGTAATATCGCATAATGAATTTCATATTAGGATATTTCGACAATATAGTAAGCGAGCTGAAGGCCATAGCCAAGGATGAGGGAGTGTTGCTCTTCTTCATAATCTTGCCGATAGCCTATCCGCTGATATACTCATGGATATACAATAACGAGGTGGTGAGAGAGGTGCCTGTGGTGCTGGTAGATGACTCCCACTCGGCCCAGAGCCGCGAGTTCGCCCGCAAGTTTGATGCCTCGCCCGATGTCAGCATAGCGCTGCGCACAGGCACCGTCAACGAAGCCCGCGACCTCATAGGCCACGGCAAGGCTTACGGCATACTCTATTTCCCACGCGACTTCGCCACCAACATAGGGCGCATGGAGCAGAGCCATGTGACCATATACTGTGACATGAGCTATATGCTTACATACAAAGCCATACTGCAGTCCACCACCGCCGTCGCAATGGAGATGGGTACGGAAGTGCAGAAGCAGCTGCTGGGCAACCACACCAAGCGCGAGGACGATATAGCCACCCGTCCGCTGGACTTTGACGAAGTGCCGATCTTCAACACCACAGCAGGCTACGGCAACTTCATCCTGCCTGGCGTACTTGTACTCATAATACAACAGGCCATGCTACTCGGTGTAGGCATGATAGCCGGCACACGCCGTGAGGAACGTCTGGCCAACCCCTACCCCACCTCACTGCATGGCTGGCACAGCTGGTTAACGGCCACACAGACCCTTGCCGGACAGTCCACCGCCTACCTGCTCATCTTCAGTGTGATGCTGGCATGGGTATCACTGGCAGTACCCCATATCTTCGGTTTCGTCTCCATGGTACACGCATGGGACCTGCTGCTGTTCTTCACTCCCTACCTGCTGGCGTGCGTATTCTTCGCCACCACATTCAGTGCGCTCGTGCGCTACCGCGAGAGTGTCATGCTCATAGTGGTATTCATGTCGGTGCCGCTGCTGTTCATGTCGGGAGTAAGCTGGCCGCAGAGCAACATCCCCGGAGTATGGCAAGGTGTGTCATGCCTCTTCCCCAGTACCTTCTGCATACGCGGTTTCGTGCGCATGAGCAGTATGGGTGCACTGCTCGGCGACGTACAAACTGAATATCACTCCATGTGGCTGCAGGTTGCCGTCTATGGTGTCTTCGCCCTCATCATAACAAAACTGAGGACAAGGATGACATAAGCCCATGAAAGGAAAGCACAGCAACACTGGGCAATATATCCCGCCACACTGCGTTGATTTATCAGAGGAGTTCAAGTTTCGCAAGTGCTCAACTTGTTGGGTTATCAGGTTCTTGCTTAGGCAAGCATTCATGCTTGAGCTTGTCTCAAAACCTCAACGAAACTGAACTTTGCGAAAGTTGAGTCAGAGGGAGTAGAGGGAAGGGAGAAGAGAGAAGAGGGAAGAGGGAAGAGGGATTAAAGAATAAGAAATAACATTTAGAGCAAGATATAAGACATAAGATGAAAAAGTTTATTCTCACAGCACTATTCTGTATCACAGGCATAACAACCACTTGGGCACAATCAAGCATGACTGATGACCAGGTGATGCAATATATCATCAGGGAGCGCTCCGCCGGCACATCACAGGCGCAGATTGTAACCAAGCTGATGCAGAAAGGTGTTGACATCTCTCAGATACGCCGCGTACGCGACAAATACCAGAAGCAGATAAACGAGAAAGGCGCCGGAGCGGCGGCCGACGCGGCTGTCAACGACACCGAGAGGATGATGCGTAAGGGTACCAACACGAAGAGAGAGCGCAGCGCGATGACTAATGAGGAGAAAGAGGAACTGACCACCACACAACGCAGACGACAGACCAATAAGGAAGCCGGCAATGTGACAGCGGACAAGCCTTCCACTCAGTATTTCTCTGAGCGTATGAACGAGTTGACCGAGGACGATGTGGACTTCGCGTTTAACGACAAAGAGGATGCCAATTACAACGAGCAGCTCTTCAACGGCAAGCGCGTCTTTGGCCGTGACATATTCAACAAGGACAACCTCACTTTTGAACCAGCCATGAATATCGCCACGCCACAGAACTATGTGCTGGGTCCTGGCGACAATGTAAAAGTTGACATCTATGGAGCCTCACAAGCCTCAAACGTATATACCATAAGTCCCGACGGCGACATCACCATCAGCGGCTACGGTCCAGTGAACGTCAGCGGACTGACGATGGCGCAGGCTCAGGCCAAGCTGCGCAGCACGCTGGGCAGCCGCTACAGCAGTAGCAACATAAAAGCCGGCTTAGGACAGACACGCACCATCACCATCAATGTCATGGGCGAGGTACAGGCGCCAGGCACCTACACACTCTCTGCCTTTGCCAGCGTCTTCCATGCGCTGTATATGGCTGGCGGTGTAAGCGAGATAGGTACACTGCGTAACATCAAGGTATATCGCAACGGCAGACTCGTATCTTCTGTCGATGTATATGACTATATCCTCAACGGAAAGCTGACAGGCAACATCCGTCTGGCAGACAACGACGTTATAGTAGTAGGTCCATACGACTGCATGGTAGAAGTGACAGGCAACGTAAAGCGCCCTATGTACTATGAGATGAAGAAAACCGAGAGCGTCAGCTCCGCACTGAAATATGCAGGCGGCTTCACCAGCGATGCCTACACCAAGTCACTGAGGGTTACACGCAAGAACGGTAACAAGATGACGGTATTCAACGTCGGCGAATTTGACATGACTTCATTCAAAGTATCTGACGGAGACATCGTAAGCGCAGAGACCATCATCACCCGCTATGAGAACATGGTAGAGATAAAAGGTGCCGTATTCCGTCCCGGCATGTACCAGTTAGGAGGCGACATCACCACCGTAGGTACATTGCTCAAAGCCTGCGAGGGCGTTACAGAGGAGGCTTTCACCAACCGCGCCGTAATGCACCGTATGAATACAGACCGCACACTGAAGGTCATCAGCGTTGATGTGAAAGGCATATTGGCAGGAACCACACCAGATATCTCCCTGCAAAACGAGGACGTACTGTTCATTCCTACCAAGAGCGAGATGCAGAACGACCGTACACTGACCATACACGGCGAGGTAATGTATCCTGGCGAGTATCACTATGCCGACAATGAGACGCTGGAGGACTTCATTCTTCAGGCCGGAGGACTGAAAGAGACAGCCTCCACCGTGAAGGTTGACGTATCCCGCCGCATATATGCCCCCAAGGCTCTTAACACAGACAGCATCATAGCCAAGACCTATAGTTTCGCGCTGAAAGAGGGCTTCGTCATCGACGGCGAGCCAGGCTTCATCCTTGAGCCTTACGACCAGGTATACGTACGCCGCTCACCCGGATATGAGACTCAGCAGAACGTGATGGTGGAGGGCGAGGTGAACTTCCCCGGCACATACGCGCTGAGCAAGCGTCAGACACGCCTGTCAGACGTGATAAAGGCAGCGGGCAACCCTAACAGCATGGCATACGTGAAGGGTGCGCGCCTTGAACGCCGCATCACCGACGAGGAGCGCCTGCGTATGCAGGAGGTAATAAAGATGACAAAGATGCAAGGTGGTCAAGGCGACTCTATCGACGTGAACAAGATTGACTTCGGCGACCGCTACTACGTGGGCATACAACTTGACAAAGCCATCGAGAACCCAGGCTCTGACTACGACATGATACTGCGTGACGGCGACCGCATCATAGTACCACAATACATCAACACTGTGAAGATCAGCGGCGACGTGCTCTATCCTAACACCGTGCTCTACAAGAAAGGCGAGAAGGCGAAATACTACGTAAACCAGGCTGGCGGCTTCGGTTCAAACGCAAAGAAGAGCCACACCTATATCGTACACATGAACGGCACAGTAAACCAGATGGGCAAGGGCGACCGCCCTACTCCTGGTTGTGAGATTATCGTACCTACAAAGCCTGCGCGTGACGCAACGAAGCTGACACAGTACCTCGCCATAGGCACCTCTACAGCGTCTATAGCAACCATGATAGCAACAATAGCGAACCTCGTAAAATAAATTTTAAGTTATGAATTATGAATTATGAGTTATGAGTGTCCTCTGAAGAAGAAACTCATAACTTTGAATAACATTAACTCATAACTTAGAATAACAACAACTCATAACTCATAGCTCATAACTTTGAATAACAATAACTCATAATCTTGAACCCATAACTCATAACTCATAACTCATAACTATGAAGATAGCAGTAGCAGGAACAGGATACGTAGGTCTGAGCATGGCCACACTCCTGTCACAGCATCACGAGGTGATGGCTGTGGACGTGATACCCGAGAAAGTTGAGAAAATCAACCGCCGCGAGTCTCCTATACAGGACGAGTATATAGAGAAGTTCTTCCGCGAGAAGCAACTGAACCTCACCGCCACACTTGACGGTGCGGCGGCATACAAGGATGCCGACTTCGTGATAATAGCCGCACCTACCAACTATGATCCCGTGACAAATTATTTCGACACGCACCACATAGAGGACGTTATAGACCTTGTGCTGTCAACGGGCAGCCATGCCGTCATGGTGATAAAGAGCACCATCCCCGTGGGTTACACACGCTCGCTCTACGTGAAGTACGCACAGAAGTTCAAGGCAGAGGGCAAGGATTCATCCGCAAAGCTGCGCCTGCTCTTCTCACCAGAATTCCTGCGTGAGAGCAAGGCACTGTATGACAACCTCTACCCCTCACGCATCATAGTAGGCTACCCCAAACTCATAAATGACGAAGACAACTCCGAGGAGAACGAGGCAATAAAGGCCATAGCAGGTAACCATCTTGAGGATGCCGCGCACACCTTCGCCAGCCTGTTGCAAGAAGGAGCAGAGAAGCAGGACATCCCCACCCTTTTCATGGGTATGAAAGAGGCAGAGGCTGTAAAACTGTTCGCCAACACCTACCTCGCCCTGCGCGTGTCATATTTCAATGAGCTTGACACCTATGCAGAACTCAAGGGTCTGGACACACAAGCCATCATCAATGGTGTAGGACTCGACCCACGTATCGGCACCCACTACAACAACCCTTCATTCGGCTACGGCGGCTACTGTCTGCCTAAGGACACCAAGC
>DFLE01000044.1:7441-29550 GCA_002373375.1 Prevotellaceae bacterium UBA3627
CACCAAGCAGTTGCTGGCCAACTATCGCGATGTTCCCCAGAACATGATGACGGCAATAGTGGAGAGCAACCGCACACGAAAGGACTACATAGCCGACGCCGTGCTACGCAAGGCTGGTTACTACGCATACTCCGCCAACAACCAGTATGCCGGCTCCAACGAGCAGACTCCGGTGATAGGTGTATATAGGCTGACCATGAAGTCTAACTCAGACAACTTCCGCCAGTCAGCCATACAAGGCATCATGAAACGTGTGAAAGCCAAGGGAGCCACGGTAATAATCTACGAGCCCACGCTCAAAGACGGCGACACGTTCTTCGGCAGCCGGGTGGTCAATGACTTAGAGAAGTTCAAGGCACAGAGTGACGCCATCATCGCCAACCGCTATGACGTTTGCCTTGACGACGTGAAAGAGAAAGTATATACACGTGATATATTCAGAAGGGATTAATCAGACAACGCAATACCTACAATTGACATTTTGTCAGTTTTTCTCTTCTTTTACTTACCATTTGATTTCACACACTCGACAACAAATCGGGAATTTGCGAAAAATCGGGAAACCGTTCGCAAATTCCCGATTTTTTCGTGTTTTTACAACCACCTACTTATCAACTGTTTACATTATTAGCAATTCAACAAGAGATTTCCTTTACGATGCAAAAGCTATCATTTCGCCTTATAAAAGCTATCACTTCACGAGGTAAAAGCATAGCTTTGACACCCTGAAAGCATAGCTTTGACACTGTAAAAGCTATCACTTTACATTTCCCAAGCGCATTTTTCACTCCACAATAGCTAAAAAAGTGCTTTTTCATCCCTCACTCCCCTCTCTTTCATACCTCCACGTCTGCATACACAAAATATCAAAATGACACATATAAACACATTTTGCTTTCTTTTTGATTATCTGCCAGCAATATCTGTGTCACACCAAAACACACCTTACTAAATATCTCATCGCAATTACTTTCATCAAATAATCAGTTAAAAAAATATACAAACAAATGAAATATTTGGCTATTCGCTTTTTTTTTACTAATTTCGTTCTCTAAAACTCATAAGCAATAAATTAAAAAACTATAAATGACAGAAAACATTCAGAAACTTGTTGACACAATCGTCAACGGAATACAAGAGAAGAAAGGACACAACATCAGTGTTATTGACATGCAGGGCATGGAGGGCGTAATATGCCAGGCCTTCGTTGTTTGTGAAGGCGGCTCTCCCTCACAGGTGTCAGCCATTTGCGACTCTGTGGAAGAGATGATGCGTAAGGAGCACAAGGAGAAACCCACACGCATAGCCGGATTGGAGAACAGCATCTGGGTGGCAATGGACTATGTTGACATAATAGTACATATATTTCTGCCTGACGCACGTGACTTCTACAGTCTTGAGTCGCTGTGGCAGGATGCACCCACAATAGAGATTCCGGATATCGAGTAAGTTATGAGTTATGAATTATAAGTTATGAGTGTCCTAAGAAAAAGCTACTCATAACCTATAACTCATAACTCGCACAATAACTCATAACCCTTAACTCATAACCCATAACTCATAACCCATAACCCATAACTCATAACTTTATAAAACATTGGCTACATCTTCACCTTCAAACAATATGCCCGGAGGCTCACCTAAGATGCCCCGTTTCAACATGAGTTGGATATACCTTGTCATCATTATCGCCCTGGCAGTGATATTCTTCACCGATGGCGGACAGACAATAGGACAAGGTACAGTCATTAACGCTTCATACTCTGACTTCAAGACCTACGTTGACAAAGGCTACGTTAAGCAGATAGTAGTAAACAAATCAGAGTCAAAGATGCGTTTGTATATTAACGCCGCCAACACACGCGACGTATTCCACCAGTCACAGCAACAGACCGGCGCCAACCCCTGCGTTGACGTGGTATATGGCAGCATAGACCAGGTGGAGCAGTTTGTGGAGGCTGAGCGCGCCGCAGGCAAGTTCAAAGGCCAGCTGAAGTATGAGGTAGAGACACGCAACGGTTTCATGAACCTCCTGATGAGCATCGCACCACTGGCATTCTTCGTCTTCCTGTGGTTCTTCCTCATGGGACGCTTCGGCGGCGGTGGCGGTGGCAGCGGCATGGGCATCTTCAATGTTGGCCGCTCCAAGGCACAGATGTATGAGAAAGGCGACGACGTAGGTGTCACGTTCAAGGACGTGGCAGGACAAGTCGGTGCCAAGCAAGAGGTGCAGGAGATTGTGGAGTTCCTGAAGAACCCGAAGAAATATACCGAGTTGGGCGGCAAGATACCTAAGGGTGCACTGCTTGTAGGCCCTCCGGGAACAGGTAAGACCTTGCTTGCCAAGGCTGTAGCCGGTGAGGCTGGCGTACCGTTCTTCTCCATGTCTGGCTCTGACTTCGTGGAGATGTTCGTAGGCGTCGGCGCATCACGCGTACGCGACACCTTCAGCAAGGCAAAAGACAAGGCACCGTCTATCATCTTCATTGATGAGATTGACGCCGTAGGACGTGCCCGTAGCAAGAACCCAGGCTTTGGCGGCAACGACGAGCGCGAGAACACGCTCAACGCCCTGCTGACAGAGATGGACGGCTTCGGCACTAACTCTGGTGTGATAATCCTTGCTGCCACAAACCGTGTGGACATGCTTGACAAGGCCCTGCTGCGCGCAGGACGCTTTGACCGTCAGATACACGTGGACCTGCCCGACCTTAACGAGCGACGTGAAATCTTCCAGGTACACCTGAAGCCAATAAAGGTGGACGAGCAGCTCGACATAGACCTGCTGGCACGCCAGACTCCGGGATTCTCTGGTGCCGACATAGCCAACGTATGTAACGAGGCTGCGCTCATAGCCGCGCGCCATGACAGCAAAGTGGTAGGCAAGCAGGACTTCCTTGATGCCGTTGACCGTATTATCGGAGGTTTAGAGAAGAAGACCAAGGTAATGACGGCTGCCGAGAAACGCGCCATAGCACTCCACGAGGCAGGCCACGCCACCATCTCTTGGTTCTGCGAACATGCCAACCCGTTGGTAAAGGTAAGCATAGTGCCACGCGGCAATGCGCTGGGTGCAGCATGGTATCTGCCCGAGGAGCGTCAACTTACCACCAAGGAGCAGTTGCTTGACGAGATGTGCTCACTGCTTGGCGGACGTGCTGCAGAGGAGTTGTTCACCGGCCATATCTCCACAGGTGCAATGAACGACCTTGAACGCTCTACCAAGATGGCACAGAGCATGATAGCATATTACGGCATGAGCGACGTGCTGCCTAACATCTGTTACTATGACAACAACGAGTACTCGTTTGTCAAGCCATACTCTTCTGAGACCGACCGACTCATTGACGGCGAGGTGCTGAGGATGATTAACGAGCAGTACGCTCGCGCCAAGGCTTTGCTTGAGGAGCACAAGGAAGGACACAATGCCCTCGCCGAACTGCTAATAGCACGCGAGGTTATCTTTGCGGAAGACGTAGAGAAGATTTTCGGCAAGCGTCCATGGGCAAGCCGTTCCGAAGAGATAATGGAAAGCAAGCGTGAAGAAGAGAACACCTTGCCCGACAATGAGCAGCCTGCACTGCCAGAGTAATACAATATTATAGGAACTATATTATACTATAGTCACTATAGATACTATAGGCACTATAGATACTATAGGCACTATAAAAAAACAAAAAAAGAAAGTAATGAAACAACTTATAACACGAACAATAACAGGGGTGCTCTTCGTAGCAATAGTGCTTACATGTTTTCTGCGCCCTATGAGCATGACACTGCTCTTTGCCCTCGTAACCGGTATGACGGTGTGGGAATTCACAGGACTTGTGAATGACAGGGAGAGCGTACAGATAAACCGTTTTATATGCACTGCAGCAGGAGTATTCCTCTTCTTTGCCGTAACTGGTTTTTGCAGCGAGCTTACGCCGTCGTCGGTGTTCATACCATATCTGGTGACTGTAGTCTATCTGTTTGTCAGCGGACTGTTCACACAGTCTGACGACCCGGTAAACGACTGGGCATACTCTATGATGTCGCAGATGTATATAGCCCTGCCCCTGGCATGTCTGCCCGTACTCGCATTCCGTGCCACCCCCACAGGGGAGGTGACCTATAACATGTTGCTGCCAGTCAGCGTATTCATCTTCCTTTGGGCTAACGATACCGGCGCCTACTGCACCGGTTCACTGCTCGGCAGGCACAAGCTCTTTCCACGCGTCAGTCCGGGAAAATCATGGGAAGGCAGCATCGGCGGAGGCATACTCGTCATCATTGTTGCAGCACTGATGGCATGGGCTGACGAGAGTCATGCCTTCGAGAGTCTCGGCGCTACGGAGACCGGACTGAGCACACCGGAATGGATTGGACTCGGACTCACTATCGTAGTGTTCGGCACATTGGGCGACCTTGTAGAGAGCCTCTTCAAGCGTACACTCGGAATAAAGGACAGCGGCAAGATTCTTCCCGGACACGGCGGTATGCTTGACCGTTTTGACTCTTCCCTGATGGCAATACCGGCAGCAGTAGTGTATATATATACTCTGACGGTGGTATAATAACTATAGATACTATAGGAACTATAGATACTATAGATACTATAAATACTATAGTCACTATAGGAACTATAGGTACTATAGTCACTATAGGTACAGTAAAACTATATCTACTATAAAAAATGAGAAAGATACTGATTTCTATCTTGTCAATCATCTGCACCTCACTACAGGCACAGTACCCCATCTCGCCAGTACCGTTCACATCTGTGAAACTGAGCGACTCATTCTGGAGTCCGCGTCTCAACACCAGCCGTGACGTAACAATCCCACTGGCATTCAGCAAATGTGAGGAGACAGGACGTTACGATAACTTCGTAAATGCCGCACGTCACCTTGCCAACCCCACTTTGGAGTTCCCAGACACGGCATGGACATTCTCTTTTGACGACACCGACCCTTACAAGACCATAGAAGGTGCAAGCTATCTGTTGCAGACTTATCCTGACGCCACATACAAAGGACGCAGGCTTGACACATACGTTGACAGCGTGATAGCCATCATCGCAAGCGGTCAGGAGCCTGACGGCTACCTGTTCACAGCACGCACCAAGTCACCGTCAAAGCCACACGAGTGGGCCGGGGCGAGACGCTGGGAGAAAGTGGAGAAACTGAGCCATGAGTTCTATAACCTCGGACACTTGCTTGAGGCTGCCTGCGCTCACTACCAGGCTACGGGCAAGCGTAATTTCCTTGACGTGGCGATAAAATATGCAGACTGTGTATGTCGTGAGATAGGTCCCGGAGAGAACCAGTTGAAGCTCGTTCCCGGACACCAGATAGCAGAGATGGGACTATGCAAGCTTTACCTTGTTACAGGCGACAAGAAATATCTTGACCAAGCCAAGTTCTTCCTTGACATGCGCGGCAAGACATCACGTAAGGACGCATATTCACAGGCGCACAAGCCCGTAATTGAGCAAGACGAGGCTGTAGGCCACGCCGTAAGAGCAGAATACATGTACAGTGGCATGGCTGATGTAGCGGCATTGACAGGTGACACCACCTACATCCATGCCATAGACAAGATATGGCAGAACATAGTAGAGAAGAAATACTACATCACTGGTGGTGTGGGAGCACGTCATGCCGGCGAGTCTTTCGGCAACAACTACGAGCTTCCTAACGCATCCGCATACTGCGAGACCTGCGCACAGATAGGCAATGTTTACACCAACTACCGACTGTTCCTGCTCCACGGAGAGTCAAAATACTATGATGTGCTTGAGCGCACACTTTACAATGCTCTCATCTCTGGTATCAGCATAGAGGGTGACGGTTTCTTCTACCCCAACCCCTTGTCATGCCGTGAGGAGCAGCACTATGCGCGCCAGCCTTGGTTCGGGTGCGCCTGCTGTCCGTCAAACATCTGCAGGTTCATCCCTTCACTGCCTGGCTACATCTATGCCACACACGGCAACAACCTCTATGTAAACCTTTTCATGGGTAATACGGCAGAGATGAAAGTGGCAGGCAAGAATATGACCATCAAACAGGAGACAACATACCCTAACGACGGCGACATCAAGATACGCATTGAAAAGGGCAGCGGAGAGTTCAATCTCTGCGTACGCATACCAGGATGGGTATGCGGCGAGGTGGTACCAAGCGACCTTTACTCTTTTGTTGACGGTAAGCAGTTGGGATATTGCATAAAGGTTAACGGCAGAGAGATAATGGACGAGCGCACAGCACTGAAAAACGGTTACGCCGTGATAAGCCGCAAATGGAAGAAGGGTGACGTTGTGGAACTGTTCCTCGACATGGAGCCACGCCTTGTGAAAGCCAATGACAAGGTGGTTGACGACCGTGGCCGTCTAAGTGTGGAGCGTGGACCATTGGTATATTGCGCTGAATGGCCTGACAATGACGCTGACATCAGCACCTACCTGCTGAACCAGCGTCCTGTATTGGAGATGGGCAAAAACATCACTATCACAAACGGACACCAGGTGCAGTCTATAACGACCAACGCACAGACATTGTCAATAGGTACTGACGGCAAACTGAAGACAAAGGATGCCACACTCACCCTGATACCTTACTACGCATGGGACCACCGCGGACAACAGGGAGGCATGGACGTATGGCTGCCATGGTCTGTTGGAGCAGCATCTGCCACACACATAGAAGCAGAGAAGCAGGCCGACAACGGTTTCTTTAAGTGATAACATAATAATAGAACATAAAAGAATAGCACAACATAATGAAGAACTGTCTGCATAGAATTACAACATGGTATTTCAAGAAGAAGGCTCTGCCGTATTGGTGCATACTGCTCCTTGACTGTTTTCTTGTAATAGCCGCCTACCTGATTAGCTTCTATGTATTCATCGGGGGATTATACTTTGTCACAGACTTCTGGACGAAGCTGGGATACCTCACACTGTTGGTATTACCTTCCTACCTCATCAGCTTCAAGATATTCCACACCTACTCCAACATCATACGTTACTCGTCATTCACCGACCTTCGTAATGTCTTGATGAGCAACGTTGTAGCGGCGGCATTAGCTATCACTGCCAGGGAACTGTTATCCAAAGACCCTCAGTTCTTCTTCCCACGGATACGCGTAATACTGTTGGCAGCATGTCTGGCAACCATAGCCATGAGTATATGGCGCATACTGATAAAGCAGTTGCATGATATACTAAAGACTAACGACAACCTGTTGCCCACATTTATATATGGCGCAAGCGAGGGAGCCGTGAGCATCATCAAAGGCCTGCGCAGCCAGCCTGATGCTAAATTCTCAATAAAGGGACTCATCTCACCAGACAATGAGATAAGTAACTATTACGTATCAGGTATCAAGGTCTATAATAATGACCTGAGTCTCATCGCCACCTTAATACAAGAAAAGATAAAGGTATTATTGGTATCACCACTCTACAAACAACACTTCAGGGAGAATGAGCGTCTGATAGACGAACTGACAGAGGCACACATTGCCATATACATGACACAGGAAGAGCAGAAGTGGACACCCGGCCAGACCATGTCACCAAGAATGCTCAAGCCCATCAACGTCGAGGACCTGCTGCCACGCGATGAGATAAACATAAATCTTGAGTCTATATCACAGATACTCAAAGAGAAAATAATACTGATAACAGGCGCGGCAGGAAGCATCGGCAGTGAGCTATCCAAACAGATAGCCTCTTTCTCGCCTGCCAAGTTGATACTTGTTGATCAGGCTGAGACACCAATGCACAGTCTGAGACTGAGCATGGCGCAGAAGTACCCGGACGTCATAACCGAGACCATCGTCACAAGCATAACAAACAAGGAACGCATGGATTCTTTGTTCCGCAGACACAGACCTGACTATGTGTTCCACGCCGCGGCCTACAAGCATGTGCCTATGATGGAGGACAACCCCTCTGAGGCTGTGCAGAACAACATAGTAGGTACGCGCATCATAGCCGACCTGTCGGTGAAGTACGGTGTGAAGAAGTTTGTCATGATTTCTACAGACAAGGCTGTGAACCCAACGAACGTGATGGGATGCTCAAAACGCATCTGTGAGATTTACTGCCAGTCACTCGACAACGAGATAAAACGTGAGGGAAGCACCCTGAAACAGGTTGACGGCAGCCCAGCCAAGACACAGTTTGTCACTACGCGTTTCGGCAATGTGCTTGGCAGTAACGGCTCTGTTATTCCTATCTTTACGGAACAAATAAAAAGGGGCGGTCCACTAACAGTGACACACCCCGACATAATACGTTTCTTTATGCTCATTCCCGAAGCCTGCAAACTGGTACTTGAGGCTGCATCCTTTGGTAACGGAGGCGAGATATTCGTGTTTGACATGGGTAAGCCGGTGAAGATAGCCGACCTTGCCAAACGTATGATATTCCTATCTGGCGAGAATGATATTGAGATAAAATATACTGGTCTGCGCGACGGCGAGAAGCTGTTTGAAGAGGTCTTGAGCGACGCTGAGGACACCCTGCCCACCACACACCCCAAGGTGCGCGTGGCAAAGGTTCGCGAATATCCTTACGAGCTTATCCTTGAGCAAGAGAAGCAATTGTATGAGGCGTCGCTTGCCTTTGATGACATGGAGACCGTGCGCATAATGAAAAAAATAGTGCCTGAATATAAATCCAAGCACTCTAAATATACCGCATTAGACAACTAATTGTCTGAGATTTTATAGAGCTACCACCCTGCAAACATAGTATGCCACAGCCATAAGCACCAGCACCCAACCTTCACCACGTGTCAGTGTAAGACGGTGCTTGCCGAAACGGCACAACACCCACAAGACGAGTGATGCTGTCAACAAGGTAATGACATCAAACGGGGTTATGCCGCCCACACCTATAGGATGAACGGTAGCCGCAGAACCTAAAACGAAGAACACATTAAATGCCACGCTACCTACAATGTTGCCAAGAGCCATGGCTGTGTCACCTTTACGTGCGGCCATGACCGATGCTGCCATCTCCGGAGCCGATGTGCCGGCACTGACTATGGTCAAAGCGATGATGGCATCACTGATATGCATTGACGATGCAATTCCCGATGCGCCATCCACAAGCCAGTCGCCACCCAATACCAGCAGCGTCAAGCCTACAATGATAAACGCCACATCTTTTAATACAGACTTACGGGAAGAGGATGCCTCTGTTACTGCTGGTACATCTTCTGTATTCTCTGGCTTTTTAGCAAGAGCCAAGGTATATGATATGAAAATGGCGAACATTGCAAGCATCAACAAACCGTCAGTACGGCTTATACCATCTTCCGCACCTGGAGTAAAGAAAGAGTCAAATGCCGTAACAGCTATGACCACACTTGACAACATGACAAAAGGTACGTCATTACGCACATTGCCACGAGTAGCAAGCAACGGACGCACAATAGCCGTCACTCCCATAATACCCAGGATATTAAAGATATTACTGCCGACAATGTTACCTAAGGCTATATCAGAATTACCTTGTAAGGCTGCCACCATACTTACCACAAACTCCGGGGCAGAGCTTCCTATAGCCACTATGGTCATACCAACAACCATCGTAGGTACGCCCATCCGTTCCGCAACATTGGCGGCTCCCTCTGTCAACCAATCTGCACCTTTTATAATAGATGCCAGGCCGACAATAAAAAGACAAAAGAATAAAAGAAATTCCATATAAAATGCAAAAGTAATATATTTTATTCTATTTTTGTCTTGTTTTAATAAAATATTTACAATTTTAAGGTATTTGCATTAAACTTCACCCCTCTTACATACATCTAATTATATAATATGAAATCACATTATACTATAACTAACATAACAATGAGGAAAACATTATCTACCCTACTATCACTTATTCTACTATGCGCTCCGCAGAGTAAGGCTCAAACATACGTAGAGCGTCTGTCACGCGGCGTCGTGGCTGTACCTGCAGCAGAGAAAGGCAATTTCGTCAGCTGGCGTTTCCTTTCCACCGACAAACCAGGAACGACATTCAACCTTATGCGTGACGGCGATGTCATAGCATCCGGACTTGCCAACGTGACCAACTTCACTGACATAAACGGAACGAAAGACAGCCGATATGCCGTACAGACACTTGTGAACGGCACAGTACAGGAGACAAGTGATGAAATACAGGCTTGGGCACAACCTTACCTGTCCGTACCTCTGATACGTCCGTTGGACCAGACTATGCCCGACGGAAAGACATGCACCTATACACCTAATGACTGTTCTACCGCAGACATGGATGGCGACGGCGACTATGAGATTATCCTGAAATGGGACCCCAGCAACTCACATGACAACTCACACACTGGATACACCGGTGAAGTATTTCTTGACTGCTACAAGACAGAAGGCGTGATGATGTGGCGTGTCTCACTGGGTAAGAACATTCGCGCTGGTGCGCACTATACACAGTTTATGGTATACGACTTCGACGGAGACGGTAAGGGAGAACTGATATGCAAGACTGCTCCAGGCTCTAAGGATGGTCGAGGCAACTACGTAACCGAGGCTGCCACAGACCCGGAGATAAAGAATGCTGATAATGAGGCAGACTATCGTGGTACTAACGGACACGTCTTGAACGGCCCGGAATATCTTACCGTGTTCAGCGGCAAAGACGGTCATGCCATTCACACCATATTCTACAATCCTAACCGTGCCTTCGGCGTAGGTGGAGCACCAGAGTATGCACGCGAGGAATGGGGAGACCACGGACCAGGAAACCGCGGAGAGCGCTATCTTGCATGCGTTGCTTTCCTTGGTGGAGCCAAAGAGAATCCATCTGCAATAATGTGCAGAGGATACTATACTCGCTCATACCTGTGGGCTGTTGACTTTGACGGCAAGGAACTGAAGACACGCTGGCTGCATGAGAGTATCACACCAAATGACTGGAAAGTGACAGACGGAAACGGCAAAGTGTTATCCGAGGCTCACGGATTGACAGCAACAGCATACGGACAGGGAGCACACGGACTTGCCGTAGGTGATGTGGACAGTGACGGATGTGACGAGATAACTTACGGTTCGGCTGCCATAGACAACAACGGAGCATTGCTTTACAGCACAGGTCTGGGACACGGAGATGCTTTCCACCTGTCTGACCTTGACCCGGACCGTCCTGGACTGGAGTATTACATGGTACTGGAGACAAAACCTTACGGTTCCAATATGCGCGACGCCAAGACAGGAGAGATACTTTTCCGTCAATATGACAAGCAAGATACCGGTCGCGGTATATCTGCCGACATTGATTCCTCACACCGCGGATTTGAGATGTGGTGCTCAGCTGAGAAGAAGGTGTTTGACGTGAAGGGCAATGTGATAGCAGAGACAGAAGGATGGACTCCACAGAACTTCCGCATCTACTGGGACGGAGACCTGCAAGACGAGCTTATTGGCAACGGTGGCAGAAACACAAGACCTGGCACATGGGGCAACGATAACGGTGACCGTCAGAGAAACCGCGGACAGTTCGGACAACGCGGACAGCGTATGCGCGGACAGGACTGGGGACGCGGTGACAGAATGGGACGTGACTCTGTGCGTCAGCAAATGCAACAGATGCAGTGGCAGCAGCGCCGTCAGGATTACTACATAGCTAAATGGAACGGCAACGGTGTGGACCACATAAAGATAAACGGAAAAGAGAACCTGAGCGACTATGGCAACTCAGCATCTTGTAACGGTACGAAATCAACACCATGCCTGCAGGCTGACCTCTTCGGAGATTGGCGTGAGGAGATAATCCTGTATGATGCAAGCGACCGTTCACACCTCAACATCTTCACCACGTCAATACCTACAGATTATCGTGTGGTTACACCTATGCACGACCATATCTACCGCATGAGTATCTGCTGGCAGAATGTATCATACAATCAACCGCCACACCTCAGCTATTACCTGCCAGACCAATTTAAGTAAACAAATTTGTATATATCAAGAAAAATAAGTAACTTTGCATGAATAAGGAATAAGCTATGATTACCATTGTAAGATATTCTGCAAAGGAAGAAATAACCCATGAGTGGGATAGATTCATAGAAGGTTCCAGGAATGGAACCTTCTTATTTTTTCGTGCCTATATGGACTACCATAAGGAACGCTTTACTGACCACTCCCTGATGTTTTACAATGACAGCAAGCTCATTGCCTTACTACCCGCTAACGAGAGAGAGAATGTACTATACAGCCATCAAGGTCTGACATACGGAGGACTTATTATCGGCTCTGACACGACAACAATCCATGTGATAGAGATATTTGAGTGTCTCGGCAACTACCTGAAGAGTATAGGAATTACACGTGTAAGATATAAAGACATACCATGGATATATCATACTCTACCTTCGGAAGAGCCTCTGTATGCTATGCATGTGGTATGCAAGAACTATAAGATAGTGGAAAGGGACGTTTCCTCTACTATTGACTTACACAACCGTTTGAAATGGAGGGAAAGCCGCAAGTCTGGTCTCAGGAACGCAAGAAAACATAATATAAAAGTAACCTTCAGCGAGGACTATGCCACTTTTTGGAGAATACTCAACGACAACCTCCTCAACAAGCACAATGCGAAACCTGTCCACACACTTGAAGAGATAACCTTGCTACATGACAGATTTCCCCGGAACATACTGCTGGCTGTAGCTCAACAAGACGGTAACATAATCGGAGGAAGCGTAGTCTATGTAACGAAACAAGTAATACACACACAATATATATCAGCAACTGAGGAGGGCAAGCACATGGGAGCTATTGACGCAACCATAGACTTCCTGCTTGACAGTTTTGACTCGCAACGCTATTTTGACTTTGGCAAGTCAACCGAGGCAGACAGCTATACGCTAAACCGCAACTTGCTTTTCCAAAAAGAAGGCTTTGGTGCACGAACCGTTTGCTATGACACCTACGAATGGACTTTGTGACGGGGGGATTGCAAGACGAGAGATGAGAGGGAATACAACAAGAATTAAAGGATGAACACTGCTTACAAAAACATATTCAAGGCCACTACACTGTTTGGAGGAGTGCAAGGGCTGAACATACTACTCAACCTCGCACGCACTAAACTCGTAGCCGTAATCTTAGGTCCTGCGGGCATGGGACTCAACTCTATCTATAATGAGACACGCGAGCTTATACATACCTCCACCAACATCGGCCTTGACGTAAGCGGTGTGAGAGACATAGCCACCGCGACGGAGAAGCATACACAGCACCCCACCGCGGAAAACATGGCTATCCTTGACGATAAGGTCAGGGTGCTGAGGTCATGGGTATTGCTACTCGCGGCATTCGGCACACTCGTATGCCTCCTGCTTGCCGCCCCACTCTCCTTGTTCACCTTCGGCGATTACAGTCATGTATGGGGATATGCCCTTCTCTCACCTGCCGTAGGCTTCAGCACCGTAACCTGCGGTGAGATAGCCGTACTCAAAGGTCTGCGGAGGCTTAAAGCCATAGCGCAGGTGTCGCTCATCAATGTGGCTGCGGCCCTGCCTGTGTCTATCCCCATATACTATTTCTGGGGCATTGACGGAGTCCTGCCTGCCATCCTGTTATTCACTGGAGTATCTATGCTCATCACCTTACTGTACGGACATCACACCCACCCTCTGTCATACACCTTACAAAAGGAATGTCTGGTGAGTGGCCGCCCAATGCTTCACATAGGATTGGTCGTGGTGATAAGCGAGGGATTAGCCCATGTGGTGATACTGGCCATACAGTCATACCTGAACAACACAACCTCACTGCACATAGTAGGACTTTACAACGCTGGGTACATCATGACCATGACCTACGCAGGAATGGTGTTTACCGCTATGGAGACAGACTATTATCCACGCCTTACTGGCATAATCAACAACATCAAGCAGAGGAATGACCTCGTAACAAAGCAAATAGAGATAAACATCTTATTGGTAGCCCCACTGCTGACAGCCTTTATAATACTATCACCATGGCTGGTCCCGTTGCTGCTCGACAGCAAGTTTGAGGAGATTATTCCCATGATACAAGTCACAGCCATAGGCCTGCTGTTCCGTGCTGTCACCCTGCCTAACACGTTCCTGTATCTCGCGTCAGGCAACTCCAAGATTTACTTCACCGTAAACTTCATCGGCGCGCTTGATATGCTGATTGTTATTCCAGGTTATATATACGGTGGATTATGGGGCGCCGGACTTGCCCTCACCATACAAAATCTCTTTGATATGCTGTTGGTGCTCTGCATCTCACGCTGCTATTACAAAATAACATTCAGCAAACGCATGTTTTACGGAGCAGCAATTAGTCTGCTTGCCCTGACAACTATATATTACCTCGCTACGATATGAGACAAAAGCGCATAATGATACTCGGAGGCAACTATGTACAGGCAGAGGCCACCAAGACTGCAAAAAGGCTGGGATACTATGTTATCAGCGCTGACCTGCATGAGGACAACCCCGGTCATGGCATTGCCGATGAATACTGCAAGGTTGACATAACCGACAAGGAAGCAGTGTTGCACGAGGCGCAGCGTCTTGAGATAGACGGTGTTATACCTTATTGCTCTGACATTCTCGCTCCCGTAGCGGCATACGTACAAGAGCAGATGGGGTTACCAGGCAATCCCTGTGACGTGGTAAACATCATGACACACAAGGACCAGTTTCGTGACTTCATGCGCAAGAATGGCTTTCTTGCACCACGAAGCACTAAGGTTATGACCCTTGACGAGGCTGTATCCGTAATAGAGAGAGCAGAAGGCAATCACGCCTTCATGATGAAGCCCACCGACAACGCAGGCAGCAGAGGCGTGTTCAAGGTATGCAACGCAGACGACATAAAGAAGCATTGGGAAGAGACTATAGGTTACTCACGCTCACGCTCTGTATTGATAGAGGACTTTATTGAGAGCGTGGGAAGACAACAGGACGGTGACATCTTCGTGATTGACGGAGAGATAGCCTACTGGGGTATGTGCGACCAATACAAGCAACCAGACCATCCCTTTATGATTGCATCTGAAGTATTCCCTTCAACACAGGACCTTGCCATCCAGCACGAAGCTAAGGATATTGTACAAAACATACTGAAGAAACTGGGATTTCGCCAAGGTCCCTGCAACGTAGAATACATTATAGACAACCAGAAACGCATCTGGATTCTTGAGATAGGTCCACGCAACGGTGGTATGCTCATTCCTTTCCTTATTGAGAAGAGCACTGGCATAGACCTTACCGAATTGACACTGCGGCAGGCCGTAGGCGAGAGGGTTAGCATCCCCACTGCACAACACCTGTGCTATGCCATGTCCATTGTCCATCCTACGGACGGCAAGACTGTTGATTTAGAATTAAAAACAGGAGATAAGCCTCTGAAACCATGATAACGATATCTGTCATTGTATGTACATATAACCAAGAGAGAACCATCTCACGCACACTTGACGCCATCATAAGCCAACAGTGTGACGTAACGTTTGAGGTTATTATAGGAGAAGACTGTTCTACCGACAACACCAGGGCGATATGCAAGGACTACGCAGAGAAGTACTCTAGTATAATACGCCTTATGCCGAAAGCGCCCAACAAGGGTATTGTTGATAACTACTATGACTGCGTACGCGAGGCACAAGGAGAGTATATCATGGAGTGTGGCGGTGACGACGAATGGTGCCAAGGACGCATACAACTGTGTTATGACACTATAAAAAGCAATCCTGACGTAGTACAGGTGTTTACACAGATGTATTTCCGTAAGGACAACACGCATGAGATAACAGAGCCTGACAACAATCTGTTTCCATTCGGACTAATAAAAGGTGCCGACGTGATAGACGGCATGATGCACCAAAAAAGCGGACAGATGGCGCTGTATGCCATAACAAGGAGAAGTGCCATAATGGATGTTATGCATAAGTACCCACAGTTCTTCACAGGCAGGAGATACCTTACCGAGGACAGACAACTGATTGTACTACTTGCCACTATAGGCGACTTTATCAACCTGCCTGACCGTACCTATTACTATACCATTGACACAAGTTCTATAACGCGCGGAAAACTAACGAAACACCTGCGCTACAACAAGAACATGTTAAGACTTACCCATGACCTGGCAAAAGCCATAGGTTACCGCGGTTCTCTCCTACCCTACTATACGCACACCGTCCTTATCATGTGCAGGCTTATTCTGTCCAAAACCCTCATAAAACTTTTTCCATTTAGCCATCACTGACTCCACAGAGAAACGCTCTACTGATTTTCTCGCCTCCTCACCCATACGCCGCCTTATCTCAGGATGCCGCATGAGGTATGACAGTTTATCCATAAACATCTTGTCATCATCGTATGGTATAAGGTAACCGGTCTTTCCATCCTCTATCAACTCACTTGGACCATAGGGACAGTCAAAGGCTACGCAGGGCAGTCCACATGTCATGGCCTCTATAAGCACCATGGGAAATCCCTCAAAACGTGAGGTCATGACTAAGACCGAGCCCTCCTGATAGGCTGCCGCCATGTCTTTTGTGTCATGATGTACTCTCAACTGCCATTGAGGAAACGTCTCTTGAACCTTACCCCACAGACTTTCCAACCGCTCAAAGTTCTTCTGATAACATACCCTACCCGCCGCGACAGCGACCTCTGACGCGTAATCGGGCATTGCCTTTGGTGTCATCATAGTAAAGTTAGGTATGACCGCAAGCCTGCGGGCTTTCCGATAGTCGTTCTTTTGACGCTCACCCAACACTACAACAACGTCCGCATACCTCTCGGCCATTGTCATCGCAAGCGGATGTGGCATACGACTACGCGCGCCGTGCGCCTCATATACCGTAGGCACACTATGCGTTCTCAGCATACATGATATTGCGCCTATACTCTGAAACGTGACATACACATCAGGCTTTATCCTTCTGACAGCCTTGTCAAGTTTCCACAATGCCTCAGCACACATCATCAAGCCAGACGTACCGACATTCAGATATTCCACATGAACCTTTGAAGACAGCTTATACCATGGTTCCTCAGTTTCTTTCAGCAACACCAACACATAGATATCCCATCCCCAAACCTCTGCCATGTAGTTAACACGATCAGTGAGGATGCGCTCTATCCCTCCTTTGGTGGAGAGCCGTTCTATTTCATAGGCTATCTTCATAGGGAAAGGAAATATCCCAGTTTATAGAAAGAAAAGAAAGTAAGGTCAGGCCTGTTGCCTAACAGGTTATATCTAAGCAAAGGCCTCGCAAGCCTGTAAATGACTTTTACCAATGCGGTGAGGTGGGCAGCTCTAATTCTCAGCACCAGCCTTCCCATTCCTGTATAAGGCAAAAGACTCCCCTCTATCTTTTTCAATGTGTGCAGCGCGGTCTCTGTTTTCCTCAGAAAAACAGCATTACTGTCAAAACCGAGGTGCCTCAACGGGTTATCTATATGTGACACTCTCTTACCATGCCTTTTCAATTCCAGCCCCATGAGTGTGTCCTCATAACCATACTCCGTGCAACGCTCGTCAAACGGCACCTCAAGCAAAGTGTCTCTCCGCGCCATAAAGTTGAAAGTGCAGAAACGCTCAAAAGGATGATGATTTCTGAACTCCGCCGTCCTGAAGCGCTCAGCAGCCTTCTCATACTTGTAGCGCAGGGTGGCATCCGCCTGAGGCAGGCTGTCAGGGTTTACCAAATCTCCTACAAAGACATCCGCGCCATCAGTCATACACCCGGCATACTTCCTGATATAATCATCACTGACAACCTCCGCGTCGCTGTCCATTATGATACACCACTCCCCTTTTGCCTCTCTGACCAGATAATTAATAATACGCGCCCTGCCTATATTTTCTTTCCTTACAAGATGGACACAACCAGACAGCATCGTTACCTTGTCATTCTCTGTTATCGTCTCCTGATTATCACTCCCGTCCTCTGCCACTATAATCTCATACTCCCCACCATACGCGCTAAGCTGACGATGCAAATCACACGCCAACTTATAGCACACATAATTATATGTAGGAATAAGTACCGAAATCATAAATTCTATTTCACCATAGCGATTTTAGTTACACACCCTTTCTCTCCCTCATTGGTTGACACCAACACCATATATACACCTGATGCCACCCTATCACCGTTCTGGTCACAACCGTTCCAACGATATGAGCCACCCGAACACACGCCCTTGTTCACCACATAGCCCGACGCCGTGGTAATAGTTACCTGATAACCGTCCATCAGTCCCTTTATGGTTATATCACCAGTATATCCTGGCGCCACAGGATTAGGATAGGCATATACATTGTCGTCACTCAGGTTACCATAAGTCTCTGTCACATCTGACTGGTATGAGCACAGTCCCTTACTTGTGGCAAACCACACTGTACCTGTAGCCTCATCCAATAAAATATCATATATCACATCTGACGGCAACAGACTGTTCTTCGTGGTGAAATGCTCCAACTCTGAGTTGTTGTCACTGCTGATAACATACACGCCGCTACCATTTGTGCCAAACCATTTCCTACCTGCCGCATCTATTTCCATACAACGTATAGATACGTTTTTAAGAAGATAGTCAGCCAGACCGGTACCATCATCCCTGCTGATCTTATGCTGGGTAAACACCTCATAACCGTTTCTTATATTATCTTTCGCCCAATAGAACGGACCGGACGATGATGCCACCCACACATTTCCCTCACTGTCCTCTTTCAATCCGAACAGATACAACGGGGTTATGTTTGTGCCGTCATCATTGAAAAACGACGTGATGCCGTTAAGGCGGTCATTCTTATAGTCATAATAATAAAGCACCGGCTTGCTCCAATAATTATTCACCATGAACATCAGCCCGTTTGTAGGACTGACAAATGTGCCCTGAATATCCACCGTGGTCAAGTCAGAAAAAGAGAACTGGCTGTGCGTGAAGCTCTCCGACTGGTTATTAGCATCAAACCGGTTAATGAAATTATCACACCAACCAGCCATCGCCCACAGGTTGTTGCTGTCATCATAAGCCATAGAGGTAATAACAGAGGCCGTCCTGTTTTTGTTATACAGCGGAGGCAACGAGCTATTCTCGCTATTATAGGCGCTGACAGGCTTATAGTTACGATATTCATACAGTCCTGTACGCGCGCCAACATAAAAATGGCTCTTGTCCTTCGGGTCAAACGCCATACAGTTAGCCGCTCCGTAGTCAGTTCCCGTCATACTTCCAGGACTCTCCAGCACAGCCCATTTGTCGCCGTCATAATACTGTACCAATCCCTTGCTCATCATGACATCATAGGCCATACCGGCTGCAAACGCGCCGGCAGTGACAAACAGTTTCCCGTCATGTTTATACAATTTCCAGCAGGAACTCGTCTCTGGCCCGTCAGGTCTCACTCCTGAAGATGCTGCTACGAAACCTCCATCCTCCTCTATATATTTTGTCAGTTTACCATTAGCATCAGCTCCCCACCAACATTTATTTGTTGTATCATAATATAATGTACCGTATGTACCTGTCTTCGTTTCAGTCTCCTTTCCTTCCTCCGACATACCCGGCACGTCATCCATACTATTATATTTCCCCTCTATAACTCCCTTCTGAGTATCTATCCTCAATATACCGAGTTCCGTAGTCAATAGCACATACTTGCCATTCACCACCACATCGTCTATCGTCTTATCCTTGTAAGTAGAGGCGTCTCTCAGTCCTGTAATAAAACTTACATCATCGTTGTTAGAGAGTATATCTATAAAATAATCAGAATAAATAATCACCAACTTCTTTGTGGCACTAACCCAAGCCATGTGGGTAATATAACTGCCATTGAGTGCCGGTTGCGACATACGGTTATACTCCCTTACCTCTGTCGTTGCTGTATTATATGAGTACAGATTGCCATCAGCCAGCACATACACCTTACTTCCCGCAGGCTCTATCTTTGTTATATTGCTATATGACAAATACTGTCGCCATGTACCTACAGCCTCAGCCATAGCCATTGTGACAGAGAGTGTTATTGCCAGTGATATAACCAGCATCCGTTTATACATGTGATACTGCATCATACTATTATACTATTCCACCTATTTCGTTAAGAACCTGCTTATTTATCCTCGTACGCTCCTTATCGCGCCACCATCCCCATTTGTTAAGGTATTTTATTGTACTCACGATATGTATCAGCATCAGTCGTAAATCCTTTCGTGAACCACGGGTAAACGTATGATATATGGTCGTATCCGGATAGAATATAGTCTTATATACCTGATGCATCCTGCGCGTCATATCTATATCCTCTGCATACAAGAAGAAACGCTCGTCAAACATTCCCACCTTATCTATTGCCTTCATTCTGAAGAACATGAAGCAACCACTGAGGAAAGGTACGTTCATTGCCTTAGAGAAGCCTGACTGCACTAACTCAAAACGTGTGTTCCGCCTTTTTATAAGGAACACCGGCAGGCAGAAGCGTCCAAAGAAATCCAATGGTGTAGGCAGCAACTTGGCCAGTCTTTGTATCTGTCCGTTAGGATACATCACCTTAGGCATCATCTGTCCCACCTCGTCATGAGCATCCATATACTCTATCAACGCAGGAATGACTTCCGGACCAAACCACACATCAGGATTAACCACCAGATGATACTTGCTCCCCTGTTTCTGTGCCTCCTTCAGCGCTACGTTATGTCCTCCGCCATAGCCGTTATTCTCATGAGGCAGGTATATGAGCTTAAATCCTTGCTCTGCCTTCCGCTTCAAATCAGGCTCGCCGTTTAACACGCGTACGGCAAACTCCTGCAACTCCTGTTTCAGGTCCATCATGTCATCTGAATGGTCTATGACATAGATAGTATCCACCGGCGAAGCAAAAAGGCTTCGCAACACAGGTTCAAAATCAAGCAGATGGTGATTGTATGTTACTATTGATGCTGTAATCATTTATAGTATAACGCAACGCGCCCGGCATTTATTGCATACACTGCGCACAAATACCCTTTACTATATACTCTGCATCATCCATTCTAAAACCCTTTGGCATATCAACTACCGGAATGAGGTAGTCTTCCAGACAGTATGTCCTGCCGCACGACTTACAATAGAAATGCACATGATTGATATGATGATGGTCCTCACATCTGCACACACAGTACTTCTGTGTTCCGCTTCCGTCATCTATCTCATGCAGCAGATGATGTTCCGAAAACAGCCTCAGAGCCCTGAAGATACTTGAGCGCTCTGTCTGCGGCAGCCAGCGCTCCATATCAGCCAAAGAGAATGTCTCTGTCTGCTCACTTGCCACCTGCCATACTAACGAGCGTACAGCCGTAGGCTTAATATCATGCATCTCAAGATGCTTTTCTATTTCCTTATCCACCGTTTCTGCCAAAAATTAATCTTCTATCTCCAGCTCCACCGGACAGTGGTCTGAACCCATTATGTCTGTGTGTATAACTGCCGCACGCACCTGAGGCATCAAGCGCTCTGAGACTACAAAATAATCTATACGCCACCCTACATTCTTCTCACGGGCATGAAAACGGTATGACCACCATGAGAACACCTGCTCTTCCGGATGAAGCATACGGAACGTATCATTGAACCCTGCGGCAAGAAGAGCAGAGAACTTTCCTCGCTCCTCGTCACTGAAGCCTGCATTCTGATGGTTTGTCTTCGGATTCTTCAAGTCTATCTCCTCATGAGCCACATTCAGGTCACCACAGAATATCACTGGCTTCTTCTTATCCAAGGCCTTTATATAGTCAAGGAAGGCATCCTCCCACTCCATGCGGTAGTCCAGACGTCGCAAACCGTCCTGAGCGTTAGGCACATAAACAGTAATGACATAGAACTTCTCATACTCCAGTGTTATGATGCGTCCTTCCTGGTTATGCACGTCAGTCGGGTCATACGTCACAGAGCCGTCGGCAGCCACGCGCCCCATACCATAGCTCACACTGAGAGGCTGGTGCTTCGTAAAGATAGCCGTACCACTGTATCCTTTCTTCTCTGCATAGTTCCAGTAAGAGTGATAGCCGGGGAAAGCAAGGTCAAGCTGTCCCTCCTGCATCTTTGTCT
>DFLE01000044.1:29607-30221 GCA_002373375.1 Prevotellaceae bacterium UBA3627
TGCAGGCAGAAGAAGTCTGCGTCCATCTGCACAAACACATCGTTGAATCCTTTATTCACGCAGGCACGCAATCCATTGACATTCCAAGAAATAAATTTCATCTTTATATAAAGTATAGTGGATAAAATATAATGAGTAAGGTGTTATACCATTACGCCTTACTCATTATTTTTTTCTTATTTATTATTGCACCGTTATGGTTCCTTTTACTATGCAGGCACTACCATAGCCCAGTTGTTTTACCTGCGAGAGTATAACTCGCGCCTCCTCCACCGTACGGTAGTTGCCTATGCGGCATTTCCATGAAGGGGAGTAGAAATGTACGTAAACCGGCTGGTCTGGGAAATGTGACTTCATGACAGAGCCTACATGCTCTGCCTTCTGACGGTCACCACGGGAGTTACCTCCGGAGAACACCTGTACCCTGTACCCCTGCACCTTATGTCCACCACGCATTATCTTCTTTGATGTATCAACAGGTGTCTCCTCCTGTACCGGAGTCTGCGTTGTGGTTGCCGGTTTCTGAGTGGTCGGTGAGGCTGGTGTATTATGTGTATTCGGCGTTGTAGTTGTATTCTGGTTAGCTGGTGCCGTCGCAACCGGTTGTTGTTGCG
>DFLE01000044.1:30282-30572 GCA_002373375.1 Prevotellaceae bacterium UBA3627
TGCGGCTGCTGTGCAGCCTGTTGCTTTTGTGGTACCAGTTGGGCGTTATTTACGAGGTCCTCAATCTCTGGCGACTGTGTTATAGTCACCACGCCCTTACCTTCCTCATACTGTCGCACGCGGTCTGTAAAAGTCTGCGCACTTATGTGAAGAGAGAAAAATGAAGAGTGAAGAATTAATATAGCTATTAATCCTGTCATCCTCAGAACACCCTCAGACTTCATTCGTAAATATAATCCTTCATTCTTCATCGTATCAAGTAAGTTATGAGTTACAAGTTATGAGTTATG
>DFLE01000014.1 GCA_002373375.1 Prevotellaceae bacterium UBA3627
GGCGAGGTTACGGCGATAGAACGCATTTGACTCCTCTGCCGTAGAGAATCCCGCATACTGACGTATGGTCCACGGACGGAACGGATACATCATTGAATATGGGCCACGAAGATATGGCGGTATGCCTGCCACGAAGTCCAGATGCTCCATGCCCTCAAGGTCTTCCTTGGTATATACGGGCTTCACCTGTATGTGCTCAGGTGTCTTCCACACATATTGTATGTCATTATCTTTTTGCCACTTGGCTCCATCAGCCTTCTCTATGCCAGAGAAGACATCTATGTTTTTAAAATCTTTTCTGGTCATAATCTTACTCTATTCCTAATTTGTGATTATACTCTTTTAATGTCTCAAGTTGGTTTACCTTCACGTGTATGAAGTTTTCTATACCTGCAGCTTTCAGGTCGTCGGCACATGCCGGAGCACCTGCCACGACGAACATTGCCCTGCCGTCAAGGTACTTGAATGCAGGAATAGCATATTCCGCATATTCATCGTCTGAAGAACAGAGAACCACAATATCTGCATTGGCAGCAAGGGCAGCATCAATGCCTTCCTCTACAGAACCGAAGCCGAGATTATCCATAACCTTATAGCCTGCAGATGCGAGGAAGTTGCATGAGAACTGTGCTCGAGCCTGTCTCCATACGAGGTTGCCTATGGTAAGCATAAATGCCACTGGCTGCTTAGGAGCCTGCTCTGTTGCAAGACGTAACTGCTCGAAGTCTGCCGCAAGGCGCGTGGCGTTTATTGCCTTATATGCCGTTTCATCTTTATGTCCGCAGCCACAGCTGTGCTCTAACGGACGCTTGCCGTCAGACTTCTCAGTAAAGTTAGGGAACTGGTTCGTACCGAGTATGAACTCTCTGCGCTGTGCCGCCAGTGTGTGGCGCTTCTCGTTAGTAGCGTTTATGTCATCTTGCACTGACCCTGCCTTTATCGCAGCTAAGAAACCGCCTTCGTCTTCCACCTTCAGGAATATTTTCCATGCCTCTGCGGCAAGCGACGTTGTCAGCTCCTCTATATAATAGGAACCTGCTCCCGGGTCAACCACGGTATTGAAATGACACTCTTCCTTCAACAGCAACTGCTGGTTGCGGGCTATGCGCTCCGAGAAGTCATTAGGTGTCTCGTATGCGGCGTCAAACGGTGTCACTACTATAGAGTGCACACCTCCCAGCGCAGCCGACATGGTCTCGGTCTGTGAGCGCAAGAGGTTGACATGTGCATCAAACAGTGTCATATTGTAAGTAGTCGTCACGGCATTGACACACATCTGGCAAGCGCAGTCACACTTTGGCTCATACTGCTTTACTATGTTTGCCCACAGCAGTCTGGCTGCACGGAATTTTGCTATCTCCATGAAATAGTTTTCCGACACGCCCATATTAAACTTTATCTTGCGTGCGGCAAGCGTTGCGTCAACACCGGCATCAGTCAACTGCTGCAGATATTCATTACCCCATGCCAGCGCATAGCCTAACTCCTGCACGATGTATGCCCCCGCATTGTTCAGCGATGCGGCATTTACCGTTATGCAGCGGAAATTAGGATATTCACGCAGTGTCTCGACTATAGGTTTGGCAAACTGCAGTATTGGCTCCACAGCCTTGCCCTGCATCACCATCTTCTCCATAGGGTCCCAGTCTATAGAACCCACGACCTTTTCCTTGTCGTAGCCTTTCTTCTCAAAGTACTCCACAAGTATCTGTGCCAGCTCGAGGGAATGGCGCTTGCAGGTGCTGAAGTTCACCTCCACGATGTCACAGTATATTCCTTCGAGCAGCTGCTCCACGAACTCGGCGCTCACCTTCTTGCCAGGAATCTTGAATGACAGCGAGTCAATACCCTTGTTCAATATATCAAGGGCATGTGCATTAGCCTCCTTGGCATCATCGGCTTTTATCTCCTGCCTGATGTACCATGTGTTGTCATCCTTCTTGTTGCCCCTGACAAACGGAAACTCGCCAGGCAGGGCATTGGGAGTCTGCAGTTTCTCCACATCCTCCCTACGGTAAAAAGGCTGTACGTTGAATCCTTCCGGAGTACGCCATACTAAACGTTTTTGAAAATCGGCGCCCTTCAGGTCCACTTGAATCTTGTCAAGCCACTCCTGAGTAGAGGGTGCCTGAAACTCCGAGAAGAGTTTCTCCTTTGTGTTATTCATATTATTAATTTTGTATTGTAATTGTTAGTTTTATGTAGATTGATTTAGCTTTACTGCAAATTTAATATTTTTTTCTTATTATTTATCAAGTGCGCACATTTTTTTACAACATTTAACGGAAATGGGGATGTACCAACCAAATGTCGGCACATCCCCATATTCATATCACACACTAATATTTATGCAGGTTGCAATTCATCTGTCAGAAAACTATACACATAGCCCGAAGACTGAAAGAAAAGCCCTGTCTTAGGATTGCTCAATTTCTCAAACAGACGAGAGGTATAGACAGCGTCAAAAGCCTGCTCCATAGAGAGACCACGCTCGTCCATCAGCCGGGAGATAAGGTCTTTGACTATCTCCTCTTTCATATTCTGAAATTCCGCCTGTGATACCTTCATCTGCTTGTTTGCTTTATCAATTTGTCAACAGCTCTCTGAGTACAGAAAGCATACTGGAATGTGATACCCTTGATATACTGGATGCGCTTCAGGAATTCCTCAAAGGAAATGTAACCTTGTTTATAACGTGTTATCTGGGCACCAATGCGGTCGTTAGCGATAGGACCATACACAATATCGTAATCATGCAGTGTCCTGCCGTTTGGTTCTGTTCGATGGTCATAGACAAAGTGTGCCCACTCCTCAGTATAATCCTCAAACCGCTTGATTTGAAACTGCTCGTAAAGCGACTCGTCAAACTCATACACGTTGACTACAGGAGCAGCATCTTCAAATTCTGCACGGAACTGCGCCATCTCCAGTGCCTGCTGTTCATCATCTGACAGATAGAATGCCCTGCCAAAATCCTTGTTGGGCTTAGACTTCGCTAAGTCAACATGAGGAATCTCAACGGTTGAACCATGATAAAGTTTCATAGGTTTCCGCCCCTCCTTTGGCAGTATTCCCGCAAGGTCTGGATGTTCTCTTCAACCGACAGCGTGTGCATCACGTTGTAATGCTTGTTGCAAAGTGCCAAAGCCCCATACTGGTTGAGGTATCGGTAAGCCATCGCCTCCGACACCCTGCTGTAAGCAGCGAACTCAGCCACCAACAACACAAGATACTCTATTCTGTCCATTAACTGCTTTGACATAAGCAACTTACTTGTTTTACTCCGCCCTGATGCCATATATAACATCCGCACAGGTGTAACTTTGTTCACAAAGTTACACATTTATTTTGAATACACCAAATTAATCATAACGATTTTGTCCTATTTTGGCACCTTACTCAACCCCGTTTTCCTTGCGATATTTCAAAACTTTTTACAACTGATTTCGTACAGCCGATTCTACAGCAGTTTGTAACTCATTGATAATCAGTGACAGGTTATAAAAAAGCACTAAAAAACGATAGCTTTTACGTCGTAAAAGCTATCGTTTTAGCATGTCAAAGCTATGCTTTCAGGGTGTAAAAGCTATCGAATGACGACGTGAAAGCTATCACTTCTCCGTTCAAAAGCCATTTTTTCACCCCTAAAGTGCCGTTTTTCTCCAAAAAATCGCTTTTTTCTCTCCTAGTTTGCTTTTTTTTATCAACATGATTTATATCAAGCAATGACAAAAATGTCCTATTCTTGGTTCTCAGTCCACTGCTCGCATTGTTTCAAAACAATGTTCATGGCGTCTTCTGCTTCCTCTGGCGGATATTTATACTGTTTCAGCAGTCGTTTCACCAGTCGGCGCATATTGGCACGCTCTGCCTCCCTGCGATTCCAGTCTATGGTGCGGTTTTTCCTGAGCATGTCGGTCAGCTCTTTTGTCATCGCCACCAACTGGTCATTGGAATAGAAGTCTTTCACTGCCTGCGGACGTGTCAGGGCGTCATAGAAGGCTTTTTCTTCGTTCGACAAGCCGAGGTCGTTGCCCTGCTGTTCTGCATTCATCATTTCCTGAGCCAGTTTCAAGAGTTCCTGTATTACCTCTTCGTTGGTAATCATACCGTTGACATAGCGGTTTAGCGTCTTGCTGAATCTCTCACTGAACAACTCGCCTGTTACGATGTTCGAGCGTATCATTGCACGCACCCTTCCGCGCAGCAGGTCTTCCAGCAGTTTGGCGGCAAGGTTCTTTTCCTTCATCTTCCTTACCTCTTCCATGAATTTCTCGTCGAAGAGTGAGAACTCTGCCTTCTCATCGAAGAGATTCACCACGCCGTCGCTCTGCACACTTTGTTCTATGAGGGTTACTATGCGCTTGTTTATCTCTCTCTTTGATATCTTGCCGGGGTTCTGCAGTCGTATTATAAGGATGCGCACCGACTCCATGAAACTTTCCTCAAAGCGTTCTTCCTCTGTCAGCAACGAGCGGCATAGGGTAACTGCCTGGCGCAACAGCGAGGCACTTTTTATGAATGCCTTGCAGTCATTTGCCTTTCCAGGAGCTATCATAAAGTTCACACCGCCTTTTATCAGCATGGCGCGCTCTTCCGGCACACCATGGTAAAACGCGCTGTAGTCATAGCCATGCAGCAGGTCACGGCATATCTCCAGTTGCTCCGTAAACTCCGAGTATGCCTTTTCCTTGATGTCGTTATTGCCGTAGTTGTCGCGGTCGCGCTTAGTATAGCGTTTCATGGCGTCTTTCAGTGCCGAGGCTATACCCACATAGTCCACTATCAGTCCGCCTGCCTTCTCCGGAAACACCCTGTTCACCCTGGCAATGGCTTGCATCAGGTTATGTTCCTTCATCGGCTTATATACATACATCGTGGCGAGCGACGGCACGTCAAAGCCCGTAAGCCACATATCCACCACGATGGCTATCTTCATCGGGTCGTCCTCATCCTTGAATTTCTTGGCAAGCTCTTTCTTGTATGCCTTGCCGCCTATGATGTCTGCCCACTCCTCCGGGTCTTGGTTGCCGCTGGTCATCACCACCTTCACCTTCTCTGTCCAGTCGGGGCGCAGTTCAAGTATGCGGCGGTATATCTTCATGGCTATCGGACGCGAGTATGCCACTATCATTGCCTTGCCGCAGCATACGTACTGGCGGTTCTTCTCATAGTGGTCTATGATGTCTGTCACGAGGTCGTTGACGGTCACGTCGTTGCCCAGCAGGGCATCCATGTGCGACATCTCTTTCTTGTTTTCCTCAAGGTCCACCTCTGACGCTCCTTCGTCTCTCAGCTTGTCATACTCGGCGTCTATCTTGGCGAGTATCTCGTCATCGAGCTTCAGCTTTATCACGCGGCTTTCGTAATACACCGGGCGCGTAGCACCGTCATTCACCGCCTGCGTCATGTCATATACGTCAATGTCGTCGCCAAACACCTCGCGTGTGTCCCTGTCCTTGTCTGATATCGGCGTACCCGTGAAGCCTATGTATGAGGCATGGGGCAGCGAGTTGCGTATCTTGCGTGCCGCACCTATATGCACGTTGCCTTCAGTATCTATCTTCTCTTCCATGCCATACTGCCCACGGTGGGCTTCATCGGTCATCACTATGATGTTCTGGCGCTCTGACAGCGCACCATCCCAGTTGTCAAACTTCTGCATGGTGGTGAATATGATGCCGCCTGAATTACGATTCTTGAGTAATGCCTTCAGCGAGGTGTCGTCGCCTTCGGTGTTCCTGCTGGTACACTGCACTGCGCGCTGGCGCAGGAAGTCAACGGTGCGCGAGAACTGTCCGTACAACTGTTCGTCAAGGTCGTTGCGGTCTGTTATCACCACTATGGTGGGGTTCATCTGCTGCACCTTGGGGTGATGTGCCAGGAACACCATCGAGAGGCTCTTGCCTGAGCCTTGCGTATGCCAGAACACGCCTATCTTGCCGTCGCCCCTTACGGCTTCTTCCGTCCTCACGGCGGCTTTCTCCACGGCGTAATACTGGTGGTAGCCTGCCAGTATCTTGGCGTAGCCGCCCTCTCGCACGTCAAAGAGCATATAGTTCTTCAGCAGGTTGAGCAGCGTGTCCGGCGTAAACACCGACTTGAAGGCTATGTCATAGTCTGCCACCTCGCCCGTAGGCTGTTTCCACTCCATGTAGCGGTCTTCCTTGGCTGTCACCGTGCCTATCTTCGTCAGCGCCATGTCGCTCATCACGTTGAAGGCGTTATATATAAATAAGGAGGGGATGTATTTCTGGTAGTTCCTCAGCTGCAGGTATGCCTCGCTGGCATCGGTGTCTTCCCTGCTGGGCGATTTCAGTTCTATTACCACCAGCGGCAGTCCGTTCACGAACACCACGATGTCGGGGCGCTTGGTGTCAAGTTCCTGCACCGTATATTGGTTTACCACCATGAAGTCGTTATTCCCCGGATTGTCAAAGTCTATCAGCCTTACTATCCTTGTCTTCTGTCCCTGCTGCGTCTCTATGCGCTCGTTGTCCCTGCCGTAATATGCAAGGTCCTCGCGTGCCATGCCTGTGTCTTCTTCGCTGGCATCGGGGTATGCAGCGCCGCTGTATGTCACCTCTATGCCATACTGCAGCATCTGCGTGAACTTGAAGTTACATTCATACAGCGACGAGCCTTCTATCTGGTGCAGCTTCTTCACTGCATCGTCTATGGCAACAAGGGGCAATGCAGGGTTAATGCGTTGCAGTGCCTCCTGCAACACATCGTCCAGCACAGGGTTGCTGTAGTCACGCTCAATGTCGGGACCGTACTTTTTGTTGTATCCCAACTCCTGAAACAGGGCCATCAATGCCTGCTCGTAAGTGTTCTCAGAAAAAATGTCTGTTGCCATAGTGATTATTGTTTATTTTCAGTTTCTCCAGTTTCTCCAGTTTCTCCAGTTTCTCTAGTTTCTCTAGAACTTCTAGAACCTCCAGAACTTCTAGTCTCTCCAGCCCCTCCCCCTCTCAGCACCGCTATCTCGCGTTCAAGCGAGGCGATGCGGGCTTTCAGGGCGGCTATCTCCTGCTCTTGTCTGGCAATGATTTGCTTCTGCGTACCTCGCATGTCGAGGCGAGCTGCCGTCATGCGCTCACGCACACCGCCCTCTTCCACAAATTCGCGGTCGCGCTTTTCCATGAAGGTTGACATAGCCTTGTCAACCATGTGGCAGAGGCTGATGGCTGTGTTTGCCATCTCCTCGTCTGTCCATTGGAAGAAGAAGCGCTCATAGTCTGCCAGGTCGTTGTGTGTGCGGCAATATGCTAACAGTTTGTCATAGCGTTGGCGCAACTGTTCTGCCTTCGACCAGTCGTTCAGTCCATGCTGTTTCAGGTAGTCGTGATAGTCTTCCAGCAATTCCTGGTTGCTGCCTTTTGCTATGCCCAGCAGTTTTATCTCCGTCTCAAACGAGGTCTGTCCGTCGGTGAGACCTTCGGCTATGTTCTGCTTTACGCTGCGGGCCGCCTGCACCATCTGGTCAACGGTGCGGTCGCCGTACTTAGGCAGGAAGCGCTCGCAGAACACCTTAGTCAACTGCACCAGCACATCGCTCTTGCGGTAGAAGTGCAGTTTGGTATATACCGTCGTTTTCCGCATGATGCTCGGTGTACCGTCATCATATCGCTTCAGGTTGATATTCTTTGGATTAGGCATAATATTATACTTTTATCTCTCCCGACATCAGTTTCGGAAGAATGGTGTCACGGAGGGAGGAGAGGCGAGAGGATTCTTGAATTGCTATATTTTCCTGTTCCAAAAGTTCTCCAACTAAATCACAGAACTTATTGATTGTTTCTTTATCATATGCTATTTTTCTTAACAAAATAGCATTTGCATCTATTCGCTGATGACTATTTGTTGTTCCTTTTGCTCCATTTGCAATTTCTCTATAATTCTGCCAACTATTCAGATAGCAATATATAAAAGCAGAATGTCTTCTTTCTTTTGCATAAAAAGGAATAAATTCTGTTGAACATATAGCATTAGCTTTCACCTTATTAACAAACCATATTCTTTTATGGTCAGGATTAAGTTTAGATAACAAAGTTACAGAATCTTGTATCATGAACTTATTGCTTTTGATAGTGCCTCCATTATCACATGATGGCATTTTCTTATTGTCAAAGGCAGGAATACTATAATGAGAATATTCTACATCATTCTGTGGTTTGATAGATGGTTTTATTATTTCTGCAATCTCCCCCAACGTCCCTACTCTCCATCCTGCAGGAATCATTCCGAGTTCTGACTCTACGAATTTTCCTTCTTTGAATGGGGCGAAGTCTATGAACCAATGCTTAAATAAAGCCTGAGCCTGAGCCTCTAAGTTCTCACAAATACGACGGTTAATCGCTATTTTGTCATCGAGAGAGGAAAGGATGGAAGAAATACGGTGCTGTGTTACTATTGGCGGGAGCCTTAAAGTAATACTATTCAAATTGTCCTGATTCAACTTTGGTTGTGCAGCACCTGTGACATAAGCAGATATATTTGTTTTATTCAGCATTAGCATTAGCAAATACATATCTGCTTTGTCATTTGTCTTAACTATATGTGCATGATTATTGACCCAAAACTTACCACTAACCAACTGTGCAATTGGAGCGTTTCTGGAATTAAGATTCTCGCCATCTTCAGCAATAAGCATATAATCACCGTCAAATATATAATCTTTGACATAATCAATTACGCCTTGAGCACCATAATATCGATAATTCCCTTTGAATGATGCCCTTTGTATTGCTGACAGCGGTTTCCTATGCTTATCATAATTGACAAGCAAATCTCCAAGTCTATATTCTTTCCACTCACTCATACCACTAACAATAAAGGTTTGTCAATTCAACAACGTGAGAAATTATTTCTTGGGGACTCCAAGAAACTGACCTGTCAGAAGGACTATACTTCAAATGAATAGAATCCGTTTCTGGCAAATCCTTTTTTGATATACCAAAATACCTTTTGCCATTTTCATCTTGTAAACTTACTACCAAGATGTCAAAATCTGTATTACGATGTTTTACACGACGGTTATTGTTTCCTTCGTGCATCACTAAATCTATTCTCTTTATTTTTATCGTTGTTTCTTTCATTTTTCTTTTCTTAGTCTTTCTATCTCTTCTTTTTGTTGCTGGTAAGTATTGAGGGCGCGTTGTTTTAAGTCCTCATACTTCGCTTTCCATTCTGCTGCCTCCGCCGTTGCCTGTGCCAGTTGCTGCTGCAAAACGGGGACGGTGCGCTCCAACTCTTCGAGGCGACTGTCTTGTTGCTGGCGATAACCTGTGCGCGCCTTGTGCATACGTTCCTTGATGCCCCCTTCTGTAACAAAACGTTTTTGCATGGTTGACAAGAGACTATGAAGCATCGACATGGCTTGATGAATCAATGTGATACACAGATTGGCTATTTCTTCATCGCTCATCTGCCCTATCTTTAGTGCATATTCGTCAGAGAATTCTTTACTTCTGGCATAGGCTCGCATCTTCTCGTAACGAGGATGCTGGCCGTCCCACTGCGTTAGGTTGCGCACCCGAAGGTAGTCTTCATAGTCATCGAGCAACTCCTCAAGACTCGCCTTAGCCACATTTGTCAACTTTATCTCTGTTTCGCTGGATGTTGCAGCTGCCTGATTGCCCTCTGCAATGTTTTGCTTGCCCGAGCGCGCAGCCTGCACCATCTGGTCAACAGTCCTGTCACCACGACTCAGGAAGTGCTGGGTGAAGTAATAGGTGATATCATAGATAATCTCAGTAACCTGATATACACGCAGATGGCGATAATGCCCATGCTGCGGAAGGAAAGTGACAGGGGCCTTCGGAGTGCTCGGAGTAGTCGGAGTATTCTGATTACTCTGAGTGCTCTGATTACTCTGATTACTCTGACTATTCTGATTACTCTGACTACTCTGATTATTCTGACCACTCGGATTATTCTGACCACTCGGAGTATTCTGATTACTCCGACTATTCTGATTACTCTGATTACTCCGATTATTCTGATTATTCTGACTATTCTGATTCATATCACTTAATATTATATCCTATCCCTGCCAGTTTCTCCCTGATGCCAGCCTCTAACTTGTGGCTCTCGGCAAAGAGGTCGCTGAGCTCAGAGGTGAGCCTCTGCATCTTCTCTTCAAATGGCTCGCCGTCATCTTCCTCGTCGGCTATGCCTACATAGCGGCCTGGGGTGAGCACCCAGTCCTGCTGGGCTATCTCGTCGAGGGTGGCTACCTTGCAGAAGCCCTTTACATCCTCAAGGGTGCCAGCCTCATAGTCGCGGAACGCCTTGGCTATGCGCTGCACGTCACACTCCTCGGCAGGGAGCTTAGCCCACGGCTTGTCTTCCTTCTTCACGGTGTCATAGCGCACAAGGTCGTCGGAGAGCTCGCGGTGGGTACGGTCAACCATCATGCCCATCTCACGGGCATCAATGAAGAGCACCTTGCCGGGGTTCTTCTTCCTGCGGTTGAAGAACCATACGCATACTGGTATCGACACGTTATAGAACAGTTGGTTCGGCATGGCGATGATACCCTCCACGAGGTCTGCCTCAATGAGGCGGCGACGTATGTCGCCCTCACCGCCCGAGGTGGTGGTTAAGGAACCGTTGGCAAGCACCAGACCTATGCGGCCCGTCGGCGAGAGGTGGTGCACCATGTGCTGAATCCATGCGTAGTTGGCATTACCCTCCGGCGGCACACCGTACTTCCAGCGCACGTCGTCGGCAAGGCGTCCGGCTCCCCAGTCCTTCATGTTGAACGGTGGGTTAGCCATGATGAAGTCAAACTTCTTCGTGGCATGCTTGTCATCGCCGAAGGAGTCGCCCCAGCTGTCGCCGAGGTCAGCGTCAAGTCCGCGGATGGCAAGGTTCATGTGCGCCATCTTCCAGGTGTTGGCATTAAACTCCTGACCGTATATCGTCACATTGCGCAGGTTGCCCTGATGCTGCTGAATGAACTTGGCACTCTGCACGAACATACCGCCCGAACCGCAGGCAGGGTCATACACCCTGCCCTCAAAAGGCTGCAGCACCTCAACGATGGTGCGCACTATGCACGAAGGAGTATAGAACTCGCCCCCCGACTGCTGCGTCTCAGCGGCAAAGTTCTGCAGGCAGTATTCATACACACGACCGAAGAGGTCTATGCCCTCGCCCTGTGCGTGCATATCCATATTGTCGAATATCTCAACCACCTCACCCAGACGAATCTTGTCAATCTCCGGACGAGAATAGTTGTTTGGCATCACCTTCTTGAGGCGAGGATTCTCCTTGCCGATAACCTCCAGTGCATGGTCTATCACCATACCAATCTCTGGGTCATGGGCATGGCTCGCTATATTCTGCCAACGCGCATCCTGCGGCACCCAGAACACATGTTCGGCAGTATATTCGTCGCGGTCCTCCTCAAAGCCCTCGCCCTCGGCAACGAGTTCGTTATATCGTTTCTCAAAACAATCGCTGATATACTTCAGGAACACGAGTCCTAGCACCACATTCTGATACTCAGAAGCGGTGAGGTTGCCACGCAGTTTGTTAGCACTGTCCCATATACGGTCTTCGATAGACTTTTCCTTAACTATTTTCGCCTTTTTTGCCATAGTATGTTGATTCTCTGCTTTTCTATTATTATATTGCAAAGATAATAAATCTCCACGAAATAGGTAATTTTTATCTAACAAAAGTTTCGTTTTGTTAATTTATTTATTATCTTTGCATAAATCTTAATTAATCTTATTATAATAAAACCACGACAAACAAAATACTATGTTAGAGGCATCATTTATCTTATGGGGATTTAACATCCACGCATGGATTACCATTATCACGGTACTCTCGATGTTCACAATCCTGCTATTCACGAAACTACGCACTGACTTGGTGTTTTTCAGTGCCGTTGCCGTACTGTTCCTTACCGGTGTTCTTGACGCAAAGGATGCCTTCTCTGGCTTCAGCTCCACCTCGGTGGTGGTCATCGGCGTGCTGTTCGTGGTGGTGGCAGGCCTGACGCACACGGGTGTGCTGCAGTGGATAGTAAAGAATCTGCTGGGGCAGCCTAAGAGTTACTCGAAGGCTGTGGTCAGACTGATGCTTCCCGTGGCGGCACTCAGTTCTTTTCTCAGCAACACCACGGTAGTGACGCTCTTCGTAGGCATTGTCAAGATGTGGTCGAAGAAGCTGGGCATATCGCCATCAAAACTGCTGATACCACTGAGCTACGCCTCAGGCATGGGCGGCGTATGTACGCTGATAGGCACACCGCCTAACCTGATTATCTCAGGCCTGTATGCCGACAAGACAGGACAAGCCATGAACGTACTGGCGACAACCATCCCCGGACTGTTCTGTCTCTTTATAGGTGTATTGTCAGTCATCGCCATGCGCCGACTGCTGCCAGACAGGGAAGCACCGGAGTCTGACTCTGACGACACAATAGAATATACCGTAGAACTGTTAGTCCCATCAGACAACAAGTACATCGGCGAGACACTGGGCTATGCCGGACTGCTGAACGTAAAGGGAGGGCGGCTCATCAAGGTGCGCCACTTTGACAATGTGCCCGTGCCGCTTGACGAGAACGAATTCCTGATGGGCGGTGACCGTCTGGTGTTTGCCGGACACATCAAGGACATAATGGAACTGACGAAGACACACGGGCTGATAGTAGGTGAAGAGGTGGTAAACGTAGGTGTGAAGACGCTCTACTCCTCTATCATCATGATTGCCATGATTGCGCTGTCAGCTTTCGGCGTACTGCCACTGCTGGAGAGCGCCTTACTCGCCGCTTTTGCCATGCTGGTGATGCGTTGCTGCACTCCAGACCAGGCCATGAAAGCAATAAACTGGGACATCCTGTTTGTCTTTGCCGGCAGTGTGGTACTGGGCTTAGCCATACAAAAGACCGGCATAGCGGAACGACTGGCGTTCGGCATCCTTGACGTATGCGGCACAAACCCAATCATTGTGATGACAGCTATATGCCTTGTCGGTACCTTCATAACAGAGTTTATATCCAACACAGCAGCAGGTGCGATGTTCTTCCCTATCATGTATGAGGCGGCAGAGAAAATGGGATATGAGCCTTATCCTTTCCTAATAGCCCTGATGATAAGTGTCAGCAGCAGCTTTGCCACACCGATAGGCTCACCCACACACATGCTGGTATATGGACCTGGCGGTTACCGTTTCAGCGATTTCATGCGTATAGGCCTGCTGATGAACCTCATCATCCTGGCCGCCAACATACTCATAGTGAACATAGTATATCCGCTGACTCCGCTCAACCCTTGACATGACAACATGGCCGGCAACAAAATACAACATAAAGAGAAACCACGCAACGGGAATGTCACGACAGACTGACATTCCCGTTGCGTGGTTATAACGGCACCGTAAAGAAAACAACCTATACAGAAAAATATTTGCAAAACAGACTTTGCAATAAGACAGAAATAAACAGCAGTACTAAAATTTGGCTACTAAGATTTGGCTATTTTAAGATTTTTTTGTAATTTTGCGGTCTCTAATTGAGACCAGAGAAAAGTTTTAATTAATATAAATACACAGTTTTTTTATGTATTTCACTTTGTTTATCACCGTTATTATTACGGCTGTCTTCTTGGTGGTAGCGGCTTACATTACCGCAAAACTGCTGGGACCACGCACATATAATAAGGTGAAAGGTGAACCGTTTGAGTGTGGTATCCCTACGCGTGGCACGTCTTGGTTGCCTATGCACGTGGGTTACTACCTTTTCGCTATCCTTTTCCTTATGTTTGACGTGGAAACCGTATTCCTCTACCCTTGGGCAGTAGTAGTAAAGAATTTCGGTACCATGGCTTTGTTTAGCATAGGATTCTTTATGCTGGTATTAGTATTTGGCCTTGCGTATGCTTGGAGAAAGGGGGCACTGGAATGGAAATAAGGAAACCCTCTATCAAGAACATTCCTTACAATGAATGGAAGGATAACGAATCACTTGAGAAAATAATCGACGAGCTTAACGAGGGCGGCGTAAACGTGGTGCTTGGAAACCTTGACGCACTGATAAACTGGGGACGCTCAAACTCTCTCTGGTCTCTTACGTTTGCCACATCTTGTTGTGGTATTGAGTTCATGGCATGCGGATGCGCACGCTATGACTTTGCGCGTTTCGGCTTTGAGGTGACACGTAACTCTCCACGACAGGCTGACCTTATCATGTGTGCAGGAACTATCACACATAAGATGGCACCAGTATTGAAGCGTCTGTATGACGAGATGGCTGAGCCTAAGTATGTCATTGCTGTAGGTGGATGCGCTATCTCTGGCGGACCTTTCAAGCAGAGCTACCATGTGGTACGCGGCATCGACGAGTTCCTGCCCGTTGACGTTTACATACCAGGATGTCCTCCACGCCCAGAAGCTATCCTCTATGGAATGATGCAGCTGCAGCGTAAGGTGAAGGTCGAGAAGTTCTTCGGCGGTGTAAACAAGAAGCAGAAGAACCCAGACCCACTGGTTATCAAGGACATCCCTAAGAAGTTCATCGCTGAGATGAAGAAGGGTGTTGATACCTGCGTGAATGCAGTTAAGAAAGAGATTAACGATACATTTAAGTAAGGAGGAAAAACGAGATGAAACTTAACAATATAGAATACTCTTTCAGCGAGTTTGCCGCAGAGATGGCAAAACTCCGCAACGAGAAGCATTTCGACTACCTCGTTACTATTATCGGTGAAGACTTTGGCGAGGGCAACCTCGGCTGTATCTACATAATGGAGAATACTGACACGCACGAGCGTATATCAGTAAAGACCATGGCTGAGAAGAAAGGCGAGGATTATGTTATCTATACTGTAACTAATCTTTGGAAAACAGCTGACCTGCTGGAGCGTGAGGTATTTGACTTCTACGGAATAAAGTTCCTCGGACACCCTGATATGCGCCGTCTCTTCCTGCGCAACGACTTTGAGGGCTATCCTTTCCGCAAGGATTTCCAGGCTAAGGATGGCTATTCACTTGAGGACGACAAGGAAGTGGACTGCACTTCACAGTACAGCCTTGACTCTGAGGGTAACGTAGTAGAGAAGAAGGTTCCTCTGTTCAAAGAGGATGACTTCGTGATAAACATCGGTCCTCAGCACCCATCAACACACGGTGTGCTGCGACTTGAGACTATCCTCGACGGTGAGACAGTAAAGAAGATTTATCCTCACCTCGGATATATTCACCGTGGTATAGAGAAGATGTTTGAGGAGATGACTTATCCTCAGACTCTGGCAATGACAGACCGTCTCAACTATCTCTCTGCCATGATGAACCGCCACGCTATTTGCGGTGTCATAGAGGAGGCTCTCGGCATTGAGCTGAACGACCGCATCAAGACCATTCGTACAATAATGGATGAGCTTCAGCGTATCGACGGTCACCTGCTGTTCCTCGGATGTTATGCACAGGACCTGGGCGCACTCACTGCATTCCTGTACTGTATGCGTGACCGTGAGTATGTACTGAATGCCATGGAGGAGACTACCGGCGGACGTCTTATTCAGAACTATTACAGAATAGGTGGTCTGCAGGCAGACATAGATGAGAACTTTCAGGAGAACGTGAAGAAGCTCTGTGCATACCTAAAGCCAAAACTCGACGAGTACATGAATGTGTTTGGCGAGAACGTCATAACACACCAGCGACTTGAGGGTGTGGGTGTATTCACAAAGGAGCAGTGCATAGACTACGGCGTATCTGGTTCTAACGGCCGTGCCTCTAACTGGGCAAACGACCTGCGTAAGAACTATCCATACGACATGTATGACAAGGTAGAATGGGACCAGGTTGTTCTTGAGAACGGTGATGCACAGGATCGTTACTATATGCGTATAAAGGAGATAGAGCAGTCTATCAAGATTATAGAGCAGCTTATCGACAACATTCCTGAAGGTGAGTATTACATCAAGCAGAAGCCTATCATCAAATGTCCTGAAGGACAGTGGTACTATGCTGTTGAGGGTACAAGCGGTGAGTTTGGCGTTTACCTTGACTCACGCGGTGACAAGTCTCCATTCCGTATGAAACTTCGTCCTATGGCTCTCTCACTCGTAGGAGCCCTCGACGAGATGCTTCGCGGTACAAAGGTGGCTGACCTTATCGCCGTAGGTGCCGGTCTTGACTATATCATACCTGATATCGACCGTTAACCCTTACACCTTATTATATATATAGACGAAAAACGAAAACGATAATACATTATGTTTGATTTTTCAATAGTTACATCATGGCTGCACGAGATGCTGCTGACAGGCTTCGGTTTGTTTAGCATGCCAGAGTGGCTCGTGCTGACCATAGAGTGTGTGCTTGTAGGCTTGCTCATCATCGTGGGCTATGCGCTGCTCGCCATCGCACTTATCTTCATGGAGCGTAAGGTGTGCGCATACTTCCAGTGCCGCCTCGGTCCTATGCGTGTAGGACCATGGGGACTGCTGCAGGTGTTTGCCGACGTACTGAAGATGCTTATTAAAGAAATCTTCTTTGTTGACAAGGCCGACAAACTTCTCTACGCACTCGCTCCTATACTCGTAATCATGGGTTCTATCGGCGCATTCGCATTCCTTCCTTGGAACAAGGGTGCCATAGTACTTGACTTCAACGTTGGCATATTCCTTTACACCGCCGTCAGTGCGATAGGTGTCATAGGTGTATTCCTTGCAGGATGGTCATCAAACAACAAGTACGGTGTCGTATCAGCAATGCGTGGTGCCGTACAGATGATTTCATACGAGATGTCACTCGGCCTTTGCCTTATCACTGCAACAATACTGACTGGTACCATGCAGGTATCAGGCATCGTGGAGGCACAGCAGGGACCTTTCGGATGGCTTATCTTCCAGGGACACATTCCTGCTATCATAGCTTTCCTCATATTCCTCATTGCAGGTAACGCGGAGGCTAACCGTGGTCCTTTCGACCTTGCGGAGGCTGAGTCAGAGCTTACTGCAGGATATCATACTGAGTATTCTGGTATGGGCTTCGGTTTCTACTATCTGGCAGAGTTCCTTAACCTTTTCATCGTGGCAGGTATGACCTCACTCGTATTCCTCGGCGGATGGTGTCCGGTACACATCGGCATTGAAGGTTTCGACGCCGTAATGGACTACATCCCTGGTATCGTTTGGTTCCTTGGCAAGGCTTTTGCAATGGTATGGCTCCTTATGTGGATTAAGTGGACATTCCCACGTCTGCGTATCGACCAGATACTGAAGCTTGAGTGGAAATACCTTATGCCACTCGCACTGCTGAACCTTGTGCTTATGACCGTATGCGTATCATTCAACTTGGTTGGCTCTATATATTCAGGTATAGTTGTTGCCGCTGTCATAGCTGTGATATTCGCTGTGATAGTATTACGTGCCATCAAGTTCCGCAGCACATTCGCAAAGGAACAGAAACTTGTCGGTGTTGACATCGCTATAAAGATAGACAAGTAATTGAACGTTGAAATTGAAAGATAAAAGACAATGGCAAAAAACAATTCATATTTCGGCGGTGTCATAGCAGGTATCAAAACCCTGCTGACGGGTATGGATATCACAATGGGTGAGTATGTCACACCAAAGATAACCGAACAGTACCCCGAAAACCGCAAGACACAGCATATTGCTGAGCGCCACCGCGGCACACTTGTAATGCCTCATGATGAGAACGGCAAGAACAAGTGTACAGCATGTACGCTCTGCGAGAAGGCTTGTCCTAATGGCAGTATAAAAATCGTATCGCAGATGGTAACTACTGCTGACGGCAAGAAGAAGAAACTCCTTACCGACTATCAGTATGACCTCGGCGACTGCATGTTCTGCCAACTTTGTGTAAACGCCTGCAACTTCGGCGCCATCAAATTCGTTAAAGACTTTGAAAACGCGGTATTCAACCGTGACGCTCTGAAACAGCACCTGAACATTCCACCTACAGAAGAGGAGATGGCACAGTATGCTGAGAACGCCAAGGTAGCAGCAGAGAAAGCTGCAGCAGAGGCTGCAAGCAAGGCTGCTGAAGGCACTAATGTTGAACCTAAAAAAGAGGAGGCATAACAATCATGGCTAATATAATCGTATTCGCTATCTTGGCAGCAGTGATACTCTGCTCTGCTATCTTCTCTGTTATGACAAAGAGCATAATGCGTGCCGTAACGGCATTGCTGTTCGTGCTTTTCGCCATAGCTGGAATATATTTCCTACTCGACTACACTTTCCTCGGTACGGCACAGCTTAGCATTTATGCCGGCGGTATGACGATGATTTACATCTTCGCAATACAGCTTATCTCAAAGCGCCGCCTGCAAGGTCTGAAGGAAAAACTTGACATCAAGAGACTCGGCATAGCAGCACTTGTTGCTGTGGTGGGACTGGCAACAGTCGTCACTGCACAGCTGAAGTCTGAGTTCTTTGACAAGTTCTGCACCGTACAGGACGTCGAGGTTCCTATGGAACAGATAGGCACAACCCTGATGGGTTCAGAGAAGTATCAGTATGTGCTTCCATTCGAGTTCATATCAATCTTCCTCCTTGCGTGCATCATCGGAGGACTTGTAGTTTCACGTAATCAAAAGGAGGATAAATAAGTATGGTACCAGTACAATGTTTCTTCGTGCTTAGCGCGATACTATTCTTCATAGGCGTATTCGGTTTCGTAACACGCCGCAACATGATTGCTATGCTTGTAAGCATTGAGTTGGTGCTCAACGCTGTTGACATCAACTTCGCAGCTTTCAATCGTCTGCTCTACCCTGAGGCTCTGGAGGGAATGTTCTTCACACTGTTCTCTATCGGTATAAGCGCAGCAGAGAGTGCAGTGGCTATCGCAATAATCATCAATGCTTACCGTCACTTCAAGAGCGATTCTGTGACAAGCATACAGAATATGAAATTATAATTGGTTAAACCTTCAAAAATAGAAAACAATGGAATTCGGTTATACAATTGGTATACTTCTTCTACCTCTGCTTTCATTCTTGATAATCGGTTTAACTGATTATTTCAGAGGTAAGAAAGGCTGGTCGCACATGGCTGCCGGTATCATAGGCACCTGCTCACTCGGGCTGGTGACAATACTGAGCTACATCACTGCTTTCCAGTATTTCAGCATGGATCGTCTGGCTGACGGCACTTTCGCTACTGTAGTACCTTATAACACTACATGGTTGCCACTCGGTTCACTTCATTTTGACCTCGGCATACTGCTCGACCCTATTGCGGTCATGATGCTTATTGTCATCTCAACGGTATCGCTGATGGTACATATCTACTCATTCGGCTATCTGCACGGTGCGAAGGGTTTCCCGCGTTACTACGCCTTCCTCTCGCTGTTCACGATGTCT
>DFLE01000049.1:0-123 GCA_002373375.1 Prevotellaceae bacterium UBA3627
TATGTGCCATTTCTTAGTCCTCCTTTTGGTTTTAAGCTACTACTGATTTAATTTTCAACTCGGTGAACTGAGCACGGAAGCCGTTGCGCTTACGCTCATCCTTGCGACGCTTCATCTTGAAGA
>DFLE01000049.1:172-19967 GCA_002373375.1 Prevotellaceae bacterium UBA3627
TCATCTTGAAGACAATCACCTTGTCACCTTTTACGAGTGGAGTAACCACTTCACACACTACTTTTGCACCATCTACTGTAGGTGCACCTACTGTAACTGCTCCACCATTGTCTACGAGCAGCACCTTGTCAAACTCAACAGCCTGGCCTTCCTCAACACCATTCATGTGGTGCACATAGAGCTTCTTGCCCTCTTCTGCCTTGAACTGCTGACCCTGAATTTCTACAATTGCGTACATTTTTATATTGTAAAATTGGGTTTCTCCGCTGGGCGTCCAACACTATCTGCCGGCACTTAACCGAGCCCATAACGGAATAATCGGCTGCAAAGTTAATACTTTTTTTTCAGTCCTCAAAATAAGTGCGTCTTTTTCTCTTCTCTTTCGATAACTTTATGATTATTTAACACAAAAGGATGAATACAAGGCCACAAACCATGTATCCATCCTTTTATATTATAATACTGTCAAAGTAAATTACAAGCCAAGGCTTTTCTTTATCTCCACAATACGAGCATCAGCCTTCGCTGTGAATGCATTATAGTCGCCATCAAACTGTCCAGCAACAGGCACCTCGCAGTAGAACTTAATCTTTGGCTCTGTACCTGACGGACGAACAGAAATCTTCATGCCGTCCTCAGTAAACCACTGCAGAACATTGCTTGTTGTAGGCATATTGATGTCAACGACCTTACCATCGGCAGTTGTCTGCTTCAATGTCTTATAGTCCTTAACCGTAACAACCTTTGAGCCGGCTATCTCCGTCGGAGGTGTCTGACGGAAGTCTTCCATCATCTTCTTTATCTCATCAGCCCCAGTCTTACCAGGCTTTGTCACGCTGACAGCTGCTTCCTTTTGGAAACCATACTCCTTATATATATCAAGCAACAAGTCAAAGAGTGTCTTGCCCTGATCCTTTGCCCACGCTGCAATCTCACAGATAAGGCAGATAGATGCCGGTGCATCCTTATCGCGCACCTTGTCGTACGGCAGGTATCCGAAGGACTCCTCACCACCGCCAATATACTTACGCTTGCCCTCATTCTCACGTATGCGGTATGCTATCCACTTGAAGCCTGTATATTCATCGAAGCACTCCACACCGTTAGCGCGTGCTATCTTTGCGATAAGCTCTGAGGTAACAATGGTCTTAACCATAAAGTCTGTAGGGTTAAGCTGGCCTAATGCCTTCTTGTTCTTGATAGTGTACCAATAGAACATACAAGCGGTTTGGTTACCGTTAAGTATCTGCCATTCGCCCTTATCATTACGACATACGATGGCAAGACGGTCAGCATCAGGGTCAGTAGCCACCACAAGGTCTGCATTAAGCTTCGTACCCAGCTTCATTCCGAGCGTCATAGCCTCTGCATTCTCTGGGTTTGGCGATACCACAGTAGGGAAGTTACCATCTACAACCATCTGCTCTGGCACAACGTTGATATTCTGGAATCCCCATGAGCGCAGACACATTGGAACAATGTGACGACCTGTGCCATGCATGGCTGAATATACTATATTGAGGTCTTTCTGACGGAGAATTACATCCTGGTCCACCATACTTTCCTTTACAGCCATCATGTAGTCATAGTCCATCTCACCACCGATAATCTTTATAAGGTCAGGGTTACCTTCAAACTTAACGTCTTCAATCTTAACCTTGTTTACCTCTTCGATTATGCCAGTATCATGCGGAGCAAGCACCTGTGCACCATCCTCCCAATATGCCTTATAGCCGTTGTACTCCTTCGGATTGTGCGATGCAGTGACATTCACACCTGCTTGAGCACCAAGCTGACGTATAGCGAAAGAAATCTCAGGTGTAGGACGCAGGCTCTCAAACAGATAAGCCTTGATACCGTTGGCAGAGAAAATGTCTGCCACTGTCTCTGCAAACATACGTCCGTTATTGCGGCAGTCATGGCCCACCACTACAGAACACTGCTTGCCAGGGAAAGCCTTCAATATATAATTGGCAAACCCCTGTGTTGCCATACCGACGACATACTTATTCATACGATTAGTGCCGGCACCCATAATGCCACGCAAACCACCCGTACCAAACTCAAGTGACTGGTAGAAAGCATCGATAAGAGCTGTCTTGTCAGGATTGTCGAGCATTGCCTGCACTTCCTTACGTGTATCTTCATCGAAAGATGATGACAGCCATTGCTTTGCCGTCTGCTCACACTGTGAAATTAACTGTGAATTATTCTCCATTGTTTATGTTAATTATTATATTGTCCTCAAATTGACATCGCCTGCAGCTATACTCCGCACAGCAAATGCCATTTAACCATCCCCCTACTGGCTACAAAGGTATATATTTTTCCTGAATTATGGTAAAGTTTAGTCCCTTTTTTCAAAAAAAAACGTATTTACTTGCCTATAAAGAGAAAAATGTATATCTTTGCCGTAATAATGAAGACAGAGCTAATATTAATAGGTAAAACAAATAGCAAGCATTTCCAGGCAGGCATTGATGATTACTCAGAGCGCATCACTCACTATATGCCTTTCTCTATCATCACCCTGCCCGACATCAAGAACAGCAAATCACTCACTGAAACTCTGATAAAAGAAAAAGAAGGAGAACAGATATTAAAGAACATACAACCCTCTGATTGCCTCGTCTTACTGGATGAGCATGGCAAAGAGCACAGATCCGTTGACTTCGCAAAATGGTTAGAAGGCAAGCAACTCACTTCCAGACGTCTTGTATTCTGCATTGGTGGCGCCTACGGTTTTTCTGACAGTGTGTACAAACGGGCTGATGAGATGGTGTCTTTATCAAAGATGACATTCTCACACCAGATGGTAAGGCTTATCTTTACAGAGCAACTGTATCGTGCCTGTACCATCATGAAAGGTGAGCCATATCATCATGAATGACTATTAACTTATTAACAACGCACAATTTATAATTCGTATTTGCAGTATGCTTAAAAGGTTATTTTTTGCGATTTCTATTATTCTGCTGGCACTCTATACTACAGACGCAGCTGCCCAGACTGTGTCAACAGCCAAGCCTGGCGCACGCTGGTGGTGGCTCGGTTCTGCCGTTGACAAGGAGAACTTAAGATGGAGCATGGAGCAATATGCATCCCATGGCATTGGAGCATTAGAGATAACACCTCTATACGGTGTTCAAGGTAACGAGAAAAACAATATCGACTTCCTCTCTCCTAAATGGATGGAGATGTTGTCATACGTCATAAGCGAAGGAAAACGCCTCGGTATAGAGATAGACATGAACAATGGTACCGGATGGCCTTTCGGCGGTCCCACCACGACATTGTCTGAAGCCGCCTGCAAACTGGTAGTTGTTGACACATTGGTTGATGCCAAGGCGTTGAAGAATGGTGTAACGCTTCGCCTACCGGCAAAAGAGAAGCAGAGTTCCATATTCAGCTTTGCCACTGCATATCCTCACGACATCAAAGGATATAAAGGAGATGGTGAAGATGTCTCCGCCTGCGTAGGTAGCAACGGCTCGCTTACATGGAAAGCCCCGAAGAACGGTATGTGGCGCATCATAGCTGTTTATAACGGACGAACCAAGCAGCAAGTGAAACGCGCCGCACCTGGCGGAGCCGGATTGGTCATTGACCATTTTGACAAACTCGCCGTAAAGAATTATCTCAGCAAGTTTGACAAAGCGTTCAACGCCAACCACACCCCATGGCCACAAGTTTCATTCAATGACTCATACGAGGTGTACGGAGCAGACTGGACCCCTACCCTTCCACAGGAGTTCGAGAAAAGACGCGGATACTCTCTGAAAAAGAATATAAACAAGCTTGTGGACCGTGACACCGTCATGGTACATGATTACCGCGAGACTCTTTCCGATATGCTGCTTGAGAATTTCACCAACCAGTGGGTATGGTGGTCACACTCCCACGGCATGCAGGTAAAGAACCAAGCACATGGTTCTCCTGCCAACTTGCTTGACCTTTACGCTGCAGTGGACATTCCTGAGATTGAGGGATTCGGACTGAGTGAATTTGGCATCAAGGGACTGCGTACAGACCCAGGTATGACAAAGCTCAACGACTCTGACTACTCCATGTTCAAATATGCCCCAAGCGCTGCGCATGTAACAGGCAAGCGTCTGGTGTCAAGCGAAACTTTCACATGGCTTACAGAGCATTTCCGCACATCCCTCTCTCAGATGAAGCCTGACCTTGACCTCATGTTCTGTGCTGGAGTGAACCACATGTACTATCATGGCACATGCTATTCTCCCAAGAACGATCCATGGCCGGGATGGAAATTCTATGCAAGTGTGGACATGTCACCCACAAACACAATATGGCGTGACGCCATATACCTTAACGAATACATCGAGCGTTGCCAGAAACTCCTGCAGTCTGGCGAGCCTGACAACGACTTCTTGGTTTACTTCCCTATACACAACCTTTGGCAGAAGAACCTGAAGACGCTGCTGATGAAGTTTGAGATTCACAACCTCGGAAAACTTGCTCCAGAATTCAAGAAATCAATACTTGAACTTGACAGAATGGGATATGACTGCGACTATGTGTCAGACCTGCAGGTGTTAGGATTGCGCTCATACATCAACAAGAACGGCAAGAGAGACATTATGACTGAGGCTGGCGTTACATACAGAGCACTTGTCATTCCCGAAGGCACCATCCTTCCCGACAATGTCAAGAACCGCATCGAGACACTCAAGGCGCAAGGCATAACAGTCATCTACGGTAACGACGACGCTGCTTTCTCACAGGTAGCCCGTCCAGAGCAGCTGAAACGCCAGCATCATCTCAATTTGATACGCAGAAAATCGGGCAAAGGCTACTGCTATTTCATAGCTAACCTTACACCAAACGATGTTGACGCATATTGCCAAGTATCAAAGAAGTTTAACAACGCACGTTGGTACGACCCTCTGACTAACAATTACTACGCTGCCGAAACACCTAACGGAAAGATACGCGTGACACTGCGTTCAGGAGAGTCTATGTTCCTGCAATTAGATTGTCACAAAGACAATTCTCAACAACTTTTCATGCGTCCTACAGCCAAGGTACAAGAGACAGAGATTAATCTTGACAAGGGATGGAAGCTGTCTTTCGTCGAAGAGAGCCCGAAAGTAAATGCCACATTCAAGTTAAACAACCTGCAGACATGGGAGAAACTTAATAACGACTCTGCCAAGGTTACTATGGGAACCGGTGTATATGAGACCACATTCAAGATAACCTCCAACATCGGACGCAACTATGCAATAGACCTCGGCGATGTAAGAGAAAGTGCACGAGTATATATAAATAATGAGTATATAGGATGTGCTTGGAGCGTACCATACATACTCAGCTTTAACGGCAGTGTACTTAAAAAAGGCATCAACACTATACGCATAGAGGTTACCAATCTCCCTGCTAACCGCATAGCCGACCTTGACAGGAAAGGTGTAAAATGGCGTAAGATGGAGGAGATAAACGTGGTCAACATAAAATACAAGAACACGAAGTATGACGACTGGGCACCAATGCCATCAGGCTTGAACTCCACCGTCAAGATATACGAGACAAAAATAAGTAATATAATACAATAAAACGTTATGGCAATAGTAAAACCATTTAAGGGCATACGCCCACCAAAAGAATTAGTAGAACAGGTAGAGTCACGTCCTTATGACGTACTTGACTCTGAGGAAGCACGCGCTGAGGCTGGCGACAACGAGAAGTCTCTCTACCACATCATCAAGCCTGAGATAAACTTCGAGCCTGGCACATCTGAGTACGACCCTAAGGTCTATGAGGAGGCAGCGCGCCAGTTCCAGAAGTTCCAGGATAATGGCTGGCTCGTACAGGATGACAAGGAGCAGTATTACATCTATGCACAAACATCCAAGCTGCCTGCAAACGGTGGCAAGGAGAAGACACAGTATGGTCTCGTCGTAGGTGCATACTCTGGCGACTACGAGAAGGGCATAATTAAAAAACACGAGCTTACACGTCGCGACAAGGAAGAGGATCGCATGAAACACGTCCGCGTCAACAACGCCAACATTGAGCCTGTATTCTTCGCTTATCCAGACAACAGCACTCTTGACAAACTCATCATGCGCTATGCTGCCACACAGCCTGAATATGATTTCGTGGCACCTATCGACGGATTCCGTCATCAGCTTTGGGTGGTTAGCGATGACAACGACATCAAGACCATCACTGATGAATTTGCAAAGATGCCTGCCCTGTACATCGCCGACGGTCACCACCGTTCTGCAGCTGCCGCACTCGTAGGTACTGAGCGCGCTAAGCAGAATCCCAACCACAAAGGCGACGAGGAGTACAACTACTTCATGGCTGTATGCTTCCAGGCAAGCCAGCTGACTGTGCTCGACTACAACCGCGTAGTGAAAGACCTCAACGGAAACACCTCTGAGCAGTTCCTTGAGAAACTCGCAAAGAACTTCGTCGTAGAGAAGAAGGGCACTGAGGAGTATCGTCCACAGCACGCTCACCAATTCTCTCTCTACCTTGACGGTGAGTGGTACAGCCTTGACGCAAAGCCAGGCACATACGACGACAGCGACCCAATCGGCGTTCTTGACGTTGACATATCCTCACGCCTCATCCTGCAGGATATCCTCGAACTTGGCGACCTGCGTTCTTCACAGCGCATCGACTTCGTTGGTGGTCTGCGTGGACTCGGCGAACTGAAGCGTCGCGTTGACAGTGGTGAGATGCGTGCGGCTCTTGCCCTCTACCCTGTCTCTATGAAGCAGATCATGGACATCGCTGATTCTGGCAACATCATGCCTCCTAAGGCAACATGGTTTGAGCCAAAACTCCGTTCTGGATTGGTAATCCACAAACTGGACTAAAATTAACATTCCATACTACACATCAAAAGCTATCACTTTTCCTAATAAAGTGATAGCTTTTATTTTATCAAGAACAATGCCTACATGAAACCATATTAGCAACACACACCCTTTTGCTGTCTTTTTACAATTAATTTCAAAAAAATATACCAAAACATTTGGTAGAATAAAAAAAAATAGCTACCTTTGCACTCGCATTAAGAAAACGGTGTCGGTTTGACAACAGGGAAGGTTGGGTGAGTGGCTGAAACCACCAGTTTGCTAAACTGACGTACGGGTTTACCGTACCGGGGGTTCGAATCCCCCACCTTCCGCACCTTTTCTTGCAAATGGTGGGTTCATCTAGTGGCCTAGGATACCGGCCTCTCACGCCGGGTACACGGGTTCGACTCCCGTACCCACTACTACAAGAGAAGAAATGACATCTGATTTTATATTAGGTGTCATTTCTTTTTGTTATATGGATTTTTTTGAGTAACTTTGTAACTTAAAAACAATAGTCTTCCAAAGGCCGTTATATTTACAACCATACCAAATATCTGTATGCGAAAAAGATGTTACATAATATTTCTTTTAGCACTGTGGCTCTCACATGCCGCAGGTGCTATCAAATGGAATTCCGCATATCAGAATTACATCAACAAATACAAGGACATTGCCATTGAACAGATGCATACATACGGCATTCCCGCATCCATAACATTGGCACAGGGACTCCTTGAAAGCGGCGCCGGGCTCAGCAGGCTGGCAACCCAGGCAAACAACCATTTCGGCATAAAGTGCCATAACGGTTGGACAGGAAAGACTATATATGTTGACGATGATATAAAAAACGACTGTTTCAGGTCGTACTCAAGTGCAAGAGAGAGCTATGTGGACCATAGCAAGTTCCTGCAAGGTAACCGTTACAAGTCACTCTTCTCGCTGAAGACTACAGACTACAAGGGATGGGCTCGCGGACTGAAAGCATGTGGATATGCCACCAACCCACAATATGCCGACAAGCTGATAGAGATAATAGAACTTTATCAGTTGCACCAATACGACACAAACACCCCTTACAGGAGCACAAGCAAGAAATCTTCTGGTAGCAATATAGACATTGCTGAGGCAGGCTCATGGATTGAGAGAATATTCAAGTCTGGCAAGACAAACAAGACCAAGAAGAAAACAAAGAAAGAGGACTTGCTGGGTAAAGTGGTGAAGAACCATCGCATCTACATGTATAATGACAACCTATACATCATAGCTCAGCAGGGCGAGACATTCCGCTCTATTGCCCTTGATGTAAACATAAGTTACCGTTCTCTGGCAAAATACAACGAAAGGGACAAAAACGCTGTTCTCGCCAATGGTGATATAGTGTATCTGAAGAAGAAAGCTACAAAAGCAGAGAAAAAGTACAAGGGCTTCCTGCACACTGTCATGGCAGGACAGAGTATGTATGACATCTCACAGATGTATGGCATCAGACTCAGCAGCCTGTACAAGATGAACAACCTGCCTAATGACTACATGCCTCGTGTGGGTGACAGGCTCAGAGTGTATTAATATAGACAAAAGACAACAAACTGAAATAAAAATAACAACCCAATATACCAAAATGGAATTAGCAAGTAAATACTCTCCAAAGGAGGTAGAATCAAAATGGTACCAGTATTGGACCGACAACAAACTGTTTGCAAGTAAGCCAGACGGCCGCGAGCCATACACCATAGTTATACCGCCGCCAAACGTGACCGGCGTACTCCACATGGGACACATGCTTAACAACACCATCCAGGACATCCTTATACGTAAGGCTCGCCTTGACGGTAAGAATGCTTGTTGGGTGCCTGGCACTGACCATGCCTCTATAGCAACTGAGGCAAAGGTGGTTAACAAACTGGCACAGCAGGGTATAAAGAAGCGTGACCTCACTCGTGAGGAGTTCTTGAAGCACGCATGGGCATGGACAGAAGAGCACGGCGGCATCATACTGAAGCAGTTGCGCAAGCTCGGTGCATCATGCGACTGGGACCGCACCGCATTCACCATGGACGAAAAGCGCTCTGAGTCAGTACTGAAGGTGTTTGTAGACCTTTACAACAAGGGCTACATCTACCGTGGCCTGCGCATGGTAAACTGGGACCCGAAAGCCCAGACCGTGCTTTCTACCGAGGAAGTTATCTATCGTGAGGAGAAGTCAAAGCTCTATCACCTGAAATACTATGTGGCTGACGCCGACACCAACCCTGTAGTGCTTACAGGTGAAGAGGGAGAGGTGTTCCACAAGGACGAGAAAGGCTACTATGCCGTAGTTGCTACCACACGTCCTGAGACCATCATGGGCGATACCGCCATGTGTATCAACCCTAAGGACGTGAAGAACCAGTGGCTGAAGGGCCATAAGGTAATCGTGCCTCTCGTAAACCGCGTAATACCTGTCATCGAGGACCGCTATGTTGACATAGAGTTCGGTACAGGCTGTCTGAAGGTTACTCCTGCCCATGACGTAAATGACTACGCACTGGGTAAGACTCACAACCTTGAGACAATAGACATCTTCAACCCTGACGGCACCATTTCAGAGGCTGCAGGCATGTACGTCGGTCAGGACCGCATGGTAGTGCGCAAGCAGATTGCCATCGACCTTGAGAACGCAGGTCTCATGGACCACATTGAGGACTATGACAACAAGGTGGGTTATTCAGAGCGCAACCAGGACACCGCAGTAGAGCCACGCCTCTGCAAGCAGTGGTTCCTCTCTATGCAGCACATGGCAGACATTGCACTGCCACCAGTGCTCAACGGCGAACTGAAGTTCTATCCTAACAAATATGTAACCACATACAAGAACTGGCTTGAGAACATACAAGACTGGTGTATCTCACGTCAGTTGTGGTGGGGACACCGCATACCAGCATACTTCCTGCCAGAGACCGCAGAGGGCGAGGAGCGCTTCGTCGTGGCACTTACAGAGGAGGAGGCCCTCAAGAAGGCTAAGGAGATTGACCCATCCATCACCGCCGACCAGCTGAAGCGCGACGAGGATGCACTTGACACATGGTTCTCTTCATGGCTCTGGCCTATATCTCTGTTTGACGGTATCAACAACCCCGGCAACGAAGAGATAAACTATTACTACCCAACAAGCGACCTTGTTACTGGTCCTGACATCATATTCTTCTGGGTAGCACGTATGATTATGGCTGGCTGCGAGTATCAGAAGCAGATACCTTTCCGCAACGTATATTTCACAGGCATCGTACGCGACAAACTCGGTCGTAAGATGAGTAAGTCACTTGGAAACTCTCCTGACCCACTCGAGCTGATAGAGAAATATGGCGCTGACGGCGTGCGTATGGGTATGATGCTTGCGGCTCCTGCCGGCAACGACATTCTGTACGACGACGCATTGTGTGCACAGGGTATGAACTTCTGTAACAAGATGTGGAATGCCTTCCGCCTCGTAAAGGGCTGGGAGGTAGCCGACATAGAGCAGCCGGAACCAAACAAGAAGACCATAGCATGGATGAATGCAAAGGTAAAGGCTGTATATGCAGAAATCAACGACGACTATTCTAAGTATCGCCTCAATGAGGCTCTCATGGCAGCCTTCAAGCTGTTCACTGATGAGTTCTCAGGTTGGTACCTTGAGATGATTAAACCTGCATACCAGGCACCTATCGACAAGGCCACACTTGAGGCTACACTCAATATCTTCGACCAGCTTCTGCACATCATACACCCATTCATGCCGTTCATCACCGAGGAACTGTGGCAGCACATTGCTGACCGCAAGCCTGGTGAGGCTTTGATGGTATCCGTATTCAAACTTGACACACCTACTGAGGACGAGCAGCGCATACTTGCCGACTACGAGGAGGCTAAGCAGGTTATCTCTGGTGTGCGTGGCGTTCGCCAGACCAAGAACATTGCTCCTCGCGAACCACTGACCCTCGAGGTCGTTGTCAGTGGAGCCAATGACAAGGTTGTTACGCAGTGTCCTGCCCTCGGTCCTATCATCAAGAAGATGGCAGGTCTCTCTGACATCAACTACGTGCAGCAGAAGGGCGACGGCTCAAGCACATTCATGATAGGTACACGCGAGTACGCTGTGCCTTTGGGCGACCTCATCGACGTAGAGGCAGAGATAGCCAAGGCTGAGGCAGAACTGAAGCACCTGCAGGGCTTCATCAACGGTGTTCGCAAAAAGCTCTCCAACGAGCGTTTCGTTGCCAATGCACCAGAGGCTGTCGTGGCATTGGAGCGCAAGAAAGAGGCCGACTCTCTCGAAAAGATTGCCGTACTTGAGCAGACCATCAAGGAACTTAAAAGTAAAGGGTAAAGAACGAGGGTAAAGGCAAGGTGTAATTGGTTAAAACAGTAAACCGTAAACCACAAACTGTAAACGGTAAACCGTAAACCGCCCCACCCCTCAAACTTCAAACCATGGAACAGACTATATTATATAAGGAACGCTCATACGCAGCATGCATAAGCGAGGGATTCAAATTCCTCGCCCAGCATCTGCGTATGATTGTTAAGGTACTACTACCTTACTTCTTCATTGCAGCACTGTTAGAGAGTATATCTACATATCTTTGCAATTACACGCAATTATATGTATTGACACACGGAGACCTGTCAGTAATGCCCTTGCTGACTGTCATCTTGATGTTAACGATAAGCTACGGTGCTATTATCTTTGCCATAGCAAGGATGTATCTCTTATTCCGCAGGAAACTCAATATAGAGACATCTCCAAACTACACAGGAGACAAAGCAGGCAGACTGGCTGTATGGCGAGATACACTGAAGCGTACCTTAAAACTGTCCATACACACCCTACCCTACACCATCTGGCCATATCTTATAAGCATCATCATATTCTTGGTCACACTGAGCATGTCAAAATGGGTTACATACATGATAGCCATGGGGGCAACCGAACAGACGATGCCTACCGTGCAAACTAACGACTCTCTCAAATGGATTTGGATAGCTGTAGTATGCGGTATGTTCTTGTTCCTTGTAGCATTGATAGTATTTGCTACGCCACTGACATACACTTTTGACTGTCACATGATGAGAGCTATCGATACAGATAACGACAAGAATGATAAAAAGGCTCATTCCTTCCGCAAGGAGTATCGTGAGGGATTCAAGCACCTTGGAAAACTCCTCGGTGTCTGCGGTCTATGCAGCGTGATATACCTGATTGCCATCGTTGTACTGATATTGCCTGACACGATAATGTCAACGGCATATCAGAACGCTATAGAATGCATGAACCAGTACGGCGACGAGGCTGAAATACCTACATACACTTATTACATCACACTTACGGCATCAGCCGTGGCTTCGGCATTTGCATTAATACTGTCTGTGGCATTTCATGCATCACACGTATTCCTGTATGGAGACATAAAGACAAAAGCCGAACAATCAAACAGATAACCCAATGCTCTACAGAAACACAAACTTCTGACACGCCAAGTTCTAAAATAGAAATAATAGAAAAACGATGAAAAGACTCCTATTCATAGACCGCGACGGCACACTTATCAAGGAACCTGCCGACGAACAGATAGACAGCTTTGAGAAGTTGGAGTTCGTGGAGGGCGTATTCCGCAACCTCGGTTTCATACGCAAGAACCTCGATTTTGAGTTTGTAATGGTGAGCAACCAAGACGGACTAGGAACAGACTCTTTCCCTGAGGACACCTTCTGGCCAGTCCACAACTTCATACTCCAGACCTTGAAGGGCGAAGGCATTGAGTTTGATAACATCCTCATTGACCGTCACTTCCCTGAAGATAATCACCCTTGCCGCAAGCCTGGCACAGGTATGCTGACAGAGTATATCAACAATCCTGAGTACGACCTCGCCAACTCCTACGTCATCGGCGACCGCGAAACCGATGCGCAGCTTGCAGAGAACCTTGGATGCAAGGCTCTCATACTCGGCAAGGACGACATCACATGGGAGAAGATTGCAGAGATTCTCTTCGCCGGCGAGCGCACCGCAGAGATAACACGCACCACCCACGAGACAGACATCGCCGTACGCATAAACCTCGACGGCACAGGCAAGTGCGACATACAGACCGGACTGGGCTTCTTCGACCACATGCTCGAGCAGATAGGCCGCCACGGCATGATGGACCTCTACGTGCGTTGCAACGGCGACCTGCACGTTGACGAACACCACTCCATAGAAGACACCGGCATTGTCCTTGGCGAATGTTTACTTAAGGCCCTTGGCGACAAGCGCGGCATAGAACGCTACGGCTACACCCTGCCTATGGACGACTGTCTCTGTCAGGTGGCACTCGACTTCGGTGGCCGTCCATGGCTCGTATGGGATGCAGAGTTCCACCGCGAGAAAGTTGGCGAGATGCCTACAGAGATGTTCCTCCATTTCTTCAAGAGCGTCAGCGACGCCGCCAAGATGAACCTTAACATCAAGGCAGAAGGAGATAACGAACACCATAAGATAGAGGGAATCTTCAAGGCTTTCGCACGTTCTATACGCATGGCAGTAAAACGCGACATCTACCACTATCAGTTGCCTTCCACCAAAGGAGCACTGTGATTTTATTTATTATTCTTCTTATCACAGATTACATAGATTACAGTGATTGTCCTTTTAACAACGGACTAACACGAATTATAAACGGATAAAACGACCGCTTAGCAATAAAACATTTGCCAAGCGGTCGTTTTTTTGTGGATATGCCTCAATGTCAGTTATTCCTTGTATCGCCTTCTAAATACTAAGAGTTGGCTTTGTTAATTTGTGAAATCAAACAAAAAAGCATTTATTTGCACACCATACTTCATCTTACACCTTATAACCTCACATCCTATTTCTTCACCACTTTCTGATTGCCTATGATATAGATGCCTTCAGGTAGGTCGTTGAGGGCTTCGCTGACTATCACGTTGTGGCGTATCTTTATGCCATCGGAAGAATAGACATCGACGTGGGTGTCGTCGGCCTTCAGCCGTGCTATGCCCGTGGCTACACTTGTGACACGCAGTTTGCCGTCACTGAGGAATGTAGAGGAGTCAAACTCGTAAGTTATGCCGTCGGCCTCAGACTTAACGAAGAAATTGCCTGTGTGTGCTCCCGTAGAGGTGAACACGGTTATCTCGTCGCCAACCTCCAGTTTGCGACCAGCAGGCACCTTCACCACGATGGTGTCGCCGTTGTGATTCACGCTACCCGATACCGACAATATAGAGTTGCTGGTAGCAGTGAGTTGACAAAGCAGTCGTGCCCCCTTGTTCAACGTGAGGTCACTGCCAATGCCTTGCTCTCCGGTAGCAGTGAGTGTGCCGCCGTTAGCTACGGTCACTGCACCTGTGGTCATTACCGCTGCTGATGGTCCGCTGAGTGACAGCGTACCGCCATTGATAGTCATTGGTGCCGAGTGTCCAGCTGTGTGGAGCGACAGCATGCCGTTGCCGACTTTTACCATGCGTGCGCACCGCAGCAGTCCGTAGAAATCACTGTTGTCGTTCAGATAACCCACCTCGTATGTGCTTGCCGAGCCGCCAAGTATGCCATCGGTGGCAGTCTTGGCACTTGACAGAGAACCAATCTTCGTAGTTGCAGTAACAGCATTGCCTGAACCGCCTTTATAGTGCCCCACGTTGGTAGCGGCATCGATGATGACACGAGCCTTACTCATGTCGGTGACATTAGACATCAGTCGGAACTGGCTGCCTGAGAGGGTGAGCTCGCCAGAGTAGTCTGCAAATGTGGCACCCACGTCGCAACGCACATACTTAGATACTATGGTGAGAGCACCGCTGCCCTTCACTGTGCCGTTGATTCTACCGCGCGACGAACCGATTATCTTGTTCGTGGTGCCTGCCTCAACCGTCACTGCATGGTTAAACTCTGGCACTGTAGAAGTACTGTTGATGTCAATCTGGTGTACCTCGCCACCAGCCAGCACCATTGGTGAGCCGCTCTTGCCGAATGTGCTGTTCCATGCGCCCTGAGCAATGATGCCCTGCTTTAAGATTACACCAGCAAAGTTGTTAGCACCGCCGTATGTAAAGTTCAGCTGTCCAGCGCCATCCTTCACCATATATCCCGTACCGCTGACATTACCTTTGAGCGACAGTGAGCTGTTTGCCTGTGCTATGCTGATGGTAGCAGTATCGGTAAGAGTTATCTGTCGGTCAGTACCCATGTTGTCTTTGCTCAATACCAGTTTACCACGGTTGAGCACGAGATTTCCCTGTGCAGCCTCTGCAGCACCGATGGCACTCTTCTGACCACCATCGTAGAAGTTTGGCACGGTGAGCGTACCGCCATTGACGATAGTGGCACCAGTGTAGTCGCTGTTCTTCATGTTGAGCGTCACATCAGCACCGTTATTCACAGTCACACTGCCTTCGCCAGAAATGCCACCCTCACCAGAGAGGGTGTATTTGCCAGAGTTGAACACGATGCCGTTGGTTACCATCATCTCTGGCACATTGATAGTGGTCTGCGCAGCGGTATTGTCAAACACTGCCTGGTCGCCAGCCACGTAAGGCGTAGCCTCTGCGTTAAGTGAAAAGTTGTCTGCCTTGTAGTTCCATGTGTTGCTCTCTGCACCAGTCCACAACACGTTCTCTGCAGCATCGCGCGAACCGTTGATGCGCAGTATGAGCTGTTTGTCATCAACAGTAAGGAGGTCGTAGTTGATGCCCTCTAGTCCACGGCACTTTAGGCTTTCCACATTGCAAGTCAACGTACCCGTACACTCTGCCAACAGATAGTCGGCAGTGTTCTGGCTTAGCAGATTCACTGTAATGTAGTTGGTATTCTTGAAGGTAAGGCTGCCGTCAACAGCCAGTTTGCCACACTTGCCATTGTCAGCCTCTATCTCCATATATACGTCACCTGGCAACGTCACAGCCTTGTCAAATGCCATCACGCCAGTCAGTCCGGCAGGCATCAGTCGACAACCCTCATAGTTGAGTGCGCCCTCAAATGTCACAGTGTCCTTCAGTGTCATGTTGCCGCAGAGCGTACCCTTGGCGCGCAGTTCCACCGGACCAGCCACTGTTCCGTTTACACAGAGCGTGCCCTCGCTGACTATGGTCTGCCCTGTGTGTGCCAGTCCGTCATTAAATGTAGCCTTGCCCTGCATCGACTTCGTCAGCGTCATGTCGCCAGTGAAGGCACCGCTGAAGGTGTAGTCGTGGCCGAGAGGATTCATCAGGAACACTGCTGAGGGTTTCCTCCCGGTGCCAAGTGCTATGTCGGAGGCGTTGCTGCCTGAGAGGTCAAACATAAGGCTCTTACCGTCAGCGTAAGCAGCAGCTGTAGTCATATCGAAAGATGTGAAGCCATTGTCCACCGTACCGCCTTTCCATCTCAGGTCGGTGTCAAACACCGGTGGCAGTGGTGGCAGTGGCATGTCGCTTCCAAGGTAGAAGCCAGTGTTAGGATGCTGATAGTAGCCGCGTGTGGTGCAGTCGCCTCTGTAGTGCGGGTCCTGCTGCAGACAATAAATGCTGTAATCGGTAGGCATGGCAGTGGTATATCCCACAAGCCCCGTAGAACCGCTGTCGTTCTGCTTGGCAAGGATGACCTCCTCACGCCAGTCGCCCGTGATGTCGCCCATAAAGGCAGGACGGGTGCCGTTAGCAGCATGGGTAGCCCATGATGATTCCTGCGAGAACTCCACCAGTCGCGACTTGTTGAGCACCTGAGTAATCATCAGGTTAGTACCATAGTTGGAACCGCCAGGCGAACTGAGTTCTTCGCGCTGCAGATTGCCGTCCCACCATACGCCCTCAAACATCTGCTTGATGCCGCAACCCGAACGAGTGTAGTCGGTCTTCTCACCCTTGCAGTCATATATGTAGTCGTCGGTGAAACTATACAGTTCGTAACCCTTGCGCGATGCGTCAATGTCCATGCAAGCACCACGTCCTACGTCATATACCGATGGCAGATACCACTCCTTGATGCGCTCGGCTGTGTTTGCATCGTAAATCAGTTGTCCGAGCAGTGCACTCTGCTGTATGGCATACACCTCCAGGCCTGGACGGTCGGGGTCAATGTCGCTGAGAATGTAGCGGTCACCGTGGCCTATGCCTGGACTACAGAACCAACCCTTTAGCGGATTCACCGAGTAGCCACCCTGAATCATCTCGTCACAGCCGTCGCCGTTAACGTCAGCCACGCGCAGCTGGTGGAACTCGGCAGGCCACGGAGTTTTGTCATTGCGGCTCCATGTGGCAGAATGGTGCCAGTTTGTAGGAATGCCAGAACTCCAATCGTAGTCCCATGTAAACACATAGTTATGGTGGGTTTTGTTTGTCTCACGGTCAAGGCATTCCATTACCAGCGAGGGGTGAATGCCGTCAAGGTAGCAGATGGCAAAGTGACCGTCCATGGCAGCGTAGCCGTCGCTCATGTAGTCGCTGCGGTTGTCGCGCGTATAACGGTCGGTACCGTCGCTCACATCATCGTATTTCAATTCGTTGCAGGCAATCTCTTCACCCGTGGCACCGTCGATGACAGATACGTAGAACGGACGGTTGCGACTGGTCTGTGTGCGGTAGTCCACAATGCCGTCACCGTCCACGTCAGCCACATCACTGCCTTTGGCATACTTGCCCCATGTCTCGTTCTGCTTGTCCCAGAAGCGTGTACCGTCGCTCGACTTGATAATTACCTCGCAGCGACCGTCGCAGTTGATGTCCCAAGCCACCACCATGTCGTTCTGACCGCCACAGATGTTGACATTCGGTCCCATGTCTACAGTCCACATCAGTGTGCCGTCAAGCTTGTATGCCTGAATTTTGTGACTCACGTCGGCAGTGTTGTCACTTGCATTCTCGGCATCGTCGCTACTGGCAGCCCCGGCATACAGACGGTCAACTACTATGGCATCCACCTCTCCGTTGCCGTCAAGGTCCATCGGCCACACGAATTTGGTGCGGTAGTCATTGCTCGTAATTACAGTGTTGTCGAAGTCGAAGTTAAACCACACATTAGGATACGCCTGCGTTTTGTAGATGAAAGGCGCACTCATCTCCCCCTCTACGCCGTCGGGGGTAATAGCCGTCACAGCATACTCCGCATTGGCAGCGAGCGACGTAGGGGTGTAGTTAGTCTTTGTCAGTGGCTTGGAGTTCAACTTTGTGTAGTTTGATGCTCCAGCACTACGCCTGTAAACATTGTAGGTGGTGCCTTCCGGCTCCTGCGCCAATTTGCGCCATGATATAAGCGAACCCTGTCCACCGGCAGACGTTACACTGCTTCGGATGGTACTACCCGAACGGTTCACGGCCACCACGCTGCGACTCAAAGGTTGTACTAGTCGCTGTGCCTGCATAGTCGATGGCATCAACGCCAACAGCACGGCAATTACACTAATGATTTTGTTCATAAAAGATATCGTTAGTTAATATTTTTGTTAGTATTTCCAATCGCAAAGTTAACATATTTATTTAAAATACACATAAAAGAATCGTACGAAAAATGGTAATAGCATCCACATTACCATGTAAGAGGCATCACATTAACCAACCTTTTGTCACTTTTTTCACTTTTTTCGTGACACTTTGATTTTTGCAACCTCGATTTCCTTGCGCTGAAACCCAGCAACGGGAAATTATTTTGAAAACCAGGCAAGATTTCAGCGTTTATAACTCACTGATAATCAACAATGAGATTTTTATTAGTTGTAAAAGCTATCGTATTACATAGTAAAAGCTATCAAATAACGTCATAAAAGCATTCGTTTTACATTGTTAAAGCTATGCTTTCATGCTGTAAAAGCTATCAAATGACAGAGTAAAAGCTATGCTTTTACACTGTATAACCATTTTCACCCTGAAACATACCAAAGAAAGTGCTATCTAAAACTCTATTTTGAATTTCCAGACGACACTTTTTGTTTTGACACTTTGTTAGGTAAATAAGAAAAACACCTGTCAAAGTATCAAAACTGATGGACCGCAATGAACTGATTTTTTGTGTGTGCACAAAAATTTTAAAGAAATAAAGAAAAACGTAAAATCCATGTCTCTATGTATACCGAACCGTCTGTACTTACCACGTAGGCACATCATGACATGGTTAAATAAAATTTTTCTCTCCTTTTTCTTGTTCATCAGAAATAATGTTTGTAAATTTATGCTGCATATAAGGAAGTTGGAAATTAACACTATTACCAAACAACCATGACACAAGAACCACTAGTAGGACAAGAGTGGCTGAAGTCGCTCAAACCATTATCAGAAGAGCAGAAGCAAAAGAACAGAGAAGAAGCGGCCTGGATAAAGGAAAGGCAGCAGAGGTGCAGAGCCATGGAAGCCGAGTACATGAGAGAGCTTCAAGAAAACTCGGAAAAAGAGAAAAGAGAAAAGAGATTTAACTTCAATCAACGACCACAGGTTCTTTGCAAGCAAAGCGTCACAAAGTACAGAGCGACAGGGATTAATGGGATTGACTTTTCAACAACGGATTAATAAAATTTCTGAATAATTCATGGTTAATTATATGGGAATTTGTGTTAAAAGAGAAAACATATAATTCCCGTAAATTATCCACGAATGAAACATTAATTTTTATTCTTGACAACGGATTGAAACTAATTAAACAGATTTCAGCAACGACCACAGATTACATTGATTGACAGGATTTTTTTCAAACAACGGATTAAAACTAATTAGACGGATTTCGCGAATTATAATCAGTGCAATTTGTGTAATCCGTCTAAATCCGTTGTTTGTTAAATCTCTGCGAAATCCTTTCACAATCAATGTAATAGCAGTGTTCGTGCGGAGCTAAAATCCGTTTAATCTGTTAAATCCGTGGTCGAAAAAGAGGTTTACAGTTCAATCTCTGTGAAATCCTTTCACAATCAGTGTAATAGCAGTGTTCGTGCAGAGCTAAAATCCGTTTAATCTGCATTCTATGTTAAATTCCTAAT
>DFLE01000031.1:0-27504 GCA_002373375.1 Prevotellaceae bacterium UBA3627
ACAAGGTGTTGTGACCATCAGCACAAGGTTATGGCTCAAAATACAACCCGAATGGTGTGGAGATTTTGAGTCATACTATCGGATCACCTTGGATAGATGAAGGAACAATAGTTACTATACATGAACCTCTAAACTGAAAAAGGTAAACTCATTCACTATGGCTTTGGTTTACTATACCTTAATTATATATAAGAACATCTAAAATAAGTAAATACCATTGTTATGGTATTGCACAAATACTAAGAAAGGTGTACTTTTGCAATTGATGATACGAATTGTCACATACGAGCCGCAATACAAGCAGGACTTTATCAAACTGAACAAGCAGTGGATAGAGACCTGGTTCAGACTGGAGCAGTCTGATCTTGACACATTTGCACATATCGATGACAACATCATCGGACATGGTGGGCAGATATTTCTGGCTATAGACGAAAGCAGACAGGTTGTGGGTTGCTGTGCGCTGAAACCGCATCCTGAATCTGACTGTCACGAGCTGGCAAAGATGGCAGTCTCTCCAGATGCACAGGGAAAAGGCATCGGTCGCCAACTGGGCGAGGCATTATTAGACTATGCCCGCAGTCATGATGTAAAACGAATCTTTCTCGAAGGCAACACCCGCTTGGAAGCCTCCATTGCTCTTTATCGCAAATTGGGATTCAAGGAGATACCGCTGAAGGATAATGCCTACGAACGTTGCGACATTCTGATGGAACTGTGTCTGGAGAATAAAACAGCGACCATCAGACCGATAGAACAGGAAGATCAGAAGCCGCTTGCCCGTGTGATACGTTCTGTATTCGAGGAATATGGAGCACCATTGGTGAACACCGTCTATGATGATTCCCGCACATGGCATATATGGGAATCCTTGCAGGGTGTGAATGCCGGATATTGGGTCATCAACGAAGATAGTGAGGTGATGGGGGGCTGTGGTTTCTATCCAACAGAAGGCTTGCCTGAAGGATATGTAGAACTGGTAAAATTCTATCTTTCCCCGAAAGTTCGTGGGAAGGGGTATGGCTCAAAACTTTTCTCACTGGTCATCAATGAAGCACGGAAAGCAGGCTATACACATCTCTACATTGAGTCTTTCCCGGAGTTTGCCGATGCAGTGAAGATGTATGCCCGTCATGGTTTTGTGAAACTGCCTTCTCGCCTTGGTCATTCAGGCCATACGGCAACTACAATTCACATGGTATTATCTCTATGACAAACTTCGAAACATTATCTAAATTTGATAATGTTGCTTGATTTGCCATAATCTCGATGTTTTTTATTTCCCTACTGTAGATTTCTCTACTTTCGGGAGTGATTAAAGGGAGGGCTTCGGCCTTCTTTTTGCATTTCATCAGATTTGAGTATTTGGCAATTCAATAAAAAGTTATACCTTTGCTCACGATGACAACGACATTGGTTATAGGACTGCTGATTCCGCTGCTGGGCACGATGCTTGGCTCGGCATTTGTTTTTTTGATGAAGGACGAAATGTCGGCACGAGTACAGAAGTCGCTGTTGGGCTTTGCCTCTGGTGTGATGGTGGCGGCATCGGTATGGTCGTTGCTCATACCCGCAATGGAGATGGAAGCAGACAGCGGCAAATGGAGCGTTATGCCTGCGGCAGTTGGATTTCTGTTGGGCATCGGGTTCCTGTTGGCACTTGATGATCTCACCCCACACCTCCATGTCGGTTCAGACACACCGGAAGGACCACGTTCGCGCTTGTCGCGCACAGTCATGCTGGCATTAGCAGTTACCCTTCACAATCTGCCTGAAGGAATGGCAGTCGGAGTGGTATTTGCCGGAGTGGAGCAGGGGGCTGCTGAACTGACTGTAGCATCAGCTATGGCTATCTCGCTGGGCATTGCCATTCAGAACATTCCTGAGGGAGCTATTATCTCCATGCCGATGCGGGCAGAAGGTAACAGCAAGTGGCGCTCGTTCCTCATTGGCAGTCTGAGTGGTGCTGTTGAGCCACTCGGAGCCATTGCCGTCATTTTGTTGGCATCGCTGCTGATGCCTGTTATGCCCTATATGCTTGCTTTTGCTGCGGGAGCTATGTTCTACGTTGTTGTCGAAGAACTCATTCCTGAAGCCTCTGATGGTCAGCACTCCAATCTCAGCACTATTGGCTTTGCCATTGGTTTCGTGCTTATGATGGTACTTGATGTGGTAATGGGTTAATGCCTGTTTGCTGAAAACAGACAGAATGTGCTTTATACTGCTTGTTTGTTTGGCTATTCTAAATTTTATTAGTATTTTTGCCGTATAATTCGCAAAGCTACAGTGTTGCAAACATTGACAGATTAAACATACATAAACGATATACTATGGAATATAGAAAGATTGGCGAAACATACTATGTCCGTATGGATCGTGGAGATGAAATAATAAGTTCCCTTCTTGAAATTTGCGAAAAGGAATCCATACCGTCTGCTGTTTTCTCGGGGATTGGGGGGTGTCAGAGTGCAGAGCTTCAAGTATTTCTTCCAGAGACAGGCAGCTTTGAGACAGAGCAGTTAGAAGGTATGCTCGAACTTGTGTCGCTTAATGGAAATGTGGTTAGAGATGAAAACAATAAACTCTTCCATCATACTCATGCACTGTTTACATTCAAGAAGGATGAACACGGAATAGCAGGGGGACATCTGAAATCCTCGACGGTTCTATATACTGCAGAAATAGAACTGCGTCCTACTGTCGGTGGCTCTATTGGCAGGAAGTATGACCCTGAGACGGGAACCGGATTTTGGGATTTTAATGGTTAAATGATTAAGGAGCGTAATTATATGCAAAGGGACCTGCTAATAATTTGGCAGGTCCCTTTATTGTATGTCTGCTGATTGGCTTTGTCTTGTTAGGGAATTAAGATGATATAAGTAGGGTGACGGGGGGGAAGATGTATTGTACAGTAGTGGACGAAGTAGGGAGGTGTCGTGAGAATGAATTGTGTAAAAAGTGAAAAAAGTGACGCAATTTGTAAAACAGAAGTGTCAGAAAATCGTCGTAACTTTGCAGTGTGAATTAGAAAGAATAATTAAAATGAATATCAGGAGTATCATCACAGCCGTCTTCGGCTTGCTCGTTTCCACGGCATGCAGCGGCGGCGCAAAACAGGAGAAAGTTATGAATAAGGATTCAAAGGCAATCGTAGTGTTCTTCTCGCATGCGGGAGACAACTACGCAGTAGGAAACATAGAGGTGGGCAACACCAAGATTGTGGCAGACTATATCACAGAACTGACAGGTGCGGAGCAGTTTGAGATAGTAACCCATAAATATGACGGTATGGCATATAATCCACTTATCAAACTGGCACAGGAGGAGGTTGATAAAGGTGAGTTGCCTGAATATGAGGGCGACGTGGACCTAAGTCAGTATGACATAGTGTTCATCGGCGGTCCGGTATGGTGGGGGACCTATCCGCAGGTTATGTTCACCTTCTTCAAGAAGCATGCTGACGACCTGAAAGGTAAGACAGTAATACCCTTCACTACTCACGAGGGTAGCGGACTTGCCAATTGTGTGGAAGATGTGAAGGCGGCCTTCCCTGGTGCTAACGTACAAAAGGGCTTCAGCATCTATGGTCACGAGGTGCGCACAGAAAAGAAAAAGGTCGAGAAGTGGTTGAATGGTTTAGGATATTAACGACGAATAATATGGAATATATAAAACTATACAATGGTGTTCAGATGCCGACATTAGGCTACGGTGTGTTTCTCGTTAGTCCTGACGAGTGTGAACGTTGTGTGAGTGATGCTTTGAGTGAGGGCTATCGTCTGATTGACACGGCACAAGCCTACCAAAATGAGGAAGGTGTTGGCAATGCCTGGCGCAAGAGCGGCATCAAGCGTGAGGAACTGTTCCTCGTGACAAAGGTGTGGATTTCTAATGCAGGTGAGGAAAAGGCTGCAAAGAGTATAGACGAGAGTCTGCAGAAGTTACAGACAGACTATATCGACCTGCTGCTCATTCATCAAGCCTATGGCGATGTGTTTGGCACATGGCGGGCTATGGAAAAGGCCTATCGTGACGGCAAGGTTAGAGCCATTGGTGTCAGCAACTTCCAGGCAGGACGTTTCTTCGATTTTGCCCACTATGTAGAACTGAAGCCTATGGTGAATCAGTTGGAGTGCAATGTGCTTACCCAGCAGACAGGCATAGAACCGATACTCAATGAGTTTGGTACCAAGATGATGGCATGGTATCCTCTCGGTGGCCAGGGCACTGACGGAATTGTGAAAAGCGAATTACTAACTTCTATAGGTGCCAAGTACAATAAGACTGCTGCTCAGGTAGCTCTTCGCTGGCTCACTCAGCGTGGCATTGTGGCTATTCCCAAATCAAGCCACAAGGAGCGCATGGCACAGAATATCAACATCTTTGACTTCTCGCTGAGTGACGATGATATGGCAGAGATAGCCAAGATGAACCAACACGACGCAGGCACCAGAGATTTCGGTGACCCGCAGTTCGTAAAGTACTTGATTGAAACATACGGTTAATACCCCCATACAATGAAAGAGATGGTATTCCCGAATAGGGAGTACCATCTCTTTCTATTTGTATCTACTAAGACCTGAAATCGCCTCTATTCAGATCTCTCACCTTGCTATGATACAGATGTTATTTGATTTTGTAGAACATGGAGTAGAGCACGGGGATGATGATGAGTACGATGATGGTTCCGGCAATGAGTCCTCCCATGATGGCAGCAGCCAAGGAACCAAACATGTCATCGAATAGTAGCGGCACCATGCCCAGTACTGTGGTGAGCGATGCCATGGTAACAGGACGCAGGCGTGATAGCGATGCGTCGATAAGTGCCTGGTGACCGTCCTTTCCGCTCTGCAGTTGCAGACGCATCTCATCGACAAGGACTATGCCGTTTTTAAGCATCATGCCTACCAGTCCCAGTACTCCTACGATGGCAACGAAACCGAAGTTCTGGCCTGAGAGGAGCATGGCGGGGATGACACCGACAAAGACGAACGGGATGCAACAGAAGAGTAGCAACGACGTACGATAGCTCTTGAACAGCCATACCAGGATGCCGAACATGAGTAGTATGGCAAGCGGATAATTAGAGAAGAGGTTTTTTATTGACATATCGGTAGCTTTCTTCTCGCCGTCCCATGTTACCTCATAGCCAGTGGGTATCTGTAACTTGTCAATCTCCTTCTCCAGTATCTTGCGGGCTTCTTCTATGCCATAGCCGGGTGCGGGCGCTCCTTCAATGGTGTGTACGCGTTTGCCGTTGTAATGCGGTATGACGGGCTCTTCCCATTCTATATGTATGCCGTCGCTCACCTCTGCAAGTTGTGCTGTATTGGTAAGCTGCGGCCATTTGCCGTCCTTCATGGCGTGGAGCAGTTGTTCCTTATTGGCTATCTTGCTGATGTTGGGCAACATGCTGAACACAGTGGCGTCGTCGAGGCTTGCTTGTGGCTGACCTTTGCCGTCAGTGATATTGACGTAGATGTTGTTTCGTTCAGTGCCATTGTGGAACACCCCGACGGGGAGTCCGTCGGTGGTAGACATCAGTGACAGTCCTACATCGGAGCGCGAGATGCCCTTTTGGCGTGCGCTTGACTGGTTATAGGCAATGTGCAGGGTGGGGTAGCGTGGCATCCAGTCGCTTGTAACGGGAGCCAAGACTCCCTTCTCACGTACTATGTTCATGGCAGAGTCAGCCAACTGGTGCAGGACGGCCGGGTCAGGTCCAGTGAAGCGCAGTTCTATAGGGTAGCGCATGAACATAAGGTTATATTTCTTTACCTTGACATAGGCATCGGGATAGTCTGCAGAGAGTTGCTTCTGCAATTCATCGACGTGCTTATCAAGGGTGCCAGGGTCTGTGAAATCCACTATCAGTTCGCCGTATGCCAGTGATGGCAGTGCCATGGAGCGTACCAGGTTGTAGCGTCCCGGAGGGGCTCCTATTGACGTGGTGACGTGTGTGACGTAGTCCTTAGCCATCAGTTCCTTGCGCATACTCTCAAGGTCTGCCTTGACCTGTCGTGGGTCGTGTCCCTCAGGTAACTGATACTCTATATACAGCTGGTCATACACCATGTCAGGGAACAATCCCTGTGGCATGAGCTGATAGCCCAGTGCGGCACCCAGCAGCAGCAGGAGCATCAGTGACACCGTCCGTTTCGGATTGCGAAGTGACTTGCCGAGTACATCAGAGAGCATACGGTGCCAGCGACTGTTATATAGAGCCTGCGTGTTTTGTTCCTGCTGTGTTGTCAGCCATCTCTTGGCAAGCAGAGGCACGAACACCAATGCCAGAATCCATGACAGTAAGAGCGATACAGCCAGCACGATGAACATATCACGAACGTAGAGGCCCGTCACGTCGGGACTCATATAGATAGGCAGGAAAGCCAGTATGGCTATCAGGGTGGCGCCCAAAAGGGGAATGGCAGTCTTGCGTCCAATGGAAGTGAGTGCCTCCATGCGTGACTTGCCGGCGTGGGTGTCAACCAATATGCCGTCAACGATGACGATGCTGTTGTCAACCAGCATACCCATAGCCAGGATAAACGAGCCCAGCGACACACGCTGTAGTACGCCGTCAAAATAATACAGCGCAAGCAGAGTGCCCAGTACTGTGATTACCAGTGTGATACCCAGAATGAGTCCGGAGCGGAAATTCATGCAGAATACGAGCAGCACTATGACCAGCAGCACAGACTCTACAAGGTTGAGCAAGAAGGTGCCCAGTGCGGTACTCACGCGCTCGGGCTGATAGAATACCTTTTCACATTTCACACCAGCAGGAAGACGGGTACTCTCTATCTCCTCTATCTTACTTGAAACCTCTTTTCCAACCTTAATGATGTCGGTGCCTGAGGCTGCGGAGATGCATATACCCAATGCATGCTGTCCGTCGCGCAGCATTTCTTGACGTAAGGTTTTCTCCTCGTCAAACGCTACGTCGGCAATGTCGCCCAGTCTTATCAGGTCATTCTGGTGTCCCTGTATTACAAGGCTCTTGATGTCGTCAGGCGTTTGGTAACGGTCATCCACACATACGCGGATGCGGTGGCCGCCACTCAGGAAGTAGCCTGAATAAACGTTGGCATTCTGTCCGTTAAGCGTGGCAATGACCTCGGCAGGCAATACTCCGAGGTGAGCAAGCTGGTCTTGTCTTAGTGACACATTGATGCAGCGTGGCTTCTTGCCATAGATGTCAATGCGCCCTACGTCATCAATGGTCTGCAGTTCGCGTTTTATCATGTCGGCATAGGTCTCCAGTTCCTGCGAACTCATACCGTCGCCTGTAATGGCATAGAACATGCCCGCTACATCTCCGAAATCGTCCTTCACCATATACTGCGCACCCGATGGCAACGTGGTTTCTTCCAGTCTGTTGCGCATGAGCCCCCACTTCTGCCTTAGCTCGTCGGCAGGCACCTCGGGGTCAAGGGTTATAAGCACATAGCACATGTCGGCATAGCTATAGCTCTGCATTATGCTGATATCCCCGGTCTTGTTGATGCTCTTCTCAAGAGGGTCGGTGAGCTCCAGCTCCACCTGGTGTGATGAAGCACCGGGATATATGCCCACCACCACGGCCTGTCTGACGACAATCTCGGGGTCCTCCAGTTTTGGCATGACATAATACGCCATCAGTCCGCCCAGCGAAAGGATGGCGATGAAAAGAGCCACCAGCCTTTGGTTATTCAGTGCCCAACGCGAAAAATCTATCTTCATCATGGATTAGTCAAGGTTATTTCAGGTTTCCTACGTTCAGGCTGGAAGACTTCTTCATCACGCTTACCTTCTGTCCGTCGGTCAAGTGATGAACGCCTGAGGCTACTATCATGTTGCAGTTTTGCAAGCCGTCAGAGATGAAGAAGTTTTCATCATTGTCTATACGCTCTATCTTTACCTCGGTCTTTTTTATGGTTGATGACTTCTTGTCATATACGAACACGAAGCTCTTCTGTCCTTCAGACCACACAGCGCCCATAGGCACCTTTGTGCCATGACTGGCAGTGTACTTCTGTTCAGCCTCTACCATGGCGGTCATACCCGGTGTGATGCCGGGAACATTCTCTTGTAGTGCCAGGCGCATCTCATACAGATGATTGTCGTTGGCGGTGGCAGCTACGCTCCTCACGGCAAGGGGGAAAGACTTTCCCGGCATAGAACTGAATGTTGCTGTGTAGTTGACACCCTGCCTGCACTGTGCATAGGCACGCTCAGGTATATTGATAACTACATCTACGCCCTTGGATGAATATACCGACAACACGGGCATTCCGGGAATGGTAGTCTCCTTAGCCTCCTTGTAAACATTCTCTACATATCCGCTGAAAGGTGCGCGGATAAGGCAGTCAGATAGCTGGTTACGATGGTGCGCCAGCTTCTCTGTAATCTGTTGCAGACCGTAGCGTGCCTTGTCATAGCTGTTGTCGCTTACGGCATTCTCATTGTGCATTGCCATGACGCGTTCACATTCAGCCTTCACCTGCTGATATTCTGCCTCGGTAGCCCGCAGTTGTGTATTATAGTCACGAGCGTCCAGACGTGCTATTACCTGTCCGGCATTAACGTGGTCGCCTTCTTTTACCAATACCTGTGCTATTGTCCCGGCAACCTTGAATGATAAGTCCGTCTTGTTCATAGCCTCCGTCTTGGCAGGGTATGATGCGCAGATGCCTTCAGCCGACGGGGCTATCTCAACGACATTCACCAGTTGAGGCTGGTCTTGCTTTTTCTCCTTGCAGGCTGCAGCTATACAGAGCAGCAGAGTAAGAGTGAGCACTGTTGTGCTGTAGTATGTAAGATTCTTTCTCATCATTTCAGTCATTATAACCTTCCTATATCCTTCCGGCAGCTTTGCGCCATTTCATCATTTTTACTTTCGCCATATATCGCGACTCTATCAGTTGGGCATAAGCCTCCTGCCACAACACTTGTGCCGTAAGCAGGTCGCTCAGCGTCTCCATGCCCACGGAGTATGCGCTGCGGCTGAGGTGCAGGTTCTCCTCACACTGTTCTAAGTTGCGTTTCCTTAGTTGCAGCTCCAGTTGTGCCTCGTCCACTTCGTTGGCTTGCTGCTGCAGGTCAAGGTTCATCTTGCCTGTCAGTTCTTCCTGCCTGAGCAGTTCCTGCTGCAGAGCCTCCTTGGCAGCCGCAACCTTGTGCTTCGTTTCGTTAGCGTGGAATAGTGGCACCTTGAGCACGGCTCCCACAGCCATATTGAATTCGCTGCGGAACAGTTTGCTATTTTGCAGTTCCATACCGTCGAGGAACGATGCATTTAGCATAAATCCCAGCTGTGGCATATAGGCCGCCTTCTCCATGCGCACCTTCTCATATGCCATCTGTGAGTTGAGCTCAAGTAACTGGTATTCAGTCCTGTCTGTTACACTGGCGTTCTTGTCAACAAGCTCCACCATATCTTCATCATGCTGCTCCGCTGGTTCTATCATGCTGTCAAGAGGCTTGCCTATGAGCTGGCAGAGGTTCATCCTTGCCAGTCGTATGCCATTCTCTGCCTGACGTATCTTCAGTTCGGCATCAGACTTCTTCACTGCCACCTTCATTTCGTCGTTACGGCTTGCCATGCCGTGTTTTACGGCACTCTTCACCTCTTTGTCTATCTGGTTAAGCAATGAGTCATACTGGTGTGCCACCTTCTCCATCTCCTTGGCTTTTACCAATAGCTGGTATGCCTCATACACTTCCACGACAATCTTCTCGCGGGCAAGCTCCTGTGCGTGGGTGGCCATCTTCACACCCAGCAGCCCCATCCTGTTAGCAGTGGAAATCTTTCCGCCGGTATATACAGGCTGTTCCAACAAGATATTAGCCATCAGTAAGTTCTTAGCCTTGAATTCTATCTCAGGGTTCAGAGGCTGTATGGTTCGTGCAAATCCATTTGAAATCTGTCTGCGCAGAGCATCGTTCACTAAAAGAGGAAACGTGTGTTGTATCTGTTGCCCGACAAGGTTGCCGAGAGGTGTGGCGATGTCCATTATAGCATTAGCGTTAAACGTGCTATATATGCCAGACGCATTAAGGCTGATGTTGGGAAAGTAATTGGCATATACAGACTTATGGGTATGCTTGTACTGGCTCACCATGTGGTCGGTGGCCTGTATCTGCTTGTTAGACATCATTGCCATCTTGACACACTCGTCAAGGGTCATGACCTGCGCCTTGCTGATACTTGCCAGTAGTAACAGGCATATCAGCATTGCTGGTCTGGTTAAACTGCTTATTTTATTTCTTCTCATATATCAACTTATTCAAGTTTCGCTCAACTTGTTGGGTTATCAGGTTTTGAGACAAGCTCAAGCATGAATGCATGTTTAGGCAAGCGTCACTGCGTGCCGAGCGATAAGGTCGTAAGGTCATGAGGTGAAATATGTTTAATTGTGGTGAATAGTTGCCTAATATCACCTTAAAACCTTGAAGTAAAGCGACCTCAAAACCTTAAACCTCAACGAAACTGAAGCTTGCGAAACTCGAATTAATAATAAATCATACCTTTTATTAAGGTTATATATGCAAAGTTACAAAAAAAAAGAAAATAATCAAATCTTTCCTTAAATATTTACATATGTTCAGTTTCGCAGTGCCTTTTTATTTCTATAAAATATGCGATGTCATGCATTTTAATTTGGTTGTTTTGTGTTTTATGTGTATTTTATGCATAATATTCCATATAATGCAAAAATGTGCAAAGAATATTTGTAGAACTATAATATTTACAAATTTAACAGCCATATTTCAGAGAAAATTATTAACTTTGCACGAAATATGCATCGTATAGATTACACTAATGGCAAAAAATGTTAAATATACAGAAATAGAGGTAGAGCAACAATCAGACTTAGTCGCAGAACCACAGTTTGAATTATTTTTCAACAATGGTGAGGAAGAACGACATGAGGAAGGAACACTAAGGGTTCTGTCCTTATTTTCAGGATGTGGCGGAATGGATTTAGGTCTTGAAGGTGGTTTTATGTGCCATCGCAACTCTGTGACTAATCCCGATTGGATAGACTATCAAGTTAATGACAATTGGGTAATGCTTAATCGAAATCTATTTAGAACTGTATTTGCTTGTGATATTTTAGAAGATGCTCGACTGACATGGCTAAACTATATGTCTCGCTATCATGTCAATCCCAATATCTATCATTTAGATAGTATTGTTGACCTTGTAAAACTACAAAAGAATGGCCAGGACATTTTTCCACATGATATAGATATTGTAACAGGCGGATTTCCTTGTCAAGATTTTAGTGTTGCAGGTAAAAGAAGAGGTTTTGACTCCAAAGTTTCACACAATGGAGAGAGAAGAGTCAATGATGAGCCGTCCGAAGAAACTAGAGGTAAACTCTATATGTGGATGAAGCAGGTCATCGATATTGTTCAGCCCAAGATGTTTATTGCAGAAAATGTCAAAGGATTGGTAAGTCTCGGCGATGTAAAGGAAATAATACAACGAGATTTTTCAACAGCCAATGGAAACGATTATATCGTTCTTGACCCACAAATACTTCATGCTGGTAATTATGGCGTGCCAGAGACACGTGAACGTGTGTTCTTTATTGGAATAAAACGTTCGGCATTAAAACCGCAAGCCATAGAAGCATTAGAAAAAAATGATATTCCACAAGACTACAACCCATATCCTTTACCCACCCATAATTTTAATATTGAGAAGGAAGGACTATCTCACCCAGTAACTTGTAGGGATGTGCTGGGAGATTTACCTGAACCAGAACACTCAGAAGACTTGTCGCAAAAGTTTTTCTCATGTGCAAAGTTTCTTAGCAATGGTAGTCAAGGGCAAACTGAAATAAACATGGAGGGACTTGGGCCGACAATACGATCGGAACATCATGGTAACATTGAATTTCGCAGATTATCCCTAGAACATGGTGGAAAAAATGAAGAAGAATTAAATAAAGGACTTATGGAACGCAGGCTAACCCCACGTGAATGTGCCCTAATCCAAACATTCCCACCTGACTATCCTTTCGTTTTTCACAAAATTGCTTCTAGGAAATATGCTGTCAGTCCCTCAGGGGCATACAAAGTAATTGGTAATGCCGTCCCCCCCGTATTGGCTTACAATATAGCAAGAAAAATTCAAAAAGTATGGCCTTTATATTTTGATTAAATATGGATGCGAACAATAACATAATTGCAATCAGGAAAATAGATGTCGCTCTGGCTCATCAAGCTTTTGTCGAGTTAATGGAAAGAACAGAAAATATACTTAACACTGAGGCAGCAGCTAACCCCAACGAGTATAGACAACTAAATTCTATTACCTTAGAACCTTGTGCAGTTGAAAAAATAAAGTTGGCATGTGATAATTCACCTTTTGATGCAAATGAAGTCAAATTAATCTCAGGTCAAAGATTTCCTGATATTATCGCAAATGAATATTATGGCGTCGAGGTTAAATCAACAAAATATGACCATTGGAAGAGTACTGGTAGCAGTATTGTAGAAACTACACGTGTTGAAAATGTTGATGATATATACATGCTGTTTGGCAAACTAGGCGGAAATATTCCTGAATTCAAGTGCAGACCATATCAAGAAGTATTATATGACATTGCTGTCACTCATTCTCCTAGATATTTGATAGATATGGAATTAAAAGAGAATGAAACTATCTTTTCAAAGATGGGGACCACTTATGATGATTTTCGCACTTCACCTGATAACATATCAAAAGTAAGACGATATTATAAGGAACAGGCTCTCCAACAGAAAAGATACGAAATGCCTTGGTGGATAACGTCGGATAATGTTGAAACTGCACATTCATTCAATTTGAAATTGTGGAACACACTGGATGTTAAGGAAAAACGCAATTTGCAAATAAAATGTATGATTTTGTTCCCCGAAGCATTAAACCCCGCTCCCAGCAAGACAAAGTACAACAATACGACGCTTTGGTTATGTTCTTATAATCAAGTAATCAACCCCAATATTAGAGATTTGTATTCTGCAGGAGGTAAGATTACACATGTAAATAAAAAACGTATAAAGACTCCTGCCGCACAAGTCTTTAATGTAATAGTAAGTTATTCTGACGAAATCAAGGAGGTGTTAACACATCCATCACCAGAGATGTGTCAGATGATAGAAGAATTTAACCCGGTTTTATTACAAAGCAAAAACATGTATGAAGCATGGTTAAATATATGTTGTGATTTTGCGAAAAAGAACAACGTAGATCTGCGAAAATGGATTGCAGAAAAACCTGTTTTTACGTTTAGTAAAAAAAAAGTAGAAGAGTAAAAAAAGAAAATCTCTACAAATAAAACATCCCCCTTTTCCGCATAGCGGAGAGGGGAATGTGACTACGGAGAAATTCAGTATGTATGTTTTGTTAGATGACGCTTGCGCAACTTGACATTTATTTCAAACCACCAAATAAAAAGACGAAGAATCCCTAATTTACGCCTTCACCCCATGTGGGAGGCTGGGGAATCTTTGTCGTGAAGCGAAAAGTTGACACTTTGTTATATTTTCGATGATTTTGTGACACATTGATTTTTATAACCTCAAATTCCTTGCGATAAAATCCAACAACGGGAAATTGTTTTCGTACACGCGAATTTTTGCGATTTCTGTAAATTGCTGATAATCAGTGATGAGATTTTTTCAAGGATGTAAAAGCATACAAATTCGGTTGTGAAAGCATAGGTTTTACACTGTAAAAGCTATGCTTTCACAGCCTGAAAGCTATCATATTAGAGCGTAAAAGCTATCAGATTACGTTGTCTGGGTAGGTGAAAACATCTTTTTTTCGCCAGCCCAGATAGTTTTATGCCTTTTTTCTCTTTTCTCTTTTCTCTTATTTTCATTTTTAGGTTGGTTGTATTAAAAAGTCATATTGTAAGCAAAAACAGAGATTGTCTGACAAAATGTATAAGCGAGAAGGGGGGAGGGACGGCTTGCCGTCTGGGTTCGTAGTACTGCGATATGGCGTCGGTACTCTATTTATAATCAACAATTTTTAATGTCTTGTGTAAAATTTACCTAAAATAATTTGGAGGTTTGAAATATTGTTCTTAACTTTGTGGTGTAAAAATTACTCAAGAAGGATTATGGAAGAGAAAATGTATAGTTACAAGTACCCGCATCCGTCAGTGACGACGGACTGCGTGATGTTTGGTTTTGACGGGACGAAGCTGCAGGTGCTGCTCGTGGAGAGGGGCATGGAGCCGTATAAGGGGAAGTGGGCGTTCCCGGGTGGTTTCGTGAAGATGGATGAGTCATGCGAGGATGGTGCGCTGCGTGAGCTGCAGGAGGAGACGGGCTTGACGGGGGCGTACATTGAGCAGTTTCATACCTTCAGCGAGCCGAACCGTGACCCGAGGGAGAGGGTGATAACGGTGGCTTACTATGCCTTGGTGAGGATACAGGATGTGAAGGCGGGGGATGACGCGGCAAAGGCGGAGTGGTTCGCACTCGACAATGTGCCACAGCTGGCGTTTGACCATGACAGGATTCTCAGGGAGGCGCTGAAACGTCTGCGTGAGCGTATCCACTTTGAACCGATAGGCTTTGAGCTGCTGCCGGAGGCGTTTACGTTGAGGCAACTGCAGAACCTGTATGAGGCTATCCTGGACGTGAGGTTTGACAGGAGTAATTTTGCTAAGAAGATGCTGCATTTCAATATTCTTACGCAGCTGGAGGAGACGGTATGGCCTACGCCGAAGCGTGAGGCATATCTGTATAGTTTCAATGAGGAGAGCTATAATGAGTTAAAACAAAAAGGATTCCGTCTGGAGTTTTGACACGGATTATAAAGTTGACATGATTAAGTTCTAACACGAATTATCATGAATTGCCCACGCACTCGGCACTTCTTTGTCAGGCAAAGCATCACATAGTGCTGAGCGGTGACGCTTTCTTGCGCTCCGTAGGTGCTCAGGCACTTCGTGGAGGTCTTGCAAAGAATTGTCATGAATTATAACGATATTATACAATTAGAAAAGAAAGGAAACAAGAACATGAAAAACCTATTACTTAGTGCAGCTATCGGCGATATTGCCGGTATGCCTTATGAATTTGAAGGAAGGACAAAGAGATATGAGTCTGTTAACCTCCTTTTATCTACAAGCACCTATACTGATGATACCGTATGCACGTTTGCCTGTGCAGATGCCTTACTGCATGGTATCGACATGGCGGAGTCGTTGAGAAACAGAGGCAGGGCAGACTTCTCAAGAGGTTTCGGAGGTATGTTTGCCCGCTGGTTACTCGCAAAGGAAATACAGCCGCCATACAATTCCTTTGGCAACGGCAGTGCAATGCGCGTGTCGGCGGCTGGCTTCATGGCAAGGAGTAAGGAAGAGTGTATAGAACTTGCGACACGTACGGCACTGCCTACGCATAATCACCCTGAGGGCATTAAGGGAGCTGTGGCTACTGCCCTTGCCATATATTATGGTATGCAGGGAAAGGACAAGGACTACATAAGACATAATGTGTTAGATGAATATTACCCGAACTGGTCTGGGTTGACTTATGCTGACATCAAGCCCGGCTATAAGTTTGATGAAACTTGTCAGCAAACTATACCGGCGGCACTCATCTGTTTCTTGGAGAGCAGGGACTATGTGGACTGCCTGAAGCTTGCCATCGCGCTGGGTGGCGATGCAGACACGCTGGCTGCCATTGCGGGGCCTATGGCATACGCCTATTATCGTGAGATGCCGGAAGAACTTATAAAGAACGCTAAGGCAAAGCTGCCAGGATGGATGTTAGAGGTAAATGAGGAGTTTGATCAATATGTGAATAGTGTCATGAGATCGAGGCAAGTGACGCTGCGGGAGTATAACGGGGAGGTGCGCCCAGGGTTTACGCCAAATGTAATATCCTCACTGAAGGCAGACGAGGTGTTTGTCTTCGGGAGCAACCTTCAGGGCTATCATGGAGGTGGAGCTGCCAGGGTGGCACTGAGCAAGTTTTGTGCGATATGGGGGCAAGGCGTGGGACTGCAAGGTCAGAGCTATGCGATACCTACCATGCAGGGTGGGGTGGAAACCATCAAGCCGTATGTGGACCAGTTTATAGACTTTGCCAAAGAGCATACCGAATTGTTCTTCTATGTTACTCGCATAGGCTGTGGCATTGCCGGTTTCAGAGATAGGGACATAGCTCCGTTGTTCAAGGATGCAATGAGTATCAGCAATGTTTGTCTACCAAAGTCATTCGCTGAGATAATAGGGTAATGCAGAGGACAGAACGGGTGGCATTTGAAACATTTTGGGTGTTATTTTGTCTTGCTTTTCTTTTGTATCATAAAATAACTTGGTAATTTTGCAAACGGAAGGTATTCTTTCCGTAATGCCAGAACAACAATGCTTAAACAATATCATACGATGAAGAGAACAAGAAAGATATTACTTGCTGCCGTACTGATGTCGTCGGTGTGTGGCGGCGCTATGGCGCAGAAGACATCATCTACCGGCGCTCCATACCTGTTGTCGCAGTCGGTTGACATGAGCCAGCAGTTTGTGCAACCTACTAACACTCTGTTTTGTGCCGACTCACTGGTGAGCTTCGATCCCTCCACCGGCGTGGGTACGTTGCAGTGGAGCCGTAACGAGATGCATGCCCGTCAGGCTTTCAATACCAACGGCTACTGGGTTACGCCACTGCAGAACCTGGACTTCCCCGGTCCGGCATACGACCAGAGTCCGCAGCTGGAGTTCAGGGTGGAGCCGGTGAACGACCGCACTGTGAGGGTGCGCTTCTTTACCAGTCCGATAATACCGAAGGATGACCCCGACGAGCTGATGCTCGTGCAGAAGCCGGCAGTGGATATGAGTACGTGGAGATGCACCAAGACCGACAAGGGATATACCCTGACGTCAGGTAAGGGCGCAATAGAGATACAGCAGTATCCGTGGCGCATCATAGTGCGCGATGCGGAGGGACGTGAGCTTACACGCACGCGCCACCTGTTGGACAATGACTCCACGCAGGTGAAGACACAGCCGTTTTCCTTTATAAAGCGTGGCGATGACAACGGCAGGATGATAGAGCCGGTGTTCAGTCTGAAACCATCAGAGCGCATATACGGTTGCGGTGAGTCGGCGACGTCGCTGAACAAGGCAGGGCAGAAGCTCAACCTCTTCGTGACCGACCCACAGGGACCAGAGACGCCTGACATGTATAAGCCCATACCGTTCTATTTCTCTAACAGAGGCTATGGCGTGTTCATGCACACGGCAGCACCTGTGACCGTGGACTTCGGAAACTCTTACATAGGCAGCACACGTCTGTTCATGGCAGACGAGACGGCTGACCTCTTTATAATGCTCGGCACTCCGAAGGAGATACTGGGCGAATACACCGCACTGGTGGGAAGGCCGGAGACACCGCCGCTGTGGAGCTTCGGACTATGGCAGAGTCGTATATCATACTTTACGGAGAAGGAGGGACGCGACGTGGCAAAGCGTCTGCGTGACAATAAGATACCGTGTGACGTGATACACTTTGACACAGGATGGTTTGAGACCGACTGGCAGTGTGACTACCAGTTCAGCCATAACTTCAAGGATGCGCAGAAGATGCTGAGCGACCTGAAGAAGGACGGTTTCCATACTTGTCTGTGGCAGTTGCCTTACTTCACCCCGAAGAACCGTTACTTCAAGTACCTCGTGGAGAACGATATGGCGGTGAAGAATGCCGGCGGCGGACTGCCGTATGAGGATGCAGTGCTCGATTTCTCCAATCCGCAGACCGTGAACTGGTATCAGGGACAGCTGGAGGGATTGCTTAAGCAGGGCGTGGCAGTGATAAAGGTGGACTTCGGTGAGGCAGGACCATACCTCAACGGGGTATATCACAGCGGGCGCACCGGACTGTATGAGCACAACCTCTATCCGCTGCGCTACAACAAGGCGGCATACGACATCATAAAGAAGACCAACGGCGAGGGTATCATCTGGGCCCGCTCTGCATGGGCCGGCAGCCAGCGTTTCCCGTTGCACTGGGGAGGTGATGCCGCCACCACTGATGCAGGACTGTTGGGCTCTGTGCGCTGCGGATTGTCGATAGGTTTGTCGGGCTTCTCTTTCTGGTCTAACGACATTGGCGGCTTTGTGACGAAGAGCCCGGAGAAGCTGTACCGTCGCTGGATGCCTTACGGTATGCTGACGAGTCACAGCCGTGTGCATGGCGTGGAGACAGAGCCGTGGCTGTATGACGAGAAGTTCGTGGAGTATTTCCGTGAGTGCTCCGAACTGAAATACCGCCTTATGCCATACGTATATGAGGAGGCGAAGAAATGTGCCGCCGAGGGACTGCCCATGCAGCGTGCACTGCTGCTGGACTATCCTGACGATCCGGGGGCATGGCTCGTGGAGGATGAGTATCTCTTTGGCGAGAAGATGCTTGTAGCTCCAATGCTTGAGGAGGGAAAGGGCCGCAACGTGTATCTGCCAGGCAAGGACAGTTGGGTGGACTACCAGACGGGTCGTGAATACGGCGCCGGCTGGCATCACATAGAGTGCGGTCGCCTGCCTATAGTGATATTGGTAAGGAAAGGAGCAACGATAAAGACCGTTTCAGTGGCACTGTCAACGCAGTGGATAGACTGGAGCAAGGTGGAGGAGAAGAAGTATTGATGGAAGGAAGGTTCGAGGGATGATGGATGAAGGTGGAAGGATGAAGGAAGAAGGTTTTGATGGAAGAAGGTGGAGGGAAGAATGAATAAGGTTTTTTAGGAAGAAGGATGAAGTATTAAGTATTAAGGTAATGAATGTATAAAACAGAAATCCTGATTATGCAGATGTCATGATGACTAAGCATAATCAGGATTCTTTGTTTATTTACTCAAGTTCTGCAAGTGCTGCTTGCTCGGTAGATAAAGGAAGTGAGGACTTTAACTCCCTATAGCTCCTTAGCAACCTTTAACTCCTTATTTATTATATAGACAACTCGTTGAGCACGGTGAACAGCTTCTTGTCCATAGGCTTGTCAGAACGTATAGCCTCAGAGAAAGGAACATACACTACTTCGTTGTTGCGTATGCCAATCATTACGTTGCGCTGTCCCTGCATGATAGCCTCTATGGCACCTACGCCAGTGCGGCTTGCAAGTATGCGGTCGCGTGCCGTTGGGCTGCCTCCGCGCTGCAGGTGTCCGAGGATAGATACGCGTACGTCGTAGCCTGGGAACTCCTTCTTCACACGGTCTGCATAGTACATGGCGCCGCACTTTGGTGATTCAGACACGATGACGATACATGACCTCTTAGACTTACGTATGCCACGCTTCATGAATTCAGCCAGCTGGTCGGCGTCGGTCTCATTCTCAGGGATGATGGCTGCCTCTGCACCACAGGCAATGGCCGAGTTCTGGGCAAGGAAGCCGGCGTCGCGTCCCATAACCTCGATGAAGAAGATACGCTCGTGGCTCTGTGCAGTGTCACGAATGCGGTCAACACACTCCATGATGGTGTTCATGGTGGTGTCATATCCTATTGTAGCGTCAGTGCCGTAAAGGTCGTTGTCGATGGTGCCAGGCAGACCGATGCAGCATACGTCATGCTCCTGTGCGAAAATCTTGGCACCGGTAAGAGAACCGTTACCGCCAATGATTACAAGAGCGTCGATACCACGTGCCATCATGTTGTCATAAGCCTTCTGACGTCCCTCAGGAGTCATGAAGTCCTTTGAGCGCGCAGTCTTCAGTATGGTACCACCCAGGGTGATAATACCGCTGACGTTCTCAGTGGTAAACTCTTGCATGTCATCGTTAATCAATCCTTCCCAGCCACGATAGATGGCTACAACCTTAAAACCGTTACATATACCGGCACGCGTCACCGCACGGATGGCAGCGTTCATACCAGGGGCATCGCCTCCGGATGTCAGTACACCTATTGTCTTTATTTTACCCATTGTGTTTTTAAGTTTTATGTGTGTTTTTATAATATAGTCAACTGCAGGCAGAGAATAGAGAATGCCAATATTCCTGCGAAGATAGTAAGTGGGGCGATGTGCTTGATATACCATTTCAGCGTCACACCCTGCATCTGCATCATTACGATGCCGCTGATGGAGCCTATGCCGAGTATGCTGCCACCGATGGCTGTACCGAAAGAGAGTACTTTCCAGTATGCTCCGCCAATGGCGTAGTAAGGGTCGGTGGCTGATATGTCGTGCAGACTTACCATTGTCATACATGAAGCAAAGCTGTCAAGCACAGTGCTGATGAGAGATGTTATTACACCTATAGCCCAGATGTTGCCTATCAGATTGTCTATCTGCTCAGAGAACCACGCTATGGAGCCTGTCTCTGTAACGACACCCAGGGCGAGGATGACACCCACGATGTAGAGTATCTGTTGTGTCATGTTATACTGCATACGCTGTGGTGAGCGGCTTATCAGCTTGCGGTATGCCGTGAGGATGTTGCGGTTGATGAGCTCATTGACAATCCACAGCAGACTGAGTACGCATAATGCGCCGAGGAACGGCGGCAGTTTGGTGATGTCGTGGAATGTAGGTATGAGCCACAGGCCGCCGATGCCTACGAAAAAGAGGATGAGACGTTGCCATACGTTGAGGTTGGTATCGTCGCCTCTGTAGGGTAGGGAGGGGTGCTCTATCTCTATAGTGTTGTTTATCTTCATGCTGACAATGAATGTAGGCAGCGCCCATGCTACGAGGCATGGCAGAAGCATAGACAACGTATAGTCTGACGCAGTGATGGCGCCCTTGTTCCATAGCGCAAGGCCGGTGGGGTCACCTATTACGGTCAGCGCACCGCCGAAGATTACTGCCACAAGTACCATGGAGCCGTATATCATGCGGTCCTTGGTGCGAGGTAGTATGGCGTTGGTGACGGTAAGCATCAGCACTATGGTGGAGATGTTGTCAAGATTGGCTGACATGACAAAGGCGAAGGCTGTCAACTTCCACAGTAACAGTTTGCTGCGACGTGTGCGTATCCACAACATAAGGAAATCGAAGCAGCCGTTGTTGTTAAGAATCTCAACAATGCTCATCGTGGCAAGGAGAAACAGTACTATCTCTGCTGCCCTGCCTACATAGGGGAGAAAAACGTTCTTGGCTATGTAAAGCTTGACGGCCTCAGAGTTAGGCTTGATACCGTTGAGGAATGCAGTATAGTCATAGAGGTGTCTGCTCTCAACGAAGTCAGAGCCAAAACAGATATATAACACCCAGCCTAAAGTGCAGGCAAAGACCGCTACCGCGGCCTTGTTGATGTTCGTCTGGCGCTCCGTGGCGATGAACAATAAACTTATTATTAATATGGAAGTGATGAGTATTGTCATAAATCAGCGCAAAGTTACAAACAATATTTTATTTAACCAAATTTCAACGTGATTTTATGGTGCTATTTATAAGGTAAGTTTAATATATGGTGGTAATTAGGCGTGATTGGAGGATAATAAAAAGAGGTCGGTACAGGACGTACCAACCTCATAAATAGATTTCGTAGTTATAGAAAAAAAGAAACGAAATCTGACGATGCAACAAAGTTAACGATAAATAATATTATTTGCAAGAAAATGACTAAAAAAAATATTTTTTGGAAAAAAATTTGCAATTATAAAAAGAAATTTTTAATTTTGCGAGTAGTAAGTTAGCCTTACGTTTCTTTTTTAGAAACCAATTGTGGAGAAAAACATTTTTAAATTTAATACTATATGTCACAGATTACTGGTCACATATCTCAGATAATCGGTCCTGTCGTGGATGTGTATTTTGACACGAAGGGGCTGGATGCAGAGAAGGTGCTCCCTAAGATTCACGATGCTCTTAAAGTAAAGCGTCCTGATGGTCGTGACCTCATTATTGAGGTACAACAACACATTGGTGAGGATACCGTGCGCACGGTTGCTATGGATAATACTGACGGACTGCAGCGCGGTCTGGAGGTGGTACCTACGGGCGCACCTATCAGTATGCCTTCTGGTGAGCAGATGAAGGGTCGTATGCTTAATGTCATCGGAGAGCCTATCGACGGCATGAAACCGCTGGCAAAGGATAACCCTTATCCTATCCACAGAGAGGCTCCTAAGTATGAGGAACTGTCAACCACAAAGGAGATGCTTCCTACAGGTATCAAGGTCATTGACTTGCTTGAGCCTTACCTGAAAGGTGGTAAGATTGGTCTGTTCGGCGGTGCCGGCGTAGGTAAGACAGTGCTTATCATGGAGCTTATCAATAACATTGCAAAGGGTGGTAACAACGGTTTCTCAGTGTTCGCCGGCGTTGGTGAGCGTACCCGTGAGGGTAACGACTTGATTCGTGAGATGATTGAGTCTGGCGTTATCAAGTATGGCGATAAGTTCAAAGAGGCTATGGCTGAGGGCAAATGGGATTTGTCTCTCGTTGACCCTGAGGAACTGAAGAAGTCGCAAGCTACACTTGTATATGGTCAGATGAACGAGCCACCAGGCGCACGTGCTTCAGTAGCATTGTCAGGTCTTACCGTGGCAGAGGAATTCCGTGACCAGGGTGGTGATATCCTGTTCTTCATTGATAACATCTTCCGTTTCACTCAGGCAGGCTCTGAGGTGTCAGCGCTTCTCGGACGTATGCCGTCAGCCGTGGGTTACCAGCCTACGTTGGCAAGTGAGATGGGCTCAATGCAGGAGCGTATTACTTCAACAAAGACAGGTTCTATCACATCTGTGCAGGCCGTATATGTGCCAGCCGATGACTTGACTGACCCTGCTCCGGCAACTACGTTTACACACCTTGACGCAACGACAGAGTTGTCACGTAACATTGCACAGCTGGGTATCTATCCTGCCGTTGACCCGTTGGGAAGTACCTCACGTATCCTTGACCCACTCGTGGTAGGTAAGGAGCATTATGAGTGTGCACAGAGAGTTAAGCAGATACTGCAGAAATACAAGGAGTTGCAGGATATCATTGCAATCCTCGGTATGGATGAGCTCTCTGATGAGGATAAGTTGACAGTGAACAGAGCACGTCGTGTGCAGCGTTTCCTCTCTCAGCCTTTCGCCGTGGCAGAGCAGTTTACTGGTGTACCAGGTGAGATGGTCAGCATCGAGGATACAATCAAGGGTTTCAATATGATACTTGACGGTGAGCTGGATGACCTGCCAGAGCAGGCTTTCCTGAACGTGGGTACCATAGAGCAGGCTATTGAGAAGGGTAAGAAACTGCTTGCACAGGCACAGGCTTAATGCCGCGTGTCTTGACAACGAAAGAAATACATACGAATTATGTTAAAACTAAAGATAGTATCGCCGGAGAAAGTCCTTTTTGACGGAGAGGTAAGTATGGTGAAGGTGCCTGGTGTGCTTGGCGAGTTTGAGATACTTGACAACCACGCACCAATCGTTTCAGCGCTGCAGAAGGGCAATGTGCAGTATGAGACGGAAGAGGGACGTACCGTGATACCCATCGTCGGAGGATTTGCAGAAGTATTGAAGAATAATGTCTCGCTGTGCATAGAGCGTGAAATAGCCGCTGTATGATAGGATGGTTGGCGTTTTCCCTATTCTTCTACACTGTATTGATATATGTGTGGGTGAGAGGGTTAGGAATAGTTCAGAGACATAAGCCACAGCTGATGGTGACGTTCTATTTCGTTATGGCTGCCATACGTTTTACGATGGCATTAACCATTGTAGCGCTGTATATGATTTTCTCAACGCATACGAGACAGGAGGCAATGACGTTTTGCGTCACGTTCTCGTTGATGTATGTAGCGATGGTGATTATATCAATTACGTTAAAACATTGACTTGTTAATATGAATAAATTGAAATACATACTTTGTCTGATGCTTATGACGCTGTGCTTTACAACGGCTATGGCGGAGGAGGCAGACGGGAAAGTCGATGTCAACGGAACTGTGCTTGGACATATCAAGGACTCGTACGAATGGCATATTATCGGTAGTCATGAGAATGCCGTGGCCATACCGTTGCCTGTCATAGTACATAGCTCTACGGGATGGCATACGTTTCTCAGTGATAAGATACTGGAAGGTAAGCAGTATGAGGGACTTACTATAGCAGAGGAAGGTCCTAATGCCGGAAAAATCGTAGAGTTGGTGAATGGCGAGGAGAAAGGTGTCTTTGACATAAGTATAACAAAGACTGTGTGTGTATTATTTATTGATTCAGTATTGCTGCTCCTTATAGTCCTGATACCTGCAAGATGGTATAAGAACAAGAAGGTGAGTGACGAGGCTCCAAAGGGATTTACTGGATTCATAGAGATGCTCACTATGTATGTCATGGATAATATGATTAAGCCGAGCATAGGAAAGGGGTATGAGAAATATGCACCGTATCTGCTTACGTGCTTCTTCTTTATCTTCTTCGTGAATGTCTTTGGCATTATACCATTCCCTCCGTTTGGCGGAAACCTTACGGGTAATATAGCATGTACGTTCTTCCTCGCGTTCTGCACATTCGTGATTACGCAGTTCTCGGGTTCGAAACATTATTGGAAGGATATATTCTGGCCGGAGGTGCCGCTTGCGCTGAAAGCTATACCACTGATGCCGTTGATAGAATTTGTTGGTATATTCACGAAGCCGTTTGCGTTGATGATTCGACTTTTTGCCAACATGATGGCAGGACATGCTATTGCTCTTTCCATTACATGTGTCATATTCGTTGCGGCAACGATGGGATATGGTATGCTTGTAGGATTGGGAGCTGTTAGTCTGCTTATGAGCGTGTTTATGCTTACACTTGAGTGTCTGGTATGTTTCATTCAGGCTATGGTGTTTACTCAGCTTTCTGCCACGTTCATCGGTTTAGCGAGAATACATCCTGAGGAGGAGTAAAGAATATAAAGGGTGAGGGCTGGAGAGAAAAAAAAGAATAAAGTATAAAGAATAAGAATATTAATAACCAAAATTTTAAGACTATGATTTCTATGATTTTAGCAGCTGAAGCAGCTGCAGGTATTGCTAAGTTAGGCGCTGGTCTCGGCGCAGGTCTTGCAGCTATCGGTGCCGGTATCGGTATTGGTAAGATAGGTGGAAGTGCAATGGATGCTATGGCACGTCAGCCAGAGGTGATGAATAAGCTTTTCACCAACATGATCGTTGCTGCTGCCCTTATTGAGGGTGTTGCACTGTTCGGTGCCGTTATTGCTCTTCTTTGCTCATTCTAAAGGTGGAGCAGGAAGATTACAGTCACTTAATAAACTAAAGAAAACTCTATACAGCGTATGGATTTATTGATTCCGAGTACTGGTCTGCTCTTCTGGATGTGTATCACGTTCTTCATCGTGTATGCATTGCTCAGAAAGTTTGGCTTCCCCGCCATTGTAGGCATGGTCAATGAGCGTAAGCAGTTCATTGATGATAGTCTGCGTAAGGCACAGGAGGCTAATGAGAAGCTGGCCAACATACAGAAAGAAGGTGAGTCCATCCTACGTGAAGCGCGTGATAAGCAGAGCCAAATGTTGAAGGAGGCTACTGCCACGCGTGATGCCATCATAGAGAAAGCTCAGACACAAGCGAAGGGTGAGGCTGCCCGTCTTATAGCTGACGCCAAGGCGCAGATTGAGGCGGAGAAGGCTTCTGCCATTAGAGAGATACGTGCGGAGATGGCACAGCTCTCTGTGCAAGTAGCTGAGAAGGTAGTTCGCAAGAACCTCGCTGATGACGCATCGCAGATGGAACTCATAGACAAACTGCTGGACGAGGTTTCTGTTGGAAAGTAATTATTCACTATATTTAAGCAAATCTACAAGGTATGGATATAGGAGTAATTTCGGTAAGATATGCCAGGGCATTGCTGAAATGCAGTATGGAGTCAAGTGCGGAGGATCAGGTGTATCAGGAAATGCAGGCTCTTGCGGAGAATTACATTCAGGTGCCTGAACTCCGCCGTACGATAGAGAATCCAATGGTGTCAAATGAGAAGAAAGAGAGTATTCTTTTGGCTGCCATAGGAAGTGGGGCGTCTGATATTACGCAGCGACTTGTGAAGCTGGTACTTAAAGAAGGACGCGCCAACATGATGCAGTTCATTGCAAACTCGTACGTTACTCTTTACCGCCAACAGAAGAATATCACTCGGGGAAAACTGACCACTGCTGTAAGCGTGTCTCCTGCCATAGAGCAGAAAATGCGTAAAATGGTGGAAAGTAGAACCAATGGGACTGTAGAGTTCACGACAGAGGTGGATTCAAGTATAATGGGTGGGTTCATACTCGATTATGATACCTATCGTTTAGATACCTCGGTGAAGTCGCAGTTGAATAACATTCTTAAACAATTAAAAAACTAATCATTTATGTCAGATAAAATCAAGCCAAGTGAAGTCTCTCAGGTTCTTCTGGAACAGTTGAAGGGCGCGACTCAGGCAGCCGACTTTGATGAGGTGGGTACTGTGCTGACCGTCAGTGACGGCGTTGCTCGCATCTACGGTTTACGTAATGCGGAGGCAAACGAGCTTCTTGAGTTCGAGAATGGCACCATGGCCATCGTGATGAACTTGGAGGAGGACAACGTGGGTTGTGTGCTTCTTGGTCCGACAAGTGGTATCAAGGAGGGACAGGTGGTTAAGCGTACTAAGCGTATCGCATCAATACGTGTGAACGATAATATGCTTGGTCGCGTTATAAACCCTCTTGGACAGGCTATTGACGGACAGGGTGACATTGACCTTACCGATGCTTTTGAGATGCCTCTTGACCGTAAGGCTCCAGGTGTGATATACCGTCAGCCTGTGAAAGAGCCACTGCAGACAGGTATCAAGGCTGTCGATTCAATGATTCCTATCGGACGTGGTCAGCGTGAGCTTATCATTGGTGACCGCCAGACGGGTAAGACAGCCATTGCCATTGATACTATTATCAACCAGAAGTCATTCTATGAGGCTGGAAATCCTGTCTATTGTATTTATGTGGCAATAGGACAAAAGGCTTCAACGGTTGCTGCTTTGGTGGCAAACCTGAAGGAGCGTGGAGCACTGCCTTATACTATTATCGTAGCTGCTACAGCCAGTGACCCTGCAGCCATGCAGTATTATGCACCTTTCGCTGGTGCTGCCATTGGTGAGTATTTCCGTGACCGCGGTATGCATGCATTGGTTGTATATGATGACTTGTCTAAGCAGGCTGTGGCTTATCGTGAGGTGTCGCTGATTCTTCGTCGTCCTTCCGGACGTGAGGCGTATCCAGGTGATGTGTTCTATCTGCACTCAAGATTGCTTGAGCGTGCTGCTAAAATCAATGAGCAGCAGGAGGTGGCAGAACAGATGAATGATTTGCCTGCCTGCCTTAAAGGTAAGGTTAAGGGCGGTGGCTCGCTTACCGCGTTGCCTATCATTGAGACGCAGGCTGGCGACGTGTCAGCATATATCCCGACGAATGTGATTTCTATCACTGACGGACAGATATATCTTGAGTCAGACTTGTTCAACCAGGGCTTCCGTCCTGCTATCAACGTAGGTATCTCAGTGTCTCGTGTGGGTGGTTCGGCTCAGATAAAGTCAATGAAGAAAGTGGCTGG
>DFLE01000031.1:27575-52352 GCA_002373375.1 Prevotellaceae bacterium UBA3627
CCAGGCTCAGTATCGTGAGTTGGAGAGTTTCTCTAAGTTCTCATCAGATATGGATGCCGTGACGGCTATGACTCTTGACCGTGGTCGTAAGAACAACCAGTTGCTGATACAGCCACAGTATTCTCCAATGCCGGTAGGTGAGCAGATAGCAATTCTCTATTGTGGTACAAAGGGCTTGATGGCTTCAGTACCTGTAGAGAAAGTGCGTGAATGTCAGGATCAATTCCTTGACGCAATGCGTGCTAAGCATCAGGATGTGATAGACCTTTTGGGTTCAGGAAATATCAATGATGATGCCACAAAGGTGATTGCAGACACTATGGCTGACGTGGCCGCTACTTTTCAATAAGCATGAAGTGCTTAACAATTAATTATTGATTAGATAATTATTAATTAAGAGCAATGCCATCATTAAAAGAAATAAAAAATAGAATAACATCAGTTCAAAGTACTCGTAAGATTACGAGTGCTATGAAGATGGTGGCTTCAAGCAAACTGCATCATGCTCAGCAGATGATAGAGAATATGCTTCCATACGAGTCTATGTTGGAACATATCCTGAAATCTTTTCTGGCATCAGATGTTGAGGCAAAAGGTAGCATAACACAGGCACGACAGGTCAAAACTGTAGCAGTGTTAGCTTTTTCAAGCAACTCAAGTCTTTGCGGTGGTTTCAATGCAAATGTGTTGAAGATGTTACAACGTGTCATTGATGATTATCGGGCGAAAGACATAGATGTTATTGTATATCCAATAGGACGAAAAGTTGCAGAGAAAGTCCAGAAGTGGGGAATACGCTCGGCTGGTACTTTTACACAGCTTGCTGATAAGCCAAACTCAATTGAATGTGCTGAGATTGGCAGACAGTTACAAAGCGACTTTGACAATGGAGTGATAGATAAGGTAGAAATGATATATCATCACTTTAAGAGTGCGGGTTCTCAAATCCTGCAAGACAAAGTGTTGTTGCCCATCGATATCGAGTCTGCAATGGATTATGACCATGAGCGTGACTTGAAGAGCACTATTGCTACGGAAAAGGCTATGGAGTATCTGAAGAAAAATCAGCAGGCACGGGATTATACTAATGAAAAAGGTACCGCGCTTAATGACAACTTTATTGTTGAGCCGGATATGCAAACGGTTCTCTCAATGCTCGTTCCACGTTATGTGAATCTGATGTTGTATACAGCTTTGCTTGACAGTAATGCTTCGGAGCATGCAGCGAGAATGGTAGCAATGCAGACCGCTACAGATAATGCGGATGAGTTACTCAGAGAATTGAATCTACAGTATAACAAGTCGCGTCAGCAGGCTATCACTAATGAATTGCTTGATATTGTAGGTGGTTCGGTAAATAACTAAGCCACTTATAATGAAAGAACTATATTTTATATGTTAATAGAGAATTTGGCAGTAAAGGAGATTTAATGTGTCCGTTACTGTCAAGTTCTTTTTTTATTTTATTTTTAAGATGAGAAAAATATTGTCAAGAATTAGTGTGTTAGTAGTGATGGTGTCATTGGCGTTTGTCATGACATCAAGTAATCGCCAGTTTACAATCTTTATGATAGGTGATTCTACTATGGCTAACAAGGATATAAAGAAAGGTCAGGAACGTGGTTGGGGCATGGTATTGCAAGGCTTCTTTACTGAAAATGTTCTGGTTGACAACCATGCCCTTAACGGACGCAGTTCCCGTAGTTTTATTATAGAGGGACATTGGCAGAAGGTTTATGATGCGATGAAACCTGGCGACTATCTTGTTATTCAGTTTGGACATAATGATGAGAAAGGCAGGATAGAGAAAGGCAATAAACGTCATACAGAACCAGGATTGACATTTGATGACAATTATCGAATGTTTATTCGTGCAGCACAAGAGAAAGGTGTCACACCTATTGTAATGAATGCGGTGGTTAGGCGTAACTTCTACAAGAAACCTGACCTTACTGTGGATGACGAGTCACTCCGTGGAGCACAGTCAACAGGAAAAGAACTGGTAAACAGTGATACCTTGATTGATACTCATGGATTGTATATCGTTACCCCGCAAAATGTTGCAAAGCTTATGCGTGTGCCATACGTAGATGCCAACAAGATAACCAAGGACTTGGAGAATGGTCTTGGAGTGGAGGCATCACGAAAGTTACACATGATAAGTGCTGTGAAGAATGGTAAGGACAATACACATTATACGGTTTATGGTGCCCACGAGGTGGCTTCAAGACTTGTTGATGCTATGGCAGATGTTTGTCCGGAACTGAAACCCTATGTGCGTCATTATGACTATATAGTGTCAGCTAAGGGTAAAGGTAATTATTTAACCTTACAGGATGCCGTGGATGCTGCACCAAAGGGAAAACTAACGCAGATATACGTCATAGATGGTGAATACCCTAAGCCTAAGACAAACGGGAAGAAGATAAAGATAATAAAGTATAGTACGGTAAAGATTAAATAATGAAATAAAGGCGCAGATTCTTATTCTGCGCCTTTATTTTTTATTTTAGATATTTCTGTTTCCAGTCTTGGTAGAAAAATGGAATATCATACATCTGTTCTCCCGTCTGGTCTATGAACAGTTGTGTTGTGGAACCTTTGCAACATAGAACATTGTCACGTTCACGGTAAATCTCATATCTGTAGTCAAGTCGTGCTCCTCTCTTAGGAACATATATGGTGTGTATTACCGCTATGTCATTCATCTCTAATGGAGCCAGACACCTTACTTGTATGTCATATATCGGTGCGTAAATCCCGGTATCCTGCATCATTTTATAGTCTATGCCGGGATAGTGTCGTCCGAATGACTCACGTCCATCCTCGAAATATTTGACGTATGTCCCGTGCCATACACGGCGCATACTGTCAATCTCAGAGAACTTCACCTGTATGTGTGTGATATCCTCTATATCCATTATTTGAATACTTTATCGCTGACGTTTGCACCCAGTTTGTATCCTGTGAATGTGTACTCAGTGTAGGAGCCTCCTTTTTGTGTCATGCGTATGGAGCGCAGTTCCTGCGCCTTGCCATCTATGGTCACGATGAATGAAGAGAACATTTGTTTCTTCTTTGAGGAAACAGGTGTAATCGTAAATATGATATTCGTGCCGCTTTTCACCATTTTAATGTCAGAGTGATGGCTGATGTCTGTCGTTCCTCCGTTAAAGATGCTTACCAATACATCATGGAAAGTCTTGTATTGAGAGTCTTTGTTGCTGTCAGTCTTTGCCTTTAGAGGTCCTTTCTTCATTGTGAAAGCGGTACCGTTCATAAGTAAGGCATCCTTGCCATTGGCTATAAGCACTTTTCCTCCCTTGTCTTTAACATACAGGGTGCCGGCAGTCACTTTGTTTTTCGCCACGGCCGCCTTGTGTACGGTGCGTGTGGCCGTTGCAGTGAGTGATGTCGTATTTTTATATTTTGATACGGCTTTCTTGTATTCCGCGTTCTGCGCGAATGTAAGTGCGCAGAGAACAACAAGACATAAGGTTGTCAAAAATCTTTTCATGTTTTTCCTTTCAGTTTGTTTATCCTTTAATAATGTTACCTAACTTATGACGCGGTGGGTGACATATTGGTTTAATGCGAGATTTTACTTCGCTGTCAGCACCCTGTCTATTACCTGTGGGAAATTCTCCTGCTCCAGCACGTGAATTTTGGCCTCTATATCCTCAATGGTGTCGCTGGGTGACAAAGAAGTCTTAAACTGCTCAATAATCTGGCCGCCATCTATAACATTGTTTACGTAATGTATAGTAATACCTGTCTCTGTTTCACCTGCGGCCTTGACAGCCTCGTGAACGTGATGGCCGTACATGCCTTTACCTCCATATTTTGGCAACAGGGCAGGGTGTAGGTTGATTATCCTGTTAGGGAAAGCTTCGATTAGGTAGTCTGGTACCTTGAGCAGGAAACCTGCTAATATGATATAGTCACAGTCTGCAACTTGGTTAAGTACAAACTGAGGGTCGTCATTAAACTGCTGACGTGTTACTACTATATTCTTTACGCCAAGGTTCTCAGCCCTTACAAGTGCGTAGGCATCTGAGCGGTTACTGATGACGATTTTTATGTTTACATCATCATTATTGCTGAAATATCTTATTATATTCTCGCAGTTAGTGCCACTTCCACTTACAAATATTGCTAAATTGTGTTTCATGTCTATATCTTCTTTGAATTGTTTAACAGAATATTGTCATATAATGTTATTGCTGCCATTGCTTCTACAATAGGCACGGCTCTTGGTAAAACGCAAGGGTCATGTCTGCCTTTTGCTTTTAATGTAGTAGGACAGCCGTTTACGTCTATTGTCTCTTGTTCCTTCAGCTGTGTAGCTACAGGTTTGAAAGCCACGCGAAAATAGATGTCCTCACCATTAGATATTCCACCCTGTATTCCGCCGCTGTTATTCGTCAGGGTAGCCCCTAACCTGTCGGCCTGTTGCTTATATAGGTCATTCTGCTCGCTGCCTCGCAACTCTAATCCGTGAAATCCCATACCGTATTCAAAACCTTTTGCGGCATTTATGGATAACATAGCGCTTCCGAGCATCTGATGCAATTTCCCGAATTCAGGTTCGCCAATTCCTACAGGACATCCTTTAATGACACATGTTACAGTTCCTCCTATAGTGTCACCGTCGGCTTTTACCTCTTTGATGAGTTCTTCCATCTGTTTCGCTATTTCTCTGTCAGGGCAACGCACAGGGTTGCTTTCTATGACAGCCGGGTCATATTTTGTATAGTCGAAGTCTGTGGCTATGCCGCCCACCTGTGAGGTATATGCATATATCTCTATTCCCATTTTCCTCAGGGCCATCTTAGCGAATGCACCAGCCACGACTCTGCTTATAGTGATACGTGCAGAAGAACGTCCGCCGCCCCTGTGGTCGCGTATTCCGTATTTTTGCTGATATGTAAAGTCAGCATGTGAGGGGCGGAACAGGTTGCGCATATTGTCATAGTCATTCGAATGCTGGTCACTATTGCGTACTATGAAACCTATAGGACATCCTGTCGTCTTCCCCTCAAACGTACCAGAGAGTATCTCAATCCTGTCAGCTTCATTGCGTCCTGTGGTTATGTTGCTTTGACCTGGTCTGCGTCGGTTTAGCTCTTTTTGTATGTATTCCAGGTCAACATCCAGTCCGGCGGGTATGCCGTCTATCACGCCTCCTATGCCTACTCCGTGACTTTCACCGAATGTGGTAATTCTGTATATCCTGCCAAAAGTGTTCATTGTCAGATTATCCTTCTATTGTCTGTTTCTATGTTTAGTTATGCTGACAGTTGCAGCCTCCCTCTTCGTTGCATCCTCCTTTACAGCCACCATCACCTTGGCAGTTGCCACCGTCGCATCCGCCGTCTCCATGACATCCACCATGACATCCACCATGACATCCGCCTCCACAGCCCGACATACTGTTAATCAGACTCTGTATTTCTTCGTTGGTAGCCTCATGACACTCCAATACCTCTCCTTGATATTGTAAGTCATATCCTGCCAATGGGTGGTTGAGGTCAATCTCAACTTTGTCATTGCTGATGCTTAATACTCTTCCCATAAACTTGTTTCCGTCTGCGTTTTGCAGTGGAATGGTAGCACCTACATATACTATGTGTTCAGGGAATGTGCCATTCATGCTGAGTGACTCCTTATCTAATTGTATTACATGCTCCTTCATGTAAGTGCCGAACGCTTCAGCTTTGTCTATGGTAAAGTCAAACTTATCGCCCGTATTCAAATTCTCTGTCTCCTTGGCAAATTTAGGCAAAGTGATGCCAAAGCCAGATATAAATGTGAACGGCTGCTGTTCGGTAGCCTCTTCAAAGAGTGTTGTCTCACCATCCTTAATGGCAAATAACTTATATTTTACAGCGTAATAATTGTTTGTCATGATGTATATAATATTATAAAGTACAAAGGTATGTATTTTTTTCTTCTTACGCAATTTTGTGGTAAATCTGTTAACAAGTTTTGACACTTGTCAAGAAAACTGTGTGCGTACACAGTTTTTATTTAAAATCCTTTGTGCTGTTATTATAAAGCAGTAATTTTGCATCACAATTTTGAAAGGAGATTATTTTAAGGTGGGTGGTCCGTCCTGGTATTTATTCATGAACTTGTTCATGTGTATTGCTGGGCGGACTTTTTTATATATTGTATAAAAAGGATACGGAGTGACCTGCGTCTGCAGATTACTCCGTATCTTTATCTCCTATTTCTTTGCTCTGGTTTCCCTACTGAGATTGGAACAATTTGTCTTGGTGGGTGTTTTCCGTCTGTCTTTTCGTCCCAAATATATAGTTGGTGTTAACCGTTGTACAATCTATTTACCTTAATTGGAGAATTTCTCTCCTGAAAGTATCATTACCTTATCAAGATATAGTGCAAATATACAAAATTGTTTGCGTACACAAAAGATGTTTCTCAGAATTGTGTACGCAAACAATAAATATCTTGATAAATATCAATTGCGTTATATTCTATAGCAGATTTTTCTGTCTCAAGATGAGCCAAGAGCCTATACTAACTACTAATGATATTATGAGTGCTATCGGAAATCCCCATTGATAAGCCTCCATACCGTTGATGAGGTTCATGCCGAAGAGTGATGATATGAGGGTAGGGAACATCAGGATGATTGAGAATGATGTCAGCGTACGCATCACGGTATTCATGTTGTTGTTGATGATAGATGTGTAGGTGTTCATCGTTGACTCCAAGATTTCAGAGTATATGTTGGCCGTTTCCCTCGCCTGGCTTATCTCAATGTTCACGTCCTCAATGAGGTCAGCATCCAATTCGTCAACAGGTAATTTGAATTTCAGTTTTTGCAACAGTGTCTCATTACCTCTTATTGATGTAATGAAGTAGGTCAGGGAGTCCTGCAGACGTGAGAGGTTCACCAGTGAGGTGTTGTTCACCGTGTGGTCCATAGAGCGTTTTGCACGGTTCAGCAACAGTGAAATCTGTTTCAAGCGTTTCAGGTACCATACAGATGATGACAGGAACAGTCTGAACACCATATCCACATAGTCGATGAATCCCTCCGCTCTTCTTTGTTGGAATGTCACGAAGTCAATCATCATATCGGTCTCGAAATAGCATACGGTGATTGTTACGTCGCCCTTGTGGATTATTCCAAGCGGTACAGTGGTATATGGAGTACGAGAGCGCACCTCTTTCATGTATGGGATACGCAGGATGATAAGCTGCCATCCTTCGTCAAACTCATAACGTGCTCTCTCATCGGCATCGGAGATGTCGGAGAAGAAATAGTCTGGTATCTGATACTCTCTCTCTATCTGCAGTCTGTCTTCTTCTGTAGGACAGGTGATTTGTATCCAACAGTTAGGCTCCCACTTTGATATTACGTGGAGTCCGTTTGTAGTGTTCCAATAAGTTTTCATTGGTTGTTCCTCGTTTTAATAAAATGAATACAGCCGCGAGGAACATGTCTTCGGCTGTTCCTCACGCTTAAAGGTTCTCTGTACTTGTCGCGTGATAATCGTCCATCTCTTGTGTGATTTAGTTAATAATAAGGGGTAGTATGCTTTTCGCAGGTGCAAAGTTACAAAAAAAACTTTTTTTATCAAAGTTTTAGCAAAAAAGTTTTCTGTTTCCAGTGAAAAATGGTACACTTAATATAAAAAGACAATTCTGACAAAAAGACAAATACGGCTGTTCTGTGTGTGCAGCTATTGTCTTTGTTTGTCAGAATTGTCTTTATTTGTAAATACGGATTGTTAGTCCGTACTTTCCTTACAGTACTTTCTTGTAGAGCTCTACTATCTCAGCCTCTGTCACGTCGCGTGGGTTACCTGGTGTGCAAACGTCGGCAATAGCCTGTGCAGCAAGTGCTGGGATGTCGCTTTCCTTGATACCCAGTTCTGTGAGAGTCTGTGGGATGCCCACACGTATAGAGAGAGCCTTCACAGCGTCAACGGCAGCCTGTGCAGCCTGCTCGGCAGTCATGCCGTCAGTGTTGACACCCATTGTCTTGGCGATTACGCCGAACTTCTCAATACACTTAGGCATGTTGAACTCCATGATTGTAGGCAGGAGCAGTGCGTTAGCCACACCGTGTGGTATGTCGTGCAGAGAACCCATTGGGTGAGCCATACCGTGAACAAGTCCGAGACCTACGTTAGAGAATGCCTGTGCAGCGATGTACTGTGCCAGTGCCATGCCCTCACGTCCAACTGGGTTTGTTGGCTCCTCAACGGCGATAGGCAGGTTCTCGGCAATCATCTTGATGGCCTGCAGCTCATACATGTCAGACATTACCCATGCACCCTTGGTGATATAGCCCTCGATAGCGTGTGTCAGTGCGTCCATACCTGTAGCGGCTGTCAGTCCCTTTGGCAGAGAATACATCAGCTCTGGGTCAACGATAGCCACTGCTGGAATGTCGTTAGGGTCAACACATACCATCTTTGCCTGGCGCTCCTCGTCAATGATTACATAGTTGATAGTTACCTCAGCACCAGTACCGGCTGTTGTAGGCAGTGCGATGATAGGCACACTCTTATGCTTTGTAGGTGCTACGCCCTCAAGGCTTACTACATCGGCGAACTCTGGGTTGTTTGATACTATGCCGATACCCTTTGCGGTATCCATAGAAGAACCACCACCGATGGCGATGATACAGTCTGCTCCTGAGTTTTTGAAAGCCTCGACGCCCTGCTTTACGTTTGTGACTGTTGGGTTTGGCTTAATCTCTGAGTAAATCTCATAAGGGAAGTTGATGCCGTCGAGCACCTCTGTCACCTTTGCTGTGGTTCCAACCTTGATAAGTCCTTTGTCTGAGCATACGAGGGCCTTCTTCAGTCCCATGCGGTTCAATACTTCCGGAAGCTCCTTGCGAGCACCTGCACCGAAGTAAGATACTTCGTTAAGAATAAATCTCTGTGCCATAATGTAGTTGTTTTTTTGTTGTTTATAAGTTAATTAGTTAGACTTTATCCATCCTTTCTTGTCCAGTTTCATCTCCTTTAGGAATAGTCTTGCCGCTCCGTTCATCTTCTTGTCGTATGCGTGGGAGAGGAAATACCATTTGCCTTTGAAATCATATACTGCACAGTGTCCTATACCAAAGAAATCATCGTCAGGTCCGTAGAGCAGGGTGCCTCCTCCTTTAGCCATATCCCTGCCGTCTTTGTCAAGGTAAGGGCCTGCTATGCTTTTGCTGCGTCCGTACACGGTCTTGTAGGTGGATGCCTGACCGCGGCAGCAGTAGTCATGAGAAACGAAGAGGTAGTAATATCCGTTTCTATATGTTATGAACGGAGCCTCTATGGCGTTTTCGCCTGCCTCTATGGTGTCTCCGCCCTCGATAGTGAATTTCGTCTTGTCGTCTATTTCCGCCAATGTCAGTTTCCTGCCTACTCTGCGTGCAATGGTGACGGGTTGTGTGACAGGAGTCTTGAGGTCGTTATCCAACTTTATCAGTTGTATGCCGTCCCAGAAGGAGCCGTATGTAAGCCATGGTGTGCCGTCAGCATCAATGATGAGGTTAGGGTCAATGGCATTCCAGTTGTCCTGATGGCGGTGTGATGCTATCACCATGCCTTGGTCTTCCCACTTGTAGTCTGGGGAGTTTGGGTCAAGAGTATTGTTTGTTGCCACGCCTATGGCGCTGCCGTTTTTCCCGAATGTGGAACAGGAGTAATACAGATACCATTTCCCGTTGTGCTTTTGTATGTCAGGTGCCCATATATGTCCACGGAAACCGCGTACGGTGTCAACCGCCCACGCTGGAATCTCTGTCCTCGGATTGAACACGGGTTTCTCCCTTTGCCATGTCTTCATGTCTGCAGATGACATCACGCTGATACCCATGCCTGTGGAGAATATGTAGTAACGTCCGTCTTCGCCCATTGCCATGACTGGGTCATGTACGGCAGGCAGTGTAGGGTTGAACTCATGTCGCTGTGCCTCTGAGTATAATGCCGTGAGCGATGTGAGAAGCGCGAGAGCCGCTGTTAATAGTCTGTGCGTCATGATGTGAGACAGTCTGTTGGTACTTGAGCTTAGTGTGATATTATAAAGCCGGCACCCATGATGTTGACTGTGAGAAGACCTCCTCAAGGGTAATCTTGGCTGCCTCCTTCTTTGTCAGTTGCTTTGACCAGCCGCAGCGCTTTGACGTGTTGCTGCCTTCGCCGCGGTTGTTATACTCCATGTATCGTGTGGTTTTCTCGTTGCTCTCCTTGCCCCAATTGTGCCATCCCTCAGGACGGATGTGCTTGCCGAGCTCGCAGTTCATGAAAAGAGTGTAAGCGTATGGGCGCCAAGGTCTGCCCAGGTAACACTTGTCAACACCTTCCTCACATGTGATGCGGCAGTTGTTGAATACATAGCCGTATTTCTGTCCGGCAGGTGTTGAGGCGGCTGTTACATAGGAGTTGCTCTTGTCACGTATGTCGCAGTTCTCAAACCATGCCACAGACGGACCGAATATAAAGTCGGTTGTTCCTTCGATGTAACAGTCCTTGAAATACAGACGTGTACCCTCGGTGCCGGTATATACCGTGTCCTGATTGCCCAGGAAGCGGCAGTTTATGAACACCAGCTTGTCGCCCTCGGTATGCAGTGCCACCGCCTGGCCTATGCGTGGCGCATTATTCTCGATAGTTATGTTCTTCAGAGTTATGCTGTTGCCTTCTATCTTGAGAGTGTAAGTGCGGAAGGTGCCCATCTTGCGACCGTCTGTCATCGGTATGTTCGCATGGTCATCGTATGTTATGACGGTCTCGTCACGTGATTCTCCGCAAATCTCTATGTTTGTCAAATATGAAGGAATTATCAGTTTCTCCTTGTATGTGCCTTTCTTAACGTATATAACCTTGTGGTAATCCATGAATGCACGGCAAACCTCAATGGCGTCGTCAATGTTGCGGAACTGTCCGCTTCCGTCGCGTGCTACTACTATAGTGTCAGGGTTATCCCACTTGTTGGCTGCAAATGTTGTGGCGAGGCTCATCATGGTGAGAGCCAGTGTAAGAATTTTTCTCATATATATAAGTGTGAATTGTAGGTTTGAATAATTCCTGTGCAAAGATACAAATTCTTTTCTTAATATACAATTTTTATCGCTATAATAATTTCTCAAATATGTCTTTTGTTTGTCAGAGTTGGGAATTATTAGTAACTTTGTATTCGTAAAGAAACAATAGTAATGGAATATAATATAGAAGAGGAGAGGGAGTTACATCTGGGGAGCAGGACACTTGTAAGTCAGGATTCAGGCAAGGAACTGTTTCCCGTAGTTGACGAGAATGGTGCTGTGCTTGGCAGTATGACACGTGCGGAGGCTCATTGTGGGACGAAGCGCCTGCATCCGGTAGTGCATCTTCATGTGTTCAATAGTGATGGTGCCCTTTATCTGCAGTGCCGTGCCCCGTGGAAGGAGGTGCAGCCGGGAAAATGGGATACAGCCACAGGCGGACATGTGGACTATGGTGAGACTGTCGGCGAGGCGCTGTCGCGCGAGGTATATGAGGAGATAGGCCTGCGTCCCGATGAGTATGTGCCCCGTTTGCTTGGCAAATATGTGTATGAGAGCGATATAGAGCGAGAACTGGTTTATGTGTTTGTTACGACATTTGACGGCGAGCCGTCTCCATCTGCTACGGAGACAACCGGTGGAAGGTTCTGGACGAAGGACGAGTTGTATGCGGCTGTGGGTCATAACCTTCTCACTCCGATGTTTGAGAAGGAGATGGGGAGGATGAATCTTCTGAATCTTGCAAACTGATTTTAACATAACGGGTAATACTAATTTACTTGTGTATTCTTTGCGAAATGTCAGAATTATTATAAGAATTGTGGCATTTTGTTATTTTGGGCCTGTTTGTCTTAATGTGTAAAATAGACTCTGTGGGCTTCTGAAATCGTCAGTTGGAACGCTCTTTTGTGTGATATTTTACCCTGTATGGTGAGATTCGATAGCTTTCAGGATGTAAAAGGATAGCTTTTACGTCCTGAAAGCTATCCTTTTATAGTGTGAAAGCTATGCTTTTACAATGTAAAATATGTGGTATAAGCTTGGAGAATTGGATGGCGTCTTCTTTATATTACTGGTATTCAGAGGATTATGTAAAACTCTGAAAATGGCGTTTTTTGTTGAGTGTTGGGCAGTTGGTTGCAAATTCTTCAAAATTTTGGCAGTTTGAAAAATCAAAGTGTAAGCTGATGAGTAAAAATGATGACATTTTGCCAAATTTAAGACTTGTTAAAAAAAGAAACAAAAATATTTGTAGTTATAATAAAATATTGTACCTTTGTAAGCAGAAACAGAAAAATAGGTGGTTTAGGGAGAATATATTACGAATTTTGTATTAGGTAAAAGTTCTATCAGCTATTAACCTTTACAATTAATTAACACTAATAATACTCAATATTTGTTTAGACATGGCTTATACTGAAACACAGACTGTGGGCTACGGCACACGAGTAGGAAACTCATTCAAAGGTATTGGAATGGGTATCATCATGTTCCTTGCGGGTACTGTCCTCCTTTGGTGGAACGAGGGACGTTTTGTAAAGACTGACAAGATGCTTAATGAGGCACAAGGTAAGACAGAGGAGTTGGCAACAATAGACCGCATTGACCCAGAGATGGACGGTCAGTTGGTATATGCTACAGGTGTGGCAATCACAAAAGACTCGCTTACTGATGCCGACTTTGGTTTCGGTGCTACGGCTGTTCGCTTGCAACGCACTGTGGAGTACTTCCAGTGGGTGGAGCATGAGAAACAGGAGAGAAAGGACAAGATGGGTGGCAGTGAAGAGATTGTAACCACCTATACCTACGAAAAGGCTTGGGTAGATCAGCCTGTGCAGTCTGAGTCATTCAAGGCCCCTGAGTATCAGAAGAAGAACTTCGTGCTGACCACCGTGGAGCCTATGCAACAACAGGCGGAGACTGTGAAGTTTGGCGCTTTCGTCCTTAACCAGGGACAGATAAGTCGCATACATGGTGATATGCCGTTAAACGTGAAGATAGACTCTGCAAAACTTGTGTCGATGAACAAGGATACACGTAGGTTGATACGTGCCAAGGGTATTCAGGTTGATGACTCTACCGCTTGTGTGTATGCCCTGCAGAATACACTGTATTATGGTGCGAATCCTTCTAATCCTGCAGTGGGTGATGTACGTGTGACATGGACCATGGTGAAGCCGGAGAACAAGATAACCATTATCGCAAAGCAGAAGGATAACACCTTCACCAACTTTAAGGCGAAGAACGGCAAGTCTTTCTCTACACTCGTGATGGGTACGAAGGACGTGGATGAGATATATGAGAGTGAGCACGATGAAAACAGCATGATAGTGTGGATACTGCGTATCGTAGGTATATTTATAGTCATCGGCGGTTTGAAGGGTATCTTCGGCTTCCTGGAGACGATACTCAAGGTCGTTCCGTTCATTGCCAATATCTTCGGATGGGGCGTCGGCGTGGTATGCACAGTCATCGGTGTGGTATGGTCGCTTATTATCATTGCGCTGGCATGGCTCTTCTATCGTCCGGTTATAGGTATTGCATTGCTGGCTATTGCAGGTTTCCTTGTTTGGGTGTTTGCCTTCAAGGGAAAGGACAAATTGAAGGAGTTAGCGGCCATGGCAAAGAACAAGGCGGCAGAGGCAAGAGTAGAACGAGATAATGTGATTTGATATGGAAAATAACGAGGATATTCAGATGCAATATGACCCTGCACTCGACCCCGACGGCACTAAGGCTGCCGCCGAGGCCGAGCGCAAGGCTCGTAAGGAAATGATGGCAAGTATGCCGGGTATGATAGCAGAGTCGGCAGCTAAGAGAACATTGAACGAGATGGTCTCACAGGCTCTGCCCGATGAGGTTAACCGCTTGCGTTGGGCCGGACTGTGGCGTAACATTCCTGTTGTGAGTGATATCGTGCAGTGGTGGGATAATGTGCAGTGGGTAAAGAGAATGTTCGGAAAATAACCAGAGAATTACTATATACATATAAACCTAAACTATAAAAGAATATTGACTATGAGAAAGATAATGTTATGTCTGACTGCCGCTGCTATGATTGTGGCATGTACAGGTAATGGTCCGGCAAATAAAGCTGAGGGAGATAAGGATTCTGTTAAAACAGAACAGAAAGATGTTAAGCCTCAGAAAGCATTGAAGACAGCCATCAGCCATAAGGAGTGGAGCGCAGGTCTGCCAGATGGATGGACTATAGTCAGCCAGGATGAGGAAGGATGCATGGCATTCAAAGGAAAAGACCTTGGAAAGGCTTTGGAGAGTCCGGTGGTAATGGTGAGTACAAAGTCTCTTGATGGTGCACCATTGGACTTTATATGCAAACTCCTTCAGAAGGAGATGGGAGCAAAGCAACAGAATGATGTTACCATTGGTGGCAGGGTGTACAAGATGTTTGACATTACAGAGAAAGGAATGAGTGCACAGCTGGCAGTTGTAGCAGATGGCGACAAGTTATTCTCTGTGACAATCATGAACACTAATGTTGATGATGTTGACGTTCAGAGCATCTTAAGCTCATTGAAAAAGAAGTAATAACCTAAATAATAATTCTACAGTAAGAATGCCAGGATTCGTATGATAATATTGGTTCTGGTGTTATTGTAGAAATAAAAAAGGCAGTAAGAGATTAGCTAATCTCTTACTGCCGATAATAAAAACAATAAAATATCAATTAGATATGAACAGGATTTTCATCTTCGCTGTCGCTGTCATAACGTTGACGTTGACAGCTTGTGGTAATAAGACTCAGGGTGGTGGTGATAATGATTCATTGCAAACAGACTCTCTGCAGGCAGATGATGCGACTAAGCATACAGAGGAATATATACGTCAACGTATTGACACAATATATAAGTATTGTGGTGGCAAGGCTGTACAGATTAAAGGCAAGGTATGTGACAGGAGCCGGTTTACCACTACAAGGTTTAATAAACTCTGCGCGGAGGTTGACCGTCTTTGCAATGTGATGGATAATATTTACTTTGATTACGATATTTGGGTGCGTGGACAAGACATTGACCCAAAGTGGAGCTACAAGGTAAAGAGCGTGGAGAATATTACTGACAGTTCTGCTGTGGCAAGGTTGCTGATACATAATTTCAGCGATCAGAATGTAGTGCTGGATTTACGTTTTGAGCGTGGTGACTGGTATGTTAATGACTTTATACTTTCATCAGGTAAGTATTCAGAGAAAGACGGCGAATTGGCTGGTATGCGTGAATATGTCAGACTGATGGGTATGGCAGAGAAAGTCAGGGATAATCTTGATGAGATGAAAAAGCTGTTCAGTGCGTCTGGCGATACAGATGAAGATGAAAACTTCATGAGGTGGACGCCTGTAGACATTGATGGTGACGGAAATGATGAAGTTTATCTCACATGTGGTGATAGCGGTAATGGTGCATTCTATGCCTTTAATGGCAACAAGGTGCAGCTGTTGCTTGTAGAGACATCTAACATGCGCGCTTATATTTGTGAGCACAAGAATGGTAAGGGCTATATCTGCAAAGGCGGTTCAGCCGGAGGACCTTCTTATTATAATGAGGTTGTAGCTGTACAAAACAGTCGTAAGGTAGAGCGCCTTACTATGCTTACAACAGGAAGTCAGCTGGATGAGAATGCTGAGCCAGAAATTGATGCTGCTCTGAATGGAAAAGATATCAGCAAGGCAAAGGCAAAGGCTTATATGAAAGCGTTACCAAAGCGTAAGGAACTGAAAATATCCGATGCAGATTGGCACAGTGAAGGAATAGACTGATTAATGTGCATATTGAAAGGAGCATATATATAATTATGAAGGAACTAATGTCGTTCTCCAAGTTTCGTATGATGGCGTTTTTTGTAGCCGTCGCATTCAGTAGTGGTAATATCTTTGGAGAAAGAACAGACGAGACAAATAAAACCAGTGTAACTTATGACCTTACCGCTGAGACGGCGGTAGGTTCAGGAAGTTACACTGCGTACCAACTGGTAACGAATAGGCATCACGTGTTGGCTACACGTGCCAATACAGCTTATGTAAGGGGGGCGGTAAATGTCTCTCACAAGCTTAGTGAACGTTTTACTCTGTCAGGTACTGTTGATGCCATAGCTTCGGTGCATGCAGATCACAGTCTTTTCTTGCAGCAGTGTTATGCACGTCTGGATGGAAAGTATCTGTTTGTTGAGGCTGGCAGTCATGAGAGTGGCCAGGTGGTGCGAAATGACAGCTTGTCCGTTGGGTCTTTTGTAAAAGGAACAAATGCAAAACCAGTGCCGCAGGCACGTATAGGAACGAGAGGTTTCCAGTATGTGCCATTTACAAAACAATGGGTACAGGTAAATGCAGAAGGGGGATACGGTAAATTCCTGGATAGTGACCATCGCCAGGATATGATGATACGTTCGGGAGGAAATACATACACCACTGGTGCTTATTATCATCAATCGCACCTGTATATACGCAGTAATCCAACGAAAAGGTTTTTCGCAATGGTAGGTATAGAACACGTGGCGCAGTTTGGAGGCACACGATATACTTTTGTAGGAGACGAGAAAACAGGGATTACTAAACCAGCTAATCTTAAGGCATTCCTGAATGTCATACTGCCTTTAGGTGACAATTCATACTTTGAGCATAGCGCCCTCGAAGACTGGGTATATGGAAATCATGTGGGGGTGATGACTTATCAGGTTGGCGTGAATATCACTTCCCACCACCGTTTGCAGGCTTATCTGGACAATCCTTTCGAGGATGGTTCTGGCATACGTAAGGGTAACGGCTATGATGGACTATGGGGATTGGAATATACTTGCTCTAAACCGGGTAGGCAGTATGTCAGGGCTGCTGTGGTAGAGTATTTCCAAAGTACGTGTCAGTCGGGACCGCTTCATTGGGATGGTGGTGACTACCCAGAACCTATACGCAGTCAGATAACAGACCTTGTGGTGGGAAATGATAACTATTATAACAACTCATTTTATGACAGTTACTCATATTATTCCATGACACCGGGAATAGCATTGATTACATCTCCTATATACAATGAAGGTGGAGGTTCAATTTACCTTAATAATCGTGTGAAGGCATGGCATCTTGGAGTGAAGGGCGAATTGACAGACAAGCTGTCATATATGCTTAAAGGTTCTTATAGTGAGGGGTGGGGTACATATAGTGCTCCGGCAGTAAGGAAGAAACATTCTTTTGATGTCATGCTTCTTGGCAGCTATGCTTTAGGTGCGTTAAATGTGAGTGCAGCGTATGCACTAAGCAGTGGTAACATATATGGTAACTGTTCCACTTGTAACTTGAAAATATCATATCATGGCAAAATATTTTAAGACAGTTTTATCCGCATTCGTCCTCATCTGTTCATTTGTGTCATGTCATGAGGGACATGAGGCAGGTGACTTGTTGGGTATGTGGCGTATGGACGGCTCAGATACTCATTATCTCAAGTTCTCTGGCCATATAGTGAATGTCACCGTGTATGGCAATGATGAAGTGTGGGGAAATTATAGCAGGGAGGGTGATAGTATTTACATACAGTGTTATTCGCTGTATGGTAGATTTAATGACACCATAATTGTAGAAGAACAGTTTGGCTTCAAACCGTTCAATGATATTCGAATGCGTATAGAGACACTCAATAGCGAGCGTCTTGTATTAAGCAAGGATGGTAAGGTGTGGAGCTTCTATCAATATTGACAGATGTCACGGATAAATCGTTTCTAACGTTTATCTACAAACTTCCAATCCTTGTATCTTTCACGTGGAAAGACAAATGTTTTGTCGTTGATGTTGCCGGCTTTGAAGTTTGTGATTTTGATGGTGGTCCAAAAAAAGGATACCTTTATGCGTAGTCTGATTGGAGCGTATGTCTTGTATGCCACCAGTGCCTTCACCTCCTTTATTGTTCCCTTGGCTCCTTTCTTCTGTTTGAGCGTAAGCATCAGTCCGTCAGATTGTCGGGTCACGCTGTAGGTGAAGTCGTCAAGTGAGAACTTGAATTTCCCACTGTGTTTGTCTTTTCTGCTGGATTTAGGGTCGTGTATTTCTACTGTCTTTTTCTTACGGTATGCCATATAAACCGTTTTCCCGTCATTCCAACTGTCAACACGGTCATCCGTGAAACGCTGCTTTTTCTCCTTTATGGTGATGTTGCCGCGGGTCTTGTATATGCCTACTATGTTGACGTTGTAGGAAAATGACGAGCCTTCCTTGCCAAATACCTTATCGTATGCGGTGTCCATAATATGGCGCGCTTGTCTTGCGTTTGGCGTGTTGTCTTGTGCCTTTATTGAAATAAATGTCAGAAGTGTGGCAATAATGAGTAGGAGTCCTTTTTTCACGTTTGTTTTTTGTTGTGCAAATTTTTATATTACATTCGATGTACGCTCTGCATACCATTGATGGCATATAGTTTCTTTATTATACGCTCTGTTATGACATTGTCAGTGACAAGAAGTTCTATGCGGCAATTGAATATTCCGTCATCAGTAGTCATCACAAAACTCTTAATATTGACATCAAAGGCATCATAAATGACGGTGGATACATCTTTTGTCATACCCTTACGGTCTATACCACGCATTTCAATGGAGGCTTTGAAGGTCAGTGAGCCTGCCATATCCCATTTGGCAGGGACAATGTTGGTGCCGAAGGATGACTGTAAACGTTGTGCCTCTGAGCAAGAACGTTGGTGTATCTCTATCTGGTTGTGCTTGTTAACGTATGCTAAGATGTTGTCACCAGGAATAGGACGGCAGCATGAAGGGAGAATGTATCCATCTATGTTGTCTTCGTTAATGGTGATGGTCTTGCTCTTGTCAAAGTCTTTGCCTACAATGATGAGAGCCTTGTCTTTGGCTTTCAGTCCCTTCTCCTTGACAAATGGAATGAATCTGCGCCAGCCTTTATGCTTGTTTGTAGCAGTTTCTTTAGTTTCCTTGCCGTAGAGTACGGCGTTGAGTAGTGTGTCGTTCAGCGCCAACTCACCGTGTGCGATATCAAGCAGTAGGCGTGTGTGTGTCTTGCTTTGATGGTAGGCGGTTAGTTTGTCAAGGATGGATGTTGTCAGAGTGAGGTCTTTGTGCTCAAGCCATGTGCGCAGAGTGTTTTCACCAAGTTTTGCATCATCACGGTCGCGTTTTCTCAGCAGAGCTTGTATTTTGTTCTTCGCTTTAGCTGTTGTTACAAAGTTTACCCACTCATGGTGCACATGTTGTGAACTTGATGTTATTATCTCCACTTGGTCGCCGCCTTTCAGCTTATGAGACAACGGTACAAGCTTGTGGTTCACTTTGGCTCCTATGCAGTGGGTGCCGAGGAAGGTATGTATCTGGAAAGCAAAATCAAGGGCTGTGCAGCCGGCTGGCATAGTTATGATATCTCCCTTAGGTGAGAATACGAATATCTCTGATGCAAAAAGATTTAATTTGATAGCATCGAGGAAATCCATAGCGTCAGGCTGCGGGTCATCAAGAATTTCCTTGATGGTTTGCAGCCAACCGTTAAGCTCATCCTCCGCAACTTTCTCAGTGTCTGTTCCTGTCTTGTATTTCCAGTGTGCGGCAAATCCTTGCTCTGCAATTTCATCCATCTTCTCAGAGCGTATCTGTACCTCAATCCACTGTCCACGGTTACTCATCAGTGTGACGTGCAGCGCTTGGTATCCGTTGGCTTTAGGGTGGGAGAGCCAGTCGCGTAGGCGGTCAGGATGTGATTTGTAGAGTTTACATAAGGCTACATAGATGTTGAAGCACTCATTTACTTCTTCCTCTTCTTTTTTAGGGCGGAATACGATGCGTACGGCCAGTATGTCATATATTTCATCAAATGACACATGTTTCTTCTGCATCTTGTTCCAAATAGAGAAAGGACTTTTTACGCGCGCCTTAATGTCATAGTCCACTCCCATTTCGTCAAGAACATTGCGAATCGGAGTTGTAAAGTCATCAAAAAGGGTTTCACGTTGCTCACGCGTGTGAGCAAGTTTCTTTTCTATGGCTGTATATTCTTCTGGATGCTCATATTTGAAGGACAAGTCTTCCAGTTCAGTTTTGATACTGTTCAGACCAAGGCGGTTTGCCAACGGGGCATATATATATAGCGTCTCGCCGGCTATCTTGTAGCGTTTTGCTTCAGGCTGCTTGTCAAGATGGCGCATATTGTCAAGACGGTCGCAGATTTTGATGAGGATAACCCTTATATCCTCACTCATTGTCAACAGTAATTTCTTGAAGTTCTCAGCTTGCGTCTGAGCCTTGTCTCCGAATATGCCGCCAGCTATCTTTGTCAGTCCGTCAACGATCATGGCAATCTTCTCGCCAAATATGTTGCGGATGTCATCAATGGTATAGTCTGTGTTTTCAAGCACATCATGTAATAGAGCAGCGCAAATGGATGTACTGCCCAAACCCATTTCCTGTGAGGCAATGGTTGCCACAGCTATAGGGTGCGCCATATAAGGTTCGCCCGATGGCCTTATCTCATCCTGATGTGCGTGAAGCGCAAAGTTATACGCTTTCTGAATAACGTCAATTTTCTTGCGATGGTTTGAGTTGAGATATCCCTCAAGCAGATTATTGAACGCTTCCTCAATGTTTTGTTGGTTAGTCATAGTAATGATTTTGGGTTGGGGAGTTTAATTACCTCCTTCTCTTTCTTGTGCTTTTTCTCTTGGTAGCTTTCTTGGTGGAGCGACGTTTTGTAGAGCGAACCTTAGATTTCTTACTACGTTTCGCTGCACGAACTTTCGTGCGACGTTTCTTGCTCTTTGTCAGTCGCTTTGTGCTACGTGTATATTTACGCTTATATGTAACAGGTTTGCGTGCCGTGTATCCCGGTGCGTCATTGACATCCACGAGATCACGTTTCATAAGGTCTGATACATCATAGGCAAAGATGGAATCTTCCATCTCTATGTATTTCGATATGTATTCTACAGGAAGACGTAAGTCGGTGGGTTCGCTGTAGCCGGTCACTACGTCGCGACGGTATTGTGGATTAAGTGCGCGCAGTTCCTTGATGTCTATGCCAAGCACCTGTGACACCTGCTCAAAATGCAGGTTTTTGTAGAGCATGATAGTGTCGGTCTGTACTGGCAGTTTCGTGAGCATAGGGCATATGTTATGCTCACAATAATAATTCATAATATAGTTGGCTGCAATGAAAGCCGGTACATATCCACGTGTCTCACTTGGAAGATATGGGTAAATCTCCCAATAGTCACGTTTGCCTCCACTGCGTTGTATTGCTTTGTTGATGTTGCCAGGTCCACAGTTATATGCGGCAATAACAAGGCTCCAGTCACCAAAGATGTTGTAAAGATCGCTGAGGTAATGTGCTGCAGCGTATGAGGATTTCACAGCGTCGCGACGCTCGTCAATCATTGAGTTGATTTTCAGGCCATATCGTTTGCCGGTGGCATTCATGAATTGCCACAATCCACCTGCTCCGACAGGACTGACTGCGTTTGGATTCAAGGCAGACTCTATGACAGGAAGATATTTTAGCTCGAGTGGTAAACCATACACTTCAAGCGCCTGCTCAAAGATTGGCATATAGAAATTAGAAGCGCCGAGCATATAGCTGACAGAACGACGAAGTCGGCCGCTGTAACGGTCTATGAACTTCTGTACGACATCGTTCCATGGCATTTCGATAGCCGTTGGCATGCGTTTGAGACGGTCTACGTAAACCTCTTGTGCGTATTCCGGGTTTTCATCAGACATACGGCATGTGGTATCAATCTGCAGATATTGCTGAGCGTTATATTCTTGGATTACCTCGTCAAAATCAACAGACATACCACCTGGTACTTCTATGATGTCTTCGTGACCGTCCTTGTCGGTTACTATAATCTCATCGTTATTGTTGTAAATAGAGTCGTTCTCCTCTAATGCGTCATCTTCGTCTTCCTCATCCTCCTCTTCTTCGTCTTCTCCATCTTCTCCATCTTCCTCATCCTCCTCTTCCTCTTCCTCTTCTTCATCATCTTCGTCCTCCTCGTCAGTATTGGGGGCTGTTATTGAAATTGGTGACGATGCGATGATGCTGGCATAGAGGTTTGTTACGTATGGTGATAAGCCAAACAATAAGGCTAATGCTATGATGTAGTTTTTAATGTTCTTATTTATCATTTGAAAGTTATAATTTACACATTTGAATTAAAACCGCAGTGCTCCTTGCACGCCTATGGCAGATGCCCTGCTGTCTTTATTGTTTATTACTGCCGGCTCAACGTGAAGGCTGAGGTCGTCAGATATGTCAAACGATGACAAAGAAGCGTCAACGTATGCGTCAACAATAGACAAGGCATAAACTCCGAGCATACAGAAGAAACTGAGGTCGCGCCAGCGGCGGTACTTGTCTTTCCTTGATTTGAATATGCTCTTATACCTCTCTTCGTTGGCAGATGTTATTTGTGTCCCTAAATGCAGAAATTGCGTATAGCTTTTGGTATTAGGATCGTTGTCCGAAATGTCGAGATATGCCTGAGAATAATCCAAATACATCTGGTTATTCCAACGCATGGCATAGGCACATCCGATGAATCCTCCATATACGATGGGAAGTTTCCAATACTTCCTGTTGTATATCTGTCCGGCTCCTGGTATTACTATTGCTAACCACATGGCACGTTTGGGGTCGGGTTTCCAATTAGCCCAATCTCTTTTCATGCGTTTTGCGGTTTTCTTCTGCATCTTGGCAAGACTCAAGGAATCTTCGCCTGTCATCGTCACAATGCTGTCAGCTGTTTCAGCTGCTACAAACTGTGGTTGCAGACATAGCAGAGTAGTAATTAGAGTTATTATATATATATAAGGTGTCACTGTACCTTGTCAAACAACTCTATGATACGTCCTAATTCTTCCTCAGAGGCGAAAGGTATTGTAATCTTACCTTTGCCGTTTGTAGAGCATGCCATTTGCACCTTTGTGCCTGTCAGTGAACCGATGCGCTTTTTCAGAGCCTCGTAGTGGTCGGGCAGGGTAGCAACGGCTTTTATTTTCTTCTTGACAGTCTGTACATCCTCTCCATTGTTAAGACCCTTTACCATCTCCTCAACTTTTCTTACGGAGTAATTATGCTTCATAATCTCCTTGTAAAGCTTGACTTGCATGGAAGGTGAGTCTAACGAAAGAAGAGCACGTGCATGTCCCATGTCTATTTCCTTCTTCTGTAAAGACAACTGTATCTGTGCTGGCAGACGCAGTAAACGGAGATAATTAGCTATGGCTGCGCGGCTTTTACCAACTCGTTCTGACACTTTCTCCTGTGTCATTCCTTCTGTGTCAAGTAATTGCTTGTATGCCAAGGCTATCTCTATGGCGTTGAGGTCTTCACGTTGAATGTTCTCAACTAACGCCAATTCCATCACTGCCTCGTCATTGATGGTGCGGATGTATGCAGGAATGGCTTTCAGTCCCGCAAGTTGTGATGCGCGCCAACGACGCTCACCTGCTATTATTTGGAATCGGTTGTCCTCTACCTGGCGTAGCGTTATTGGCTGTATGATACCCAATTCCTTTATGCTGGCAGCCAATTCCTGAAGTGCCTGCTCGTCAAACTCTCGACGAGGTTGGTTAGGATTGGGCTCAATAAAGTCAATAGCTATCTCATTGATAGTTGAAGACCCTTGAGGATGGATATCCTCTGTAGATATAAGGGCATCAAGTCCTCTGCCCAAAGCGTTGAATTTCTTTTTTACTGCCATATAAACTGTTCTGTCAACTGATCTTTAGTCATCAGTGGTATTTACTTCTCTCTGCTTACTATTTCTTTTGCCAGTGAAAGGTGATTCTTTGTGCCTGCTGCATCGGCGTCATATAATATCACAGGAAGTCCATGACTTGGACTCTCAGATAGTTTTACATTACGCTGAATAACGGTCTTGAATACCAGTTCCTGGAAATGTCTCTTAACCTCGTCATATATCTGGTTGGCCAGTTTCAGACGGTTGTCATACATGGTCAAAAGGAACCCCTCAATCTCAAGTTGAGGATTGAGTTTGCTCTTTATGATTTTGATGGTGTTAAGAAGTTTGCCAATGCCTTCAAGAGCGAAGTACTCACACTGAACAGGTATGATAACAGAGTCTGCTGCCGTCAGGGCATTTACTGTTATCAGTCCGAGAGATGGTGAACAGTCGATGAGAATATAGTCATAGTCTTGACGTATAGGCTCAAGAATGTCCTTCAATACTTTCTCTCTGTTGGGTACTGTGAGCATCTCTATCTCTGCGCCGACAAGGTTGATATGGCTTGGAATTATGTCTAAGCCATTAATGTCTGTCGTATATATAGCATCTCTTACGTCAGCGTGATCTATAATACATTCGTAGATAGAGCATTCAACCTCTTGTAGGTTCACTCCCAATCCACTTGATGCGTTTGCCTGTGGGTCAGCATCAATTACAAGTACGGATTTCTCAAGCGTAGCAAGTGAAGCAGCAAGGTTTATTGTCGTGGTTGTCTTGCCCACGCCTCCTTTCTGATTGGCCAATGCTATTATTTTACTAACTTTCTTGTTCATATCATAGCGTTGAATTAATATTCCTACTCTATCCTGTAATACTCTACAAAGTTAAAAAAAAAAAATGATATAAAGTATAAATGCTATTAGAAATATACATTTTTTGACTAAATAGTTGTTAATTACGTGTTTTTTTTATAACTTTGTAAAGTAATGAGGTGTTGGAGACTTGGCTCCGTAGCTTAGCTGAATAGAGCGTCAGATTCCGGTTCTGAAGGTC
>DFLE01000031.1:52394-56646 GCA_002373375.1 Prevotellaceae bacterium UBA3627
CCGGTTCTGAAGGTCCTGGGTTTGAATCCCAGCGGGGTCACATTCTAAATAAAGCGTATGTCAAAATTTTTGATATACGCTTTTGTTTTTTACATTGTCAAGGTGGGTGATGAGAATTAAATGAGAAATCAACAAGATGCTATATGGAGAAGTCCGAAGATTCTATATGGAGAAGTTGGGAAAGGATAAATTCATATATAATCACATATATATGATAATCCTATGTCTTGAATATTTCAGACAACATGAAAAGAGGTAAAGACTTTAATCTTTACCTCTTTTCCGTATGTAAAATTCTATAGAATCTCGATTTATGCTGCTGCAGCTGAGTGCAGAGCCTCGTAGATGCAACTTACTACGCCAAAGAGCATTACACCTGCGGTGCAGATAACAAGGGTCAACTTGGTGTTGCCGTCCATCTTGAATGTAGGCAGAGCCTCTCCATCGTTGTTGATATACATTGCCTTGACAATCAGCAGGTAATAGTAAAGTGATATCACTGTGTTTACCAATGCTATGAATACTATGCAGTATGGCCAGAATGTAGGACGACCATCTACAGCTGCAAGGAACACAAAGAACTTAGAGAACATACCGGCAAATGGAGGTATGCCACCTAAAGAGAAGAGGGCAAGTGTCATGAGGAATGCCATCTTAGGATTGTTCTTGTACATTCCGTTGTATGCAGCCATGTCTGTGCGACCGTCATTTGCGTTCTCTACTGATGCAATGATAGTGAACACTGCCATATTAGCAACAATGTAGATTAGTACATAGTACATCAAAGCGGTGATGCTCATCACATAGTTTCCGCCTATAGCCACAAGCATTATGTATCCGGCCTGAGAGATAGAAGAGAAAGCCATGAAGCGTTTCAGTTCTGTCTGACGTATTGCCATAAGGTTTGCTATGGTGATAGACAAAACTACAAGAATCATCATCGAGATGGTCCAATAAGGCATTATAGCGATGAATACCTTGTAAAGAATAGCAACCAGGGTGAAGGCTGCAGCGCCCTTTGATATAACGCTGAGGTAGCCCGTCACTGTAGTTGGGGCTCCTTGATAGGTGTCAGCGGTCCAGAAATGGAATGGTACGAGTGAAATCTTGAAACCAAGACCTGCGATGAAGAATACCATTCCCATGAGAATCATAGGGGTTGCGTCAAGTAATTTAGCGAAGTCCTTGAAGTAAAGCGTACCGGTTGCACCATAGAGGAATGATATACCGTAAAGCATTACACCTGAAGAGAATGTGGCCGTAAGGATAAACTTTGCGGCTGCCTCTGCAGAGTTGTTTCTCCATTTATCGAGTGCCACCATACACCCCATAGGTACGGATGCCATCTCAAGACCGAGGAAGAACATAAGGAAGTCACCTGCAGACATCATCATAAACATACCAAGCAGGGTAGAGATGGTAAGCATGTAGAACTCACCCTCTGTCAGTTTTGCATCTGTATTGGTAAGCCAGTTACGTGCCTGCATAACAACGATGAGTGTACCAAATGTAAGGATTGACTTCATCATGTTTGCCGCAGGTGTCGCATGATACATTCCTCCAAACAATGTAGCTCCATCAGCACCGCCAAATGGTGTGAAACTGAGAATGAGTTGTATCAGTAACAAAATACAAACGAAGGGATTGAACCACTTGCGCTCTGTCTGCTTGCTTGAGCAGAAATCTGCTATGAATACAATTACCAATATAGCCATGAGCATGGCTTCTGGTATCATATATAGAAATTGACTGTAATTCATTTTTTTATGGATTATGGATTATGGACTATGGACTAAAGTTTATTTCTTGTGAAAACTTATTCCTTCATCCTTTCTACTTGCTTCCAATTAGAGTGCGGCGAGGTTCTGTAATATTGGAGCAACACCGTTCTCTATCACGTGACTTGCCCATATTGGGAAAGAGCCGAGTCCTGCTACACAGGCTATGAGGCAACATACAGCGAACTTCTCGTCCCATGTAGCGTCAGTCAACTCCTCATAGTGTGGATTGGTAACCTTGCCATAGAGAATGAAGCCAACGGTACGGAGTATGTAAACCGCAGTCACAACGATAGATGTACATGCAATGATTGTGCAGCAACGATGGAATGTGTCTGCATTCTCAAATGAACCTACAAAGATGGTCATTTCTGCAATGAATCCAGAGAAACCTGGCAGACCGAGGTTTGCAAGACCTGCTATGACGTATCCTACAGAGAGGAAAGGCATAATCTTCATGAGTCCTCCGAGTTCACGGATGTCACGTGTGTGGGTTCTGCCGTATATCATACCGATGAGTGCGAAGAAGAGTGCTGTCATCAATCCGTGAGAGAGCATCTGCAGAATAGCACCAGTGCATGATACCTTTGTCATCATCAGCAAGGCGAAGAGTACGAGTCCGCAGTGTGACACAGAAGAGTATGCGTTGATAAACTTCAGGTCGGTCTGCACACATGCTGAGAATGCACCATATACCACAGAGCAGGTTGTAAGGATAAGGAAAATCCAAGCAAGCTCGTTTGCGGCATCAGGAAGCAGGAACATTGCTATGCGGAAGCAGCCGTAGCCACCAAGTTTCATCAGCACTCCTGCGTGAAGCATAGATACAGATGTAGGTGCGCAGCCGTGACCGATTGGTGACCATGTATGGAAAGGGAACAGTGCGCCAAGCACACCAAATCCAATGAATACGAATGGGAACAGAGCCTTCTGTATCGCTACAGGTATTATTCTCGCACCATTTGTCTGGTGTGCAATGTCAAGTATGTTCATGGTGTTGGCACCGCTGAAGAAGTATATGCCAACCAATCCGATGATGATTAGGGCAGAACCACCCATAAGCATCAAAGTAAGTTTCATTGCTGCGTACTCCTTCTTGCCTGAGCCCCAGTAACCGATAAGGAGATACATAGGAATCAGTGCAACCTCATAGAACATGAACATGGTGAACATGTCAATAGAAATGAAGAAGCCATACACACCTGTTGACAACAAGGTGAACCACATAAAGAACTCCTTTGTGAGTGGCTGCAGTTTCCATGAAGCGAATGTGCCGGTAAATACTATTATGCTTGAGAGCAGCAGCATCACAACACTGATGCCGTCAACACCTACAGCGTATGCTATGTTAAGAGGCGCAAACCAAACATGTGAATATGTGTATAGCATTTCAGCTGTGTTGCCTGCTGCACGCTGACCGATAAAGTCTATTGTGAGCCACACGCTGAGTGCTACGAGACAGGATGCGCCTGCCACCATCACGCCACGCACCTGATTGACGTTACGTGCAGCCCATAGGCCTGCCAACATCAGTACAGGTATTATTACGAATAATGTTAATATACTCATCTTGTGAGAAAATTAATAATTAAAAATCAATTAATAATTTATAGACATATCAAGAATAATGTCAGAGCTACTGCACCGCAGATGAACCATGTAGCGTAGTTGCGTACATCGCCGTCCTGTGTGGTACGTATGCTCTCGCCTCCGGCATTTGCGCCCCATGCGGTGAAGTCGATGAAGCCATTGATTATGTGCTCATCAATCCATGCCACAGGAGTGGAAACGAAACGGAACAGTATCTTGTGTGTTACGAACTGGTATACCTCGTCCATATAGAAGCGCTTGTAAGCCCAATGATGGAGACGTGGTGCAAGAGAGTACATCTTGTCTGCTATAGGTTGTGTCTCACCCTTATAGATATAAGTGGCAAGAGCGATAGAGCAGACTGCGATTACAGTTGAAGTGACAGCGATTACAGGATCGAAATGAATGGTGTAAGCTGTGCCGCTTGCTGTTATGAGTGAACCGAATGATGCCCAGTCCCATCCAAGGAATCCTCCGAGCGTGGTGAAGATACCAACGCCAACGGTTACGATGCTGAGGAATATGAGTGGGAATGTCATTGTCCATGGTGCCTCGTGTGGAGTGTGGTGAGCATGAAGTTCCTTGTTCTCTGTACCCCAGAATATACCATAGTACAGACGGAACATATAGAATGCTGTCATAGCTGCTACGGCTGTCATCCACCATCCGCAGATAGGAGAGTATGCGAAGCATGCTGATATTATCTCATCCTTTGAACTGAATCCAGAGAAGAATGGGATACCTGCGATGGCAAGACAAGAGATAAGGAATGTAGCATGGGTTATTGGCATGTACTTACGCAGACCACCCATTGTTGACATCTCGTTAGAGTGTACGGCATGTATGATACAACCTGCTCCGAGGAACAGACAAGCCTTGAACAT
>DFLE01000007.1 GCA_002373375.1 Prevotellaceae bacterium UBA3627
ACGCTGCAAAATTAAAGCGATATTTCAGACCGTAACCAAAGTTGGTGACTAATATCGCAAGGAAATGAAGCCCAAAATAGGACATTTTTGTCATTTGCCATTTTTCAGGGACACGACCTCGATTTGTAAAAAAATGATAAAACATCCAACTTATACAAAAGAAACAAACGCATTTTAGGAAATTTTTATTAACTTTGTAATTCTCATATATTCGTAACAGAATGGAGGTGGGTTATATTAATTCGGAAATATAACGAAGCGAATTAACAGAACCCACCTTGAGACACTGACAGAATGGAGGTAACAGAGAAGACAATAGACATTGACGAGATATTGCGCTCAAAGATGGGCAGCAAGGCTGGACGTGTGCCCCGTTTCGTAGTAAACTGGCTGAAGGACATAGTACACCAGGACGAGATAAACGGGTTCCTGTGGGACAATAAAGACCTGCAGGGCACACCGTGGCTGAAGGCCGGCATTGAGTTTCTTGGTAACAAGATAGTGGTGAACGGCATAGAGAACCTGCCCGACGACAGCGACGGCAAGCGTTACACCTTTGTCTCCAACCATCCGTTGGGTGGCATAGACGGCATTGCCATAGGCTCCATCATCGGCGAGCGATATAACGACAACTTCCGCTATCTTGTCAATGACCTGCTCATGAACCTGCCGGGACTGGCTCCGCTCTGCATCCCCATCAACAAGACTGGCAAGCAGAGCCGCGACTTCCCTGCCATGGTGGAGGCCGGCTTTGCGTCAGACCACCACATGGTGATGTTCCCAGCAGGAATATGCTCACGCAAGCAGAACGGAGTGATACGCGACCTGCCATGGACCAAGACGTTCATCACCAAGAGCGTACAGACACACCGCGACGTGGTGCCTATACACTTTAACGGTCAGAACTCAGAGCGCTTCTACCGCATAGCCAATATATGCAAGGCTCTGAGACTGAAGTTCAACGTGGCAATGCTCTTTCTCGCCGACGAGATGTTCAAGAACAGAGGCAAGACCTTTGAAGTAACCATAGGCAAGCCCATAGCCTGGGAGACCTTTGACAAGACACGCAAGCCAATAGAATGGGCACAGTGGGTAAAGGAGAAAGTTTACCAACTGTAACAACGCACAACAAAGAATATTAAGCTAACACTATAAATCCATTTTCTGATGAAACCAGAAATAATACAGCCTGTACCTCTCGAACTTCTGCTGGAAGAACTGACGCCAGAGAAGAAGTTGAGAATGACTAACAAAAGCAATAACGAGATTTATATCTTCACGGCTCACGACTCTCCTAACCTCATGAGAGAAATAGGTCGTCTGCGTGAGATATCTTTCCGTTCTGCTGGAGGAGGCTCAGGCAAGGAGCTTGACATTGATGAGTTTGACACCTGTGAGAACTGCTACAAGCAACTCATAGTGTGGAATCCCGAGGCAAAGGAAATCATAGGCGGCTACCGCTATATAATGGGTGACGAGTGGGACTATGACGAGGAGGGACAGCCCAAGCTTGCCACCAGCCATATGTTCCGCTTCTCTGAGAAGTTCATAAAGGAGTATGCCCCTTACACCATTGAGCTGGGCCGCTCTTTCGTCACGCCAGAGTACCAGAGTTCCAAGAGAGGTGCGAAAAGCCTCTTCGCACTCGACAATCTGTGGGACGGACTGGGCGCGCTGATGGTCATCAATCCCAAGATGAGGTACTACTTCGGCAAGATGACCATGTATCCCAGCTACATACGCTTCGGCCGCGACATGATACTCTATTTCCTCAAGAAATACTTTGACGACAAGGAGGGACTGGTTTATCCAAAGAACCCGCTGAAGCTTGACACTCCCGAGGAGGAGCTGGAGCAAGTGTTCTGCGGCCGCGACTTCAAGGAGGACTACCGCATACTCAACGGCGGCATACGCGCCCTTGGCTTTAACATACCACCGCTGGTAAACGCATACATGAACCTCTCGCCCACGATGAAGCTCTTCGGCACCGCCATCAACTACGGTTTCGGCGACGTGGAGGAGACGGGCATCCTCATAGCCGTTGACGAGATATTCGAAAGCAAGCGCGTGCGCCACATAGAGTCGTTCGTGAAGGAGCACCCCGAGTGTCTTGACAACATCACCAACGGGGATGACATAGTGATAAAGAGGAGAATGTAAGACCCCACCCCGACCCTCCCAAAGGGAGGGGGAGTTAATGGAGACGAAAATGAAGACGGAAGCTACCATAATGTTGTAGCTTCCGTCTTCATTTTCAATCCTGTTTCCGTCTTCGTATTCGTCAGCGTATTCGTCAGTGCCCCCTCCCTTTGGGAGGGTCGGGATGGGGTCTTCGCCATCTAGTATCACTTCCTGAATTTCTTTCCTATCACGGGCAGCGAGCTCAGTGGCATGTCCTTCATCACCACCATGACGAGGTATGCCAGTATGAGCACCGTATTGGTAAGCATGTATAGTATATCGTTCATCTTACCGTTCATGGCATCCATGACATAATAGAACGCCACGGTGATGACAACGTAAGTAAACATACCCTTTATATCATAATTGATAGGATATTTCTTCTGACCTACGAAATAGCTCAGCAGCATTGCCGTGCCATAGCCTGCCACGCCACCCCACGCACAAGCCATGTAGCTGTACTCAGGTATGAAGATGACGTTCACGGCAATGAGTGCCGCACAACCTGCCAGCGAGAACCATGCGCCCCAGATAGTCTTGTCTATCAGCTTATACCAGAAGGACAGGTTGAAATATATGCCCATCATTATCTCGGCAGCCATCACGATAGGCACCACGTTAAGTCCCACTCTGTACTCTGCCGGGATTATACGTTCAAGCAAAGGCATGTAGCCTACCACGCAAAGGAAGGCAAAGAGAGTGAAGATAACGAAGTATTTCATTGCCTGGGCATAATACTCACGCTTGTCACTGTCCTTCGACTTTGCAAAGACTATCGGCTCATAGGCATAGCGGAACGCCTGTGTTATCATTGCCATAATCATGGCTATCTTGACGCAGGCACCGTATATACCGAGTTGTACCGTACCCTCTGCATGGTCTGGATATACCAATGGGAATATCATCTTGTCCACAGTCTGGTTGAGTATGCCTGCCACGCCCAACACGAGTATCGGCCATGAATAGCTGAGCATACGGCGCAGCAATGCGAAATCTACTATCTTAAACTCTATGCCACGCTCCTTGCAGTATGCACGTGCCGCTACATGCTCATGCGCAAACTCTGGTATGAAGAAGAAGGTGATAAAGCCTGTGCACACGAGGTTAAGCGCAAAGATATAGAACACGTCTGTCTTGCCCAGCCATACGAAGTACAGCAGGTTGAGACCTATATTCATTACTATGAACAGCATCTTCAACGCAGCAAACTTTATAGGGCGCTTCTTGTATCTGAGATAAGAGAATGGTATGGCCTGTATGGCATCGAGCGACACTACGCAAGCCATCATCAGTATGTATATCTTATGGTCGGTATAGTGTAACACATTGGATATCGGGTCGATGCCAAGGAACACTATGGCAAGGAACACCGCCGTCAGCGCCGCAATGACCGCCATCGAGGTAGAGAATACGCAATGTGGGTTCTCGTCTTCCTTATTGGCGAAACGGAAGAAGGTGGTCTCCATTCCGAAGGTGAGCAGCACCAGTATCAGTGCCACGTATGCATACAGGTTGGTGACGATGCCATAGCCGCCACTCGCCACTGATATTACGTGTGTGTAGAGAGGAACGAGCAGATAGTTAAGAAATCTGCCCACTATGCTGCTAAGGCCGTAAATGGCGGTATCCTTAGCCAATGATTTCATTGATGCCATAACAACTATTTCTCCTTAAAGTTCTTCACGTCAGCCATTGTGATGCGCTCACCGCGCTTCTGCTGTATCTTCACGTTCTTGAACGTGATGTTCTTGGCATAGTGCATGTCGGCACCCTCGTCGCATACGAAGAGGGAGTTCTCAAGCACCACGTCAGACAACGGCATCTCGGGCAGGCCGTTGAAATATACCGCTCTGCGCGCACCCTGACAGATAATGTTGGATATATGCAGGTCACGGAAGCACGGTGTCTCCTCTGTCACAGGTGGTACGGCATCGGCAGACGAGGTGTCGCCGTCTTGCATTCCTGCCACCGGCTTGTTGGCATAGTACAGGCTGAACGTGAACGCCTCACCGGCTATGTTCACCATGTTTATCTTGTCCACATATATCTTCTCTACCACACCGCCGCGGCCGCGTGTGGATTTCATTCTCAAACCTGTATCAGTACCGTTGAAGAGACAGTTATATACATATATATTACGTGCACCGCTCGACATCTCCGAGCCGATAACGAAGCCGCCGTGGCCGTGGAGCACGGTGCAGCCCTCAATGATGACATTCTGGCAAGGCATATTCCAGGCGCGTCCCTCCTTGTCCTTTCCACTCTTTATGCAGATGGCGTCATCACCCACGTCAAAGGTGGAGTTCTTGATGATACAGCGGTTACATGACTCAAGGTCAAGGCCGTCGCCGTTCTGTGCATACCAGGGGTTGCGTATAGTGACATGGTCAATGGTAACGTCCTCGCACTTCAACGGATGGGTATTCCATGCCGGCGAGTTGCTCAGCGTAACGTCTTGCAACAACACGCGCTGGCACTCTGCAAACTCAAGCAGCACTGGGCGCTGCAACACCCTGCGGAAGTCGGGCTTACCCTCCTTGCCAGCCTCATCATCCTGCTTAGCGTCAGGATACCACACACCCTTATGAGCTATGCCCTGACCTGAGGTCAGTTCCTTCCACTGATTGGCGGTGAACTTACCCTGCTTTGACGGACGCCAGCGCTCTCCCTGCGCATCAACGGCGCCGTCGCCGGTGATGGCTATGTCATGCTTGCGGTATGCCCACAGCGGTGCCATCTTCTTATTGGCGGTGTTGCCCTCATACACTGTGCTGACGTTAGGATAAGCGTCAAAGTCTGAGGTAAAGAGCAGCAACGCTCCGCGCTCCAGGTGAAGCTCGGTGCAGTTCTCAAACTGTATAGGACCAGTGAGCCATATACCTGCCGGCACCACGAGGCGGCCGCCGCCCTTGGCAGCGAGTGCCTGCATAGCCTTGGCAAAGGCCTCGGTACACAAGGAACCACCGTCGCCCACGGCACCGAAGTCGGTAATACATACGGTGTTGGCGGGGATGTCAGGCAAAGCCACACGGGGCATGTCAAACGGGATATCAGTAACAGAGGTGGTGGCATAACGCACCTCCGCTTTTAGCGAAGCAGCAACGCAGCACATTAACAGTATGACTGCAGCGATAATGTTTTTTCTTTTTTTCATAGTAACTTTTAAGTCTTTGACTGCGCAAAATTACAAAAGTTTTTGGAATTTGCAAAATGTTTTGTATATTTGCACCGTAATTATCCCATATACGGATGGAACTCACTATACTTATCATATCACTCGGAATGGCCATAGCCTATTGTATATATGCGGAGATACGCATCAAGAACATGAAGGCGGAGGCTATACACAGCGTAAAACTTATCAAGGACGAGGCTGAGAACAGGCTCAACGATGCGAAGGAGGAGATGTCACTGCGCATGAGCGAGCAGAAGGAGGAAAGCCAGAGACTGCTTGCCACCACCAAGGAGGAGGCCGCGCTGCGCATTGGCGAGATGAGAGATGAGCGTGAGGCTGAGCGTGAGGCAAGGCAGAAGATGAGCGAGGAGAACTCTTCTCTCAAGGCTGCCCTGCAAAGCACACAGAAGCTGCTTGAGGCACAACGCCAGCAGGCAGAGAAAGACGAGGAGGAGAGACAGGAGAGGTTCAAGACCGAACTGGAGCTGGCTCGCGAGCAGATGCGCACACAGTTTGAGCGCGAGATGACCGAGCGCTCCGAGACGCTGAAACGCGAGGCGGCAGAGAGAATGGAAACACTGAAGCGCGAGGCCGAGGAGCGCATGGACACACTGAAGCAGACCAACACGGAGCAGATGAGCCGCATCGTTGACCCGCTGAAGAAACAGTTGGAGGACCTGCACCGACTGGTGGATGACAACAAGCTGGAGCAGTCAAAGAACACCTCGGCGCTGGAGGCAAGCATCAAGGCGGTGTTTGAACATGACAAGGAACGCGACAAGACTACACGCAACCTGGCAGAGGCCCTGAAGAACAGGGGCAAGGTGCAGGGCGACTGGGGTGAGCAGGTTCTGGAGAACATACTGCGTGACAGCGGACTGCGCAAGGGCGAGGAGTACTTCGTGCAGGAGAACGTGAAGACTGAGGGGGGAGCCAACGTGAGACCTGACGTGATAGTGCGCAGCGGCGACGGCTCGAAACTCATCATTGACTCTAAGGTGTCGCTCACCGCATACACCGACTATGTGGGCGCCGAGACTGAGGAGGAACGTAACGCGGCAATAAAGGCTAACCATGACTCTATATGGCAGCATGTGGTGGAACTGTCAAACATGAAGTATGATAAGGAGGTGGACAAGGCCATACCCATGGTACTGATGTTCGTGCCTAACGAGGGCAGCTACATACTGGCTATGAACCGCGACCCGCAGCTGAGCACCAAGGCGTACCAGAAAGGTGTGTTGATTATCAACCCGACGAACCTGATGGTGGTGCTGAAACTGATATTCCTGACATGGCAGAACACCCGACAGGAGAAGAACAACCGCGAGATACTGAAGGCTGCCTCTGACCTCTATGACAAGTACTGCACGTTTGTGGAACAGTATGTGAAACTGGGCAACCAGCTAAACACTGCCCGCGCCACATACGACACTGGCATGGGACAGCTGCGCGAGGGACGCGGCAATATGTCCAAGCGTCTGGAGACGCTCAGACGCTTTGGCGTGACACCTACTAAGCAGATACCAGAGAACATGGCATCACTTACTGACGAAGACTCACAAGAAAACTAATCTATCAACTATATGCAACAAAGACTTTTTGTATTTCTCACAACATTGTTAATAAATGCCGCCGTATTCACAAGCGATGTGATGGCGCAACGACAGGTATTAGACTTGAAACGCTGGCAGTTCTCACGCGACAAGGCTGAATGGAAAGAGGTAAACATTCCGCATGACTGGGCCATTGACGGACCGTTCGACAAGAAATGGGACCTGCAGACCGTACGCATTGAGCAGAACGGAGAGAAGAAGGCCACTGAGAAGTCGGGCCGCTCTGGTGCCCTGCCATGGATAGGCAAGGGGTACTACAAATGTACTGTCAACAGTGCACAGTTTACAAATAAGGACGGTGTGTTCACACTGCAGTTTGACGGTGCAATGGCTGAGCCTACAGTATTTGTAAACGGTCAGAAGGCCGGCTACTGGGCTTATGGCTACAATGCCTTCAGGTTAGACATAACACCACTGATAAAGGACGGCGACAACACCATAGAGGTGGAACTGGAGAACAAGGAGGAGAGCAGCAGATGGTATCCCGGTGCCGGACTCTACAGGCCGGTATCACTCGTCATCACTCCTAAGGCGCATATCGACCCATGGGCTACGTCAATAAGGACCGTAGGACTGAAGCAGGGTGTGGACAATCACGGACGTGACGAGAACCAAGCAGCCATTGACTATGAGACTAAGCTGTGTGTGTCGCCTGCCGACGCGGCTGACCTGGCATGTGTCATCGAGATACTCAACGACAAGGGATTTATGGAGGCCGGCAGCCACTTCGACGTGCCTGAGGATGGTGTGATAAAGACCGAACTGACTCTGAGCAAGCCTAACCTGTGGACACCTGAGACACCTTATCTATATAAGGTAAGGACACGCCTTATGCGTAACCACAAGGTGATAGACGAGACCATAACAAACCTCGGCGTACGCACAGTGACCGTGAGCCGCGAGGGGGGCTTCCAGCTCAACGGAGTGACAAGAAAGATTAAGGGCGTATGCCTGCACCATGACCTGGGACCTCTCGGTGCTGCAGTGAACAAAGCTGCCCTCATAAGGCAGATAAAGCTGATGAAGGACATGGGATGCGACGCTATACGCACCTCACACAATATGCCATCAACAATGCAGATGGATCTGTGTGACTCGCTCGGTATGATGGTGATGGCTGAGAGTTTCGATATGTGGATATATCCTAAGTGCAAGAACGGCTATGCACGCTTCTTCAAGGAGTGGGCTGAGAAAGATATTACCAACCTCGTATTAAACCATCGCAACCATCCATCCGTCATAATGTGGAGCATAGGCAACGAGATTCCTGAACAGTGGGACAAGAATGCCGGCGTGGAATGGGCTAAGAAACTGCAGAACATCTGCCACGAGCTTGACCCTACACGTCCTGTTACACAGGGCATGGACCGCGTGGATAACGCACTGGCAAGCGGTTTCGCAGAGGTGATGGATGTGGTAGGTCTGAACTATCGCGACCACAAATATGACAAGGCATACCGCGAGACGACCAAGGGCTTCATCCTCGGCAGCGAGACGGCAAGTACCGTAAGTTCAAGAGGCGTATATAAACTGCCTTACGCCCTTACCGACAAGGGCGTGTACAGCGACGGCCAGTGCTCCGCCTACGAGACGGAGTGGTGCTCATGGAGCAACCTGCCAGAGCTTGACTTTGAGGATATGGACGACCTGCCATATACCATCGGACAGTTTGTATGGACTGGCATAGACTACCTCGGCGAGCCAACACCATACGATGAATACTGGCCAAGCCGCTCAAGCTACTTCGGTATATGCGACCTTGCCGGACTGCCAAAAGACAGATATTACCTATATCGCTCTGTATGGAACAAGCAGGAGCACACCCTGCACATCGCTCCTCACTGGAACTGGGGCAAGAAGATGAAGGGAGAGGTGGTGCCGGTACAGGTGTTCAGCGACTACGACGAGGCTGAGCTGTTTGTCAACGGCAAGTCACAAGGCAGGATAAAGAAGAGCACGGAGAAGAATCCTAACGTGGGCAAGAGCAAGTATGTGCCAAACCTTGACCGCTACCGTCTGCGCTGGATGAACGTGAAATATGAGCCGGGAGAGCTGAAGGTGGTGGCATACGACAAGGACGGCAAGGCTGCAATGACCAAGACTCTGCGCACAGCCGGCGAGCCTGAGATGCTCATGCTTACTCCTGACCGCAGCACCATCAACGCCGATGGCAATGACCTGTGCTACGTCACCGTGACAGCCGTGGACAAAGACGGCAACGTATGTCCGCTGGCCGACGACCAGCTGACGTTTGAAGTCAGCGGCGAGGGAACGTTCAAGTGTGCCTGCAACGGCGATGCCACTTCGTTAGAGCCTTTCACGCAGCCCAGTATGAGGCTGTTCAATGGCAAACTCGTGGTAACGGTACAAAGCTCATGCAAGGCTGGTGAGATACGCCTCACCGTAAGGAACAAGAACGACAATAACGACAATAAGGATCTTGAGACGACTATAAACATCAAAACTAAATAGAATACGGATATGAAGAAGATAACGTCATCACTCTGCGCACTGCTGCTCGGCAGCTGCATATCAATATGCGCCGCAGACAGTTCTGCCTTTGACCAAGGACAGCCTTTCGGCTACTGCACACGCTCATCACGCACCGACTGTAACGCCACATACAACGTGACGGGCGGCGGAGCATGGAACAGTGACGCTATCACCGCCAATGCAGCAGTAAGACTCACGGCCGACGCCGCCGATATGGGTCCCGCCATAATAAAGGCTCTCGAGACTAATAGCATCGTGGTGCTTGACGGCTCAAAGGGCGACTTCATCATCGGCTCACTGATGCGCGTGGAGGACCTCAGCAACAAGACCCTCATCGGAGTCAACGGAGCACGTCTATGCACAAAGTGGTACGTGACACCGGAACTGACTGACACGCTGAATCGTCTGGGGGTGCCAGAGATGAGCACGAACGGACGTACCGGCGGACGGCTCTCCAACGGCAAGTATGTGTCAGAGCAGGCAGAATACAACACACGGCAGACCATCATCAACATGACAGGAGACGAGAAGGAGACATACCGTGAGTCAGGCGTGATGTCTCTGAAGAACTGCGAGAACATCATCATTCGCAACATCACCTTCCAAGGTCCCGGCTCAATAGACGTGGGTGGCTCTGATTTGCTGAGCATCGTAGGTGGCAGCCGCCATGTGTGGGTGGACCACTGCGACTTCCGCGACGGCATGGACGGTAACCTTGACATAACACACAGTTCTGACTTCGTCACCGTCAGCTGGTGTACTTTTGCCTATACCGAGCGCGCCTATATGCACCAGAACACAAATCTCGTGGGCTACAGCGACAAGGAGCCGAAGGGTTTTCTCAACGTTACCTACGCCTACAATCACTGGGGAAAGGGATGCCACGCACGTATGCCAATGGTAAGAGCCGGACGCATTCACATGCTATGCAACTACTATGACTGTCTCGGTAACCCCAGTGCCTGCATCAACCCGCGCAAGAACTCTGAGTTTCTGATAGAGGGCAACTACTTTGCCGACGGCATAAAGAAGTTCTTTGACACGAAAGATGCAGAGGCATGGACGTGGGCTGAAACTAACCACGCTCCATCAACACCGAAGAGCAATGGCAAGGTGAGCGTGCCTTACCAATATAACGCCATACCTACCGACAACGTACCTACGGAGGTTCAGTCACATGCCGGCGCAACGCTTACATTCTAAACATTCATAATGATAACAAAAAAAGTTCAGAGGACACACGTCTTCTGAACTTTTTTATTTTCACACCTGCGTAACGCAAACTACCACCCTACCTCACTATCGTAATCCTCTTCTATCCACGCATGAGCATTGGTACGCTTTGCATCATAGGAGTCAACACACTCACTTTTTCATCTTTATAGGTATGTTTTTTATTCACTTTTATTAATATGACCACTGCACAGTTGTAGTTTCAAAATTATTTGCTTATATTTGCAGCAGCAACATTTGAGGGGCTTTTTTGTATGGTAAAAACTTTTCTCTCTATGATAAACAGACTTATTCTATGCTTCACACTGCTCTTTTCCACCACATACGGCATCAAAGCAATAAACGTAAAGGACTGTGGTGCTATCGGGGACGGCAAGCATATAGACTCTCCTGCTATTAACTCTGCCATTGAAAAGGCAGCACTGACGGGTGACACCGTCATAGTGCCTGCCGGCACTTTTATGTGTTACTCTCTGCACCTGCACTCAAACATTACGCTGAGACTGGAGCGAGGGGCTGTAATCAAGGCAGCACCCGTAACAAAGACGGACGGATATGACGAGGCTGAGCCTAACGACTCGAAGTACCAGGACTTTGGGCACAGCCATTGGCACAACTCCCTGATATGGGGCGAGGACCTGCATGACGTTACCATTGAGGGAGAGGGACTGATAGATGGCACCGGCGTGTTGTCGCGAGGTGCGGCACGCCATGCGAAGATGAAAAGGCAGGCTAATAAGGCGCTGGCAATGCGCGACTGCCGCAGGGTGACTGTGCGTGGCATCAGTTTCTTGGAGTGCGGACACTTCGCCATGCTGCTCACAGGAGTTGACGACCTGCTGATAGAGGATGTAACGGCTGACACTAACCGTGACGGCTTTGACATAGACTGTTGTGAACGTGTAGTGATAAGGAATTGTAAAGTCAACACACTGAATGACGATGCCATAGTGCTTAAATGCTCTTATGCTCTCGGCTGGCCAAAGCCTACGGAAGACGTGCTCATAGAAAACTGCCATGTGAGCGGCTATGACATCGGTTCTTTCCTTAACGGCACACTGCTTACCACAGTAGAGAAGGCTCCCGACGGTGACGGACCGACAGGACGTATTAAGTTGGGGACAGAGAGTAATGGTGGTTTCAGACGTATCAAGATAAAAGACTGTACGTTTACACACTGTAGGGGACTCGCCCTCGAGACCGTGGACGGCGCTATGATGGAGGATGTGGACGTAAGTAACATCTACATGAAGGATATATGCAACTCTCCCATATATATCAGAGTGGGCAACAGAATGCGCGCACCCAAGGGGTTCCATCCCTCAGACGCACGCAATATAAGGATAAGCAATGTATGTGCTGAAGATGTGGACAGCCGCTATGCCTGTCTGATAGCGGGTACGGAGCACCATCCCGTGCGCGACGTGAGGATAGACAGCCTGCGCGTGAGGTTCCGCGGTGGATTGACTCTTGACGACGTGACACACCAGCGCGGCTGCAATCCTTTCTTCTTCAGCGAGAGAAGGCCAGTAACACAACGGGGGGAGAAGAATTACCCCGAACCTTCTGCCCACGGCATTCAGCCGGCATGGGGATTCTCCATAAGCCACGCCGAGGGGATCAGGATAACAGACTCTAAACTGGAGTCGTTGGCCTTTGACGAAAGACCTACGCTCTATATGAATGGCACCGACAATATCTCGTTTGTAAATTCATTATACATAAACGATGGAGTGACGAAGCAATTTCCATAGATGAGCACGTTACTTAGTTGCCATACCGTTATATGCAGGAGAAGTGTATATGCGTTACACCTTGATACTGGCAATGCAAGAGGTATTCTTGAAAAGATAAACAAAGATAACATAATTTGTGTTAATTTGGGATAGCTTTGCAATTGTAATTGTTGGAAAAATTGTAACTTTACATCGTATGTGATGCACATATTAACGGTCATTATTTATTACTAAAACAACAACTAACATTATGAGCAAGAAACTTAAGGGAACAAAGACCGAGGCGAATTTGCTGGAGGCTTTCGCTGGTGAGTCTATGGCACGTAACAAATACACTTACTATGCCTCTAAGGCAAAGAAGGATGGATATGTGCAGATTGCAGCACTCTTTGAGGAGACAGCAGCAAACGAACGTGAGCACGCAAAGATATGGTTTAAGTGCCTGCATGACGGAGCTGTACCTTCTACTACGGAGAACCTTGCCGACGCAGCTGAAGGAGAGAATTTTGAATGGACAGACATGTATGACCGCATGGCACGCGAGGCGCGTGAGGAAGGCTTCGAGGACATCGCCAAGAAGTTTGAGATGGTGGGAGCCATAGAGAAGCATCACGAGGAGCGTTATCGCAAACTGCTGAAGAACATTGAGGACAAGAAGGTTTTCTCAAAGGACGGCGATGCTATATGGCAATGTGCGAATTGTGGACACATAGTAGTAGGCAAACAGGCACCGGATATCTGTCCTGTATGCGACCATCCTCAGTCATATTTCCAGGTATTGGCGAAGAACTACTAATATCGCACGACAACACAAAGCATAAAGAAACGACTATGGACTTCATATCCATAGTCGTTTCTTCGTATTGCCCCCTCCGTCTGCAAGCATATATTCCCACCGCATCGACATCCCACATCACCCCATATCCTTTTCCGGCCTTAAACCCAACTACCACTGGGCGCGCAGGGTAAATATCCTTAATGATTGAAAAAAACATCCAAAACATGTTAATAACTCTGTTTTTTTTTGTAACTTTGTCATATCATATTTTCTATCTCCGCACAGTAACTAATGACTATTCAGAAGTATTGCGGAATTAAGATATTAAAGAAAAGGCTTTTATGTTATTCAATTCTTTCGAGTTTTTAGTTTTCCTCCCAATAGTATTTATATTATATTGGTTCATTTTCCGTGAACGGAAATGGCAGAACCTACTAATTGTTATTGCCAGTTATATATTTTATGGTTGGTGGGACTGGCGTTTCTTGATTCTCATTGCTATTACCAGCCTATGCAGTTACGGGAGCGGACTGCTACTTGAGTATTATGAAGGAAAAAGACAAAGACAACAAATTATAAGCGCTGTTAACATTATACTGAACCTTGGAATACTTGGCGTATTCAAATATTATAATTTCTTTGTTAACAACCTTGATAACCTATTTGGGTTTATGGGTATTCATCTTAATTGGGTAACCGTGAACGTTATCCTACCCGTAGGCATCAGTTTCTATACATTTCAAGCCCTCAGCTATACCATCGATGTATATCAAAAGAAAATACCAGCTACACATGACATCGTGGAGTTTTTCGCTTTCATCAGTTTCTTCCCGCAATTGGTGGCTGGACCTATTGAAAGAGCTACGAACCTGCTGCCTCAGTTTCAGCAAAATCGGAGGTTTGAATATGCAAAAGCTGTGGACGGAATGCGTCAGATGTTATGGGGCTTATTAAAAAAATTGGTCATTGCTGACAACTGCGCTGCTATAGTAAATAGTTATTGGGGGCAATATTATGAACTTTCAGGTATAGCATTATTTTCACTTGGAGTTCTTTTTACCTTTCAAATTTACTGTGATTTCTCAGGGTATTCTGATATCGCTATAGGATGTGCCAGATTATTTGGAATAAACCTAATGCGTAACTTTAATTTCCCATATTTCTCACGAAGCATCCCTGAATTTTGGCGAAGATGGCATATTTCATTAACAACATGGTTTCGCGACTACATATACTTTCCTTTAGGTGGTAGCAAATGCGACAAATGGAAAACAATTCGTAATGTCTATATTGTATGGGGTGTCAGCGGTTTATGGCATGGTGCTCAATGGACATTTGTATGTTGGGGACTATATCATGCTACATTATTAGCTATCTATAACATCTTAGGGATTAACACTAAATACAAACATGTAGTGGCTTATGGCCATTTCTTGCCTAACATTAAGGAAGCGATACAGATTATACTGACATTCTTCCTCGCCGTTGTCGGCTGGATTATCTTCCGCGCAGAATCTTTAACACAGGCTTTACATTATTTGTATTGTATGTTTATCAAACATCACCTGTTTGGGAATATCCACGGTAAGCAGTGGATTATTTCGGCACTATTACTAATGTTTGTTGAATGGTTACAAAGAGATAAAGAACATGCATTGCAGATACCTCATAGAGGCGTTTTTAAGTATGCAATAACAAGATACGGTATTTACATAACAATACTTTACTTAATGTTTATGTATTCTGGAACCGTACAGACATTTATATACTTCCAATTTTAGCAGCATGAAAAAGTTTTTAATAAAGATATCATACACTGTCCTACCTGTTTGGAGCATAATCGTTGGACTCGTTTTATACATCTCAATTTATGCTACCCCTAGAATGACAGGAGACATAGGCAAACTGGCACTAATTCCTTTTGGACATTCATACAACGCAACCTTGGAAAAGAACATAATAAAAGAAACTTTGTTCTCCACGATAAAGCACAAAGAAGAGCTTGCTTCTATTAATGTAAAGATATTGACTATTGGAGATTCTTTCTCACAACAGAAAAATAAAGGGTATCAAAATTATATAAGTCAAAAAGGAATATCCATTGCAAATTGCTACAGCAATCTATACTCTAATCCTCTTCAATATGCATATAACCTTTTAGAAGAAAACATTTTTGATTCCACAAATGTAAAAATAATAGTTATAGAATCTGTTGAAAGAAACTTTGAGACAAATATCATGACTTTTGAGAGGGGGAAGATAGAACCTCCAAAGGAAAATAAAACCAAGGCTCCAAACAAATGGTCTATTTCCAGGGCAAGAGATTTCATTCTATATAGATTAGGATATGAAAACCCTATTTATCATGCTAATCTGGACGCTGGCTATTTCGAATCGGATAATCCTGACGAATTATATTTCTATAAAGACGACATTGATTCTGGTACCGGAATAAAAAAGAAGAACGAAGCCAAGGTTCAATATGTTTATAATACGCTACGTCAAAAGGCCTATGAGAAGGGAATTAAATTATTCTTTTTAATTGCAGTTGACAAGTATGATTTATACCAGAAACATATTATAAATAATGAGTTTCCTAGAAAAACTGTAAATGAGGATATCAAGAGAATAATAGGTGACAATTCTGATATTATATTTTCAAAGTATAATTTGTTACCATTAATTGAAAAACAAGAAAAGGATATATTCTTGTATAACGACACGCATTGGTCATATAAAGCTTCTAAAATCATTGCTGATGTAATTTGTAAGAAAATTGAACAAAGCGCTGGAAACTGAATATAATATAATATACTATTTTACTGGTGTCCTGTGAAATTAACAAGACACCAGTTTTGATTTTCTATTCTCAAAGTCAGCGTATGTGATGACATTGGCATGATGAATCATGTTCTCTTCTTCTTTAATATATCCTTCTGTCATTGTTTGCAAGCCCTCCTAATAAATACTAATAAATATCCTTTTCCATCTTTGAACCTTTCTTCTAAAAGGTTATGCTACTATAAGAACATAGGAACATACATAGCAGGTATGACTGTGTCATTACAGACATAATATCTTTACTCGTATCATAAGTATATGACAACAAAAAAGCTCCGTCGCATTTCTGCAACGGAGCTTGGTTTATTAAAGTAATCTGTATTATCTTACAATTACTCTGCCTTTGCCTCTTCAGCAGCAGGTGCCT
>DFLE01000041.1 GCA_002373375.1 Prevotellaceae bacterium UBA3627
CGATGCCGGAACAATGTCCCAACTCCTTAATCATCTCAAGGTCATACTCGACACGTTCCTTGATGCGCTGCGCCTTCAGCTCGTCCCCGATGCTCTTGAAATAATCCACCTGTGTGACGAGGTCGTCCTGAATGGCATGGATGGCAGACTCCTGCTGTTCTTTCGTCGTGACAAAGAGGTTGGCAGGGTAAATCTGATATTCGTCGAAAGACTCTACATGGTGATAAGTAGTAGCCTCGAGTTCGGAGATGTCGTCAATCTCGTCGTCCCAGAAAGTGACTCGCAAGACACCGTCAGAATAAGCCATTGCGATATCAACGGTATCACCCTTGACGCGAAATTCTCCACGATTGAGTTCGAGGTCGTCTCTGACGTAGAGAGCATCCACGAGTTTGCGGAGAAAGTCATTTCGGTCGATTTTCTGTCCTTTCTTGATATTGATGACAGAGCCCTGCATGGTAGAAGGTCCGCCCATGCCGTAAATACATGATACGGAACTGACCACGATAACATCCTGCCTACCCGAGAGTAGGGCAGAAACAGCACGAAGACGTAGCTTGTCAATCTCTTCGTTGATGGCGAGGTCTTTTTCTATGTATGTATCTGTAGATGGTAGGTATGATTCCGGCTGGTAGTAGTCATAATAAGACACATAATACTCTACGGCATTTTCAGGGAAGAACGCCTTCATCTCTTCATAGAGTTGTGCTGCGAGAGTCTTGTTATGGGAAAGAATGAGAGTCGGCTTGCCAATCTGCTGTATTACATTAGCCATTGTAAAGGTCTTTCCAGAGCCTGTGACCCCCAGCAACACCTGTGCCGGAAGTCCGCTACGGACACCTTCTACCAATTGCGCTATAGCTTCAGGCTGGTCGCCAGTAGGTTTGTATTTTGAGGTAAGTTTGTACTCGTTCATAAATGCAAAGGTACGATTATGGAAGAAAATAAACAAGAGAAAGTGTCTATTTGGTAAAAAAATCTTAATTTTGCATTGAAAAACGATGTGCGTATTAAGTATGTCATGATTTTTTACTACCTTTGTGCCGAATTTTTGCGTATGCGCGTTAAGAATATATATATCATAGTGGTGACAATAGCAGTTCTTTTGTCTGGTTGCGCAAGAGAATTCAATGCTGTGTATAAGTCGAACGACTACCTTAACAAATATGAGTGTGCCAAGACATATTTCTCAGAAGGAAAATTTTCTCAGGCATCAGTGTTGCTTGGCGACCTTGTTACTATAATGAAGGGAACCTCAAAGGGTGAGGAATGTTTGTTCCTGTATGCTGTGGCAACCTACCGTAACGGAGATTATGATTCTGCATCGGAGATATTCAGGAAATACAGTACATCATATCCTCAGGGAATTTATGCAGAAGAGTCTGCGTACTTCGTTGGTGAGAGCTTGTACAATACAGTTCCGGAGCCACGCCTCGATCAGACCCCTACATATTCTGCAATGAAAGCCTACCAGGATTTCATGGATATGTATCCGGAAAGCGACCACCGCAAGATAGCAGAAAAGAAACTCTATGAGCTGCAGGACTTGCTGGTGAAGAAAGAGCTTATCAATGCGCAGTTGTACTATAACCTCGGAACATATTTCGGTAACTGCACCAGCGGAGGTAATAACTATGATGCATGTATAATAACCTCGCAGAATGCCATGAAGGATTATCCTTTCTCGAAATATCGTGAGGATTTTGCATCGCTCATTATGAAGAGCAAGTATGCATTGGCTATCCATAGTGTTCGTGAAAAGCAGTCGGAGCGTTTCCAGGATGCGGAGGATGAATGCTATGGTTTCATAAATGAATACCCAGAATCGAAAGATCGCCAGTTGGCAGAGAAATATATTGAAAAATGTAAAGGATTTTTAAAAGATGGATTACAAGAAAAGTAAAGCACCTACAAACACAGTTACACGTGACTTGATGGATTTCTGTGACACAACAGACAATATCTACGAAAGTGTTGCAATAATCGGCAAGCGTGCAAACCAAATTGCTCAGGATATCAAGCAAGAGCTGAGCAAGAAGCTGTCTGAGTTCGCTAACTATAACGATACCCTTGAGGAGGTATTCGAGAATCGCGAGCAGATAGAGATAAGCCGCTATTACGAGAAGTTGCCAAAACCATCACTCATAGCAACAGAGGAATTCCTGAATCATGAGATATATTGGAAGGATCCTGCACAGGATACCTTTGATGATGACGATGATTTCTAAATAGGTATGTGGCAGCGTAAACAAACGATATATCTGTTAGTGGTGACATTGCTGATGGGAAGTCTGGCAGCTTATGTTCCCAAAAATGGAATAGAGGGGAACATATTAAGCAGCGTTGCCGGAGTAACAGCATTGTTCAGTTTTATCACGATATTCTTTTTCAAGAATCGTGCACTACAGAAAACCTTATGCAAGTTTGGCATTGTATTAATCATTGCCTGGCTTGCATATTATTGTTATAACAGTTACTATGTATATTGGCACGGACGTTTTTATATATGGGCTCCGAGCTTGATACCCATTGTGGCATTTGTGGTATATCTGCTTGCCATCAAGGGAATAAAACATGACGAAAACCTTATTAAGTCTATGGACAGAATTAGAACGATTGCCATTCTGATGGCTGCATCAGCTGCTATGCTTACATCTTGCGGCGGTGCTGAAGAACCCAACGAGGGTGATGCGAAATCCTTTAAGGTAGGTGACGCAAAGTTTGACATGGTATATGTTGCACCAGGAAACTTCCGAATGGGGGCAACGTCGGAACAAGACGGCTTTGATAGTTTCACTGAGCTTCCTGCACACGATGTACAGATTACCAAGGGTTATTGGATTGGTAAGACAGAGGTGACTCAGAAATTGTGGAACGAGGTAATGGGTAACAATCCTTCTGACATTAAACAGTATGACGGAAAAGACGACCCTACACTGCCAGTAATGAACATAACCTGGAGCGATGCCCAGAAGTTTGTGAAGAAGCTTTCGGAGAAGACAGGAGAAAAGTTCCGCCTGCCAACGGAAGCAGAGTGGGAGTATGCAGCTCGTGGTGCTGCGAAGACTCACTCACATATGTATAGTGGTTCTAAGTATCTTGACAACGTTGCTTGCTATCGTGCAACCTCAAACGGAACTCCTCATCCAGTAGGACAATATATGCCAAACGAACTTGATATGCGAGACATGAATGGCAATGTGTCAGAATGGGTAGAAGATAACTTTGAAAAATACAGAGATACCCTGGAGATTGACCCAGTTGTCAAGAGCGGTGATGCTATAGCGCATGTAGCACGTGGCGGTTCATTTATCAGCACGACAACAGAATGTCGCACCGCTTCACGCGAAAATTATGGTCCGGAATTTAAGGCTGTAACGGTCGGTTTGCGTATCGCAAAGGATAAATAATTGTAATCGTACACAGTTTTAGCGAAAAATACTGACACTTTGTTTTGTAGATTGGTGAAATTTGAACAAAGTGTAAGAAATTGAAGAAAAAGTTGCATTTTTTGCAACTTTTTTTTGTTTGTTTCAGGAAAAATGTGTAATTTTGCATCCGTAAATCAATAAAGTGGCATAAAAAAGAGAAAATAGATGTCACATTTCAACAACAACAACACAAGCGCAAACAAAATGACAGTTAACGTACCTTATTTATTATAGAAATGAATATTGGTACACATTATTTAAAATAAAAAAAGGTAAAGAAGATGAATGCACAAGCAGTAATCGAAAATCTCAAGCAGAGATTTCCAAATGAGCCAGAGTATATTCAGGCTGTATCTCAGGTACTTCCAACTATTGAGGAAGAGTACAACAAGCACCCAGAGTTTGACAAGGCAAATCTTATCGAGCGTCTCTGTATTCCAGATCGCGTTATAGAGTTCCGTGTTTCTTGGGTTGACGACAAGGGTAACGTTCAGACAAACATGGGTTATCGTATCCAGCACAATAACGTTATCGGTCCTTACAAAGGAGGTATCCGTTTCCATAAGTCAGTAAACCTGGGTATCCTGAAGTTTTTGGCTTTCGAGCAGACTTTCAAAAACTCTCTGACAACACTTCCAATGGGTGGTGCAAAAGGTGGTTCAGATTTCTCTCCTCGTGGAAAGAGCGACGCAGAGGTAATGCGTTTCTGCCAGGCTTTCATGACAGAACTCTATCGTCACGTTGGCGCTGACGAAGACGTACCAGCTGGTGATATCGGCGTAGGTGGCCGTGAGGTAGGTTACATGTTTGGTATGTATAAGAAGCTTACACATCAGTTCACAGGTATGCTGACAGGTAAGGGTCTCTCATTCGGTGGTTCTCTGATTCGTCCTGAGGCAACAGGTTACGGTAACGTTTACTTCCTGTTGAACATGCTGAAGACACGTAACATTGATATCAAGGGTAAGAAGGTTCTCGTTTCTGGTGCTGGTAACGTAGCTCAGTACACAATGGAGAAGCTCATCCAGCTTGGTGCTATTCCTATGACATGTTCTGACTCTAATGGTTATATCTATGATCCAGATGGTATCGATCGTGAGAAGCTCGACTATATCATGGAGTTGAAGAACGTTCAGCGTGGTCGTATCAAGGAGTATGCAGAGAAGTATCCTACAGCAAAGTATGTTGAGGGTAAGAAGCCTTGGGCTGAGAAGGGTTGTGAAATTGCACTTCCTTCTGCTACTCAGAATGAAATCAATGAAGAGGCAGCTAAGACACTTGTTGCAAATGGTATCATCGCTGTTTCTGAGGGTGCAAACATGCCTACAACTCCTGAAGCTATCAAGGTATTCCAGGATGCAAAGATTCTGTACTCTCCAGGTAAGGCTGCTAATGCAGGTGGCGTATCTGTATCAGGTCTTGAGATGTCACAGAACTCAGAGCGTCTCCGTTGGACTTCTGAGGAGGTTGACAACTACCTGCACAAGATCATGAACGACATTCACGACAACTGCGTGAAGTACGGTACAGAGGCTGACGGCTACATCAACTACGTGAAGGGTGCTAACGTAGCAGGCTTCATGAAAGTGGCTAAGGCTATGATGGCTCAGGGTATCGTTTAATAGATACTTATAAGTACAATAAGATAATAAGAACCGTGTGGAGATTTCCATGCGGTTCTTTTTTTGTTTTTTTATTCTTTCGTTAAGAAAAATATTATTACCTTTGTAAACAGACAATATTTATAGATATCAATAGATATCAGATAACCTTTGTAGATATATTACTTTGGTAACCATATAATGACTATAAATATATGAGAAAGAAAATCAACGCATTAGTTCTTATGCTTCTGTTGGCACTGTCAGCATCAGCGCAGTTTACGGTACAACATCCTTGGGCTGGTAAGAAGGTAGCTTATTTTGGCGATTCGATAACAGACCCACGAAATAAGGCTTCCAAAAACAAATACTGGAGTTTAATAGAACAATGGTTGGGCGTTACCCCATACGTCTATGCCGTCAGTGGCCGTCAGTGGGATGACATACCGCGTCAGGCAGATTTGTTACAGGCCCAGCATGGTGATACCGTTGATGCCATCATTATACTTATGGGAACCAATGACTATAACAATGGTGTGCCGCTTGGTAAGTGGTATGAGGAGAAAGAAGAAGAGGTGATGTATGGTCATGGCAAACCTAAACAGATGACCTTACGCAAGAGGCAGTATAAGTGCATGGATAAGGACACCTACCGTGGACGTATAAATATAGCAATGGAAAAGGTTAAGAAGATGTATCCACGCAAACAGATTGTTGTGATGACCCCGATACACCGTCAGAACTTCCATGCAAACGAAAAGAACTGGCAGTGCTCTGAGGACTATACCAATCAGTGCGGAGAGTATCTGCAGGCATATATCGACGCTACAAAGGAAGTGGCTAACGTATGGGCTGTGCCGGTGATAGACATGAATTCCCTGTGTGGGTTGTATCCTATGCTTGACGAGTACGCGCAGTTCTTCCGTGATGCTGACACAGACCGCCTCCATCCTAACGATGCAGGGCATGAGCGTATGGCAAAAGCGCTTATGTATCAGCTCCTGACCATCCCCGTCTTTTAAGAGTCCTGTGAGAAAGGGAGGCATGGGGAGACAGGGTGCCTCTTATGTATCAAGGCATACGAAGATAGTGAAAGTAAAAAAGATAATTAAAAAGGCTTGACATTATGCAACTGGGTAATATATCAAAATACAGAGGAGAGTTGATGGGGTTCGCCATCATCATCGTGATGCTCTTTCATGTAGGTCTGCCACGTAGCAGCGCATTCTTCGGACTGAGACGCATGGGCAATCTTGGAGTTGATATCTTCTTCTTCCTGTCAGGTATAGGCTTGTGGTACTCATGGGCCAAACAGCAGAATTGGAAACAGTTCTATCTGAACAGGGCGTTGCGTATATATCCGGCTTGGCTTATTATCGCAGGCTATTTCTATGTCAGCCGTTATATTGCCTTACCAGTGAAGACAACAGCCAACACCGTTGACTTGTTTGGCGATGTGCTTATTAACTGGGATTTCTGGTTACATGATGAATTGACGTTCTGGTATGTTCCAGCAACCATGATGCTGTATCTGTTTGCTCCGCCTTACATGGAGTTGATACGTCGCCATCCTGTCTTCAGGTGGCTGGTGGTCTTGCCACTTATGTGGTGTATCGTGGTGCAGTATGTTACACCGGTAAACCATGCCGTAGGTCATATTGAGATATTCTGGAGCAGGGTGCCAATCTTCTTCCTTGGTATCAACTGCGCTGAGGCTATAAGACAGAAGCGTGTGGTTGACGCTCAGGCATGGTGGATGGTGATAGGAATGTTCGCCCTCAGTCTTTGGGCCTGTGTGTGGCTTGAGCAGATGCGTCACGGTAAATTCCCGCTCTATACCGAGCGTATGCTTTACATAGTGCTTGCCATAACCACTATTATGATAATGACAAAGCTGTTTGACAAGATGTCAAACAGCCTCGCATATATCAATCGTTTCTTCTCTTTCGTCGGTGGTATCTCTCTTGAGATATACCTGTTGCATGCACAGTTTGTGCTTATACCGTTAGAGAGGTTACATTTAGGCTATTGGCCTACGTTCCTGCTTACCTTCTGTATTTCCGTGCCGATAGCATGGGTTATAGGTAAGGTGTGCGGATACGTGATAAATTACCTCAAGGGATTTATTTGTGCTTCTGGTAATACTCCAAAGCAGCCTTCACATTCTGCTGCACAGCCTTAGTGCTGTAGGTGGCTCCGGTGCATCCGTCCACCTTCTTCTCGGCAGCCAGTTTCTTGGCTTTTGATACTTTCAGGTCGGAGAACTTCTTCACGAGGTTCTTCTCTACTCGTGCGTAGTAGCTCTTTGTCTCATGGTTAGGCAGTGAGACAACCTTCACCACCTTGCCGTTCTTTATGTGTACCTCCACTGGAGTGGTGCCTTTGTAGCCGCGTGTCTTGCACAGCGTGGTGGTGTTTACCACGTATGTGCCGTCGGCCTCTTTCTTCATTACGTTGTCGGCGTTGACAGTCATCGTCAGCAGCAGCATGGCTGCAAGTGTCATGATGTTTTTCTTCATCTTGTTGTGTGTTGTGTTGTTAAGTGTTATTATTTTATTAGAAAAGGTAGAAACGAACCACCATAATTATAACAAGTTACGGTGATTCGTTTCTTTTTGTATATCAGTGTGTCTGACAGATGCTTAGCACTTAGCCAGTTTGCCGTCAGAACCCAGTACATTCACAATCTTGTGGATATACATCTTCTTCATGTTCTCGCGTGCAGGCTTCAAATACTGACGTGGGTCGAAGTCTCCAGGGTGCTCAGCAAGGTGCTTGCGGATGGCAGCGGTCATAGCAAGACGTGAGTCAGAGTCGATGTTAATCTTGCAGACAGCAGACTTAGAAGCCTCGCGGAGCTGCTCCTCAGGGATACCGATGGCAGCCTCGAGCTTACCGCCGTACTTGTTGATAGTGTTAACCTCCTCCATAGGAACAGAAGAAGAGCCGTGGAGAACGATTGGGAATCCAGGGAGCTTCTTCTCAATCTCGTGCAGGATGTCGAATGCCAATGGTGGTGGAACGAGCACGCCGTTAACGAGTGTGCACTGCTCTGGAGTGAACTTGTGTGCACCGTGTGAAGTACCGATAGAGATAGCGAGAGAGTCGCAACCAGTACGTGTAGCGAAGTCGATAACCTCCTCAGGCTTTGTATAGTGTGACTCAGCGGCAGCAACCTCATCCTCAACACCAGCGAGCACGCCGAGCTCAGCCTCTACAGTTACGTCGAACTGGTGAGCATACTCTACGACCTTCTTAGCCAATGCCACGTTCTCCTCGTATGGCAGTGAAGAACCGTCAATCATGACAGAAGAGAAACCGTTGTCAATACAATCTTTACAGAGCTCGAAAGTATCACCGTGGTCAAGGTGAAGCACAATCTCAGGATTCTCACATCCCAGCTCCTTTGCATACTCTACTGCACCCTTAGCAAGGTTGCGCAGAATGGTACCGTTGGCATAGTTGCGAGCACCTTTAGACACCTGCATGATAACTGGAGACTTTGTCTCTACTGCAGCCTGAACGATAGCCTGCATCTGCTCCATAGTGTTAAAGTTGAAAGCCGGAATGGCATAGCCACCAGCAACGGCACGCTTGAACATCTCACGAGTGTTCACCAAGCCAAGGTCTTTGTAATTTACCATAGTTCTTTTTTGTGTTTTATATTGTGTTAATCAGTTATAATCCGGTGGGCAAAGGTATCGCTTTATTTCTTAACAGACAAATAAATCAGGTAAAATGTCAAAAGTTGGGAGATAATAGTTTTTTTTTGCAAACTGCGGTTTGCATTTGCAGAATATAGGTTTGCGGTGGTGTCTGTATAGCTCCCACAAGATGAATATTAAATTTGGCAGTATAGATTTTTATTAGTAACTTTGCCTTCTAAAATAAGACATTTTGGATTACAGATATCTTAATGACATAAAATATCCGGCGGATTTACGTCGGCTTGGAGTTGACGCTCTGCCCACGGTCTGCGCCGAGTTGCGCGATGACATTGTAAAGGAATTGTCGGTTAACCCCGGACACCTGGCTTCCAGTCTCGGTGTCACGGAGCTTACCGTGGCATTACATTATGTATATAACACTCCCAAGGACCTTATAGTATGGGATGTAGGTCACCAGGCTTACGGCCATAAGATATTGACTGGCAGACGCGAGAGCTTCTCTACAAACAGGAAGCTGGGCGGGCTCCATCCGTTCCCTACGCCTGCAGAGAGTGAGTATGACACCTTTACCTGCGGACACGCCTCAAACAGTATATCGGCGGCGCTGGGTATGGCTGTGGCAGAGGCCTTGCGTGGTAAGCGCGATGGTGGTGACGCTCCCCATGTCGTGGCAGTGATAGGCGACGGCTCAATGAGTGGCGGACTGGCTTTTGAGGGACTCAACAATGTGTCTTCCTCTCCCAATGACCTCCTCATCATTCTGAATGACAACAACATGTCCATCGACCGCAGTGTGGGTGGAATGAAACAATACCTTCTGAAGCTCAACACTACCGAGAGCTATAACCGTTGGCGTGACCGTGTGGCACAGTGGATGCGCGGCCACGGGTTGCTCAATGAGAACCGTCGCAGAAAGACCATAAGGTTTAGCAATGCTGTGAAGTCAGCCCTGTCTCCTCAGGCTAATATCTTTGAGGGCATGGATATACGCTATTTCGGTCCGGTTGACGGTCATGACGTGAAGGAACTGGTGCGTGTGCTCCGACAGTTGAAGAATATGCGCGGTCCTAAGCTCCTGCATATACATACAGTGAAGGGTAAGGGCTATAAGCCAGCAGAGAAGGCCGCCACTATATGGCATGCACCGGGAAAGTTTGACCCGGAGACGGGAGAGCGTAAGACCGACTCCACAGACGGGCTGCCGCCAAAGTATCAGGATGTGTTCGGCGAGACATTGGTGGAACTGGCCAAGGCCAACGACAAGATTGTAGGTGTAACGCCTGCCATGCCTACGGGATGTAGCATGAACAAACTGATGCAAGTGATGCCGGAGCGTGCTTTCGATGTGGGAATAGCCGAGGGGCATGCCGTCACCTTCTCTGGTGGTATGGCAAAGGAGGGACTCATACCATTCTGTAACATATACAGCGCGTTTGCTCAGCGCGCATACGACAATATAATACATGATGTCGCCATAGCGCGCCATAATGTGGTGTTCTGCCTTGACCGCGCCGGTATAGTAGGCGAGGATGGAGCCACTCACCACGGTGCGTTTGACCTGGCGGCGCTGCGCCCCGTACCTCATCTCACCATCTGTGCGCCGATGAACGAGCATGAGTTGCGTTGTATGATGTACACTGCACAACTGCCTGATATGGGACCGTTCGTTATACGCTATCCGCGTGGACGAGGCGTGTTGCCAGACTGGCGTTGCCCGTTCTCAGAACTGCCGGTAGGCAAGGGTCGCCGCTTGCGTGAAGGAAACGATGTGGCGGTGCTTTCCATAGGCCATATAGGCAATAATGTAGTTAAGGCAATAGAAGAGGCGCAAGGCGTCTCGGTGGCTCATTATGATATGCGTTTCCTCTGTCCTATAGATACAGAGATACTTGACGAGGTAGGCAGCCGCTTCAGTCATGTCATAACAGTGGAGGACGGTGTGCGCAACGGAGGCTTGGGCTCGGCAGTGCTTGAGTATTTCGCCGACCATGGCATGACACCCCGTGTCACTCGTCTTGGACTTCCTTCTGATGAGTTCGTGGAGCATGGCACCGTGGCACAGTTGCAACATATAGTAGGAATAGACGTGGAGGGTATAAGGAAAAGCATAGAGCAATGCGCCCATAACAGTTAATGTTGGACCTGTTAAATAGCTTTGCTATATTTACGGGTTTAAGAAAACAGACAGTATAAATAACGAAGCCTTCCAGCTTCCTCGCACAGAGGGTAGGAGAGGGCACTTAAACGACCAGATATGAAGATAATAATTGCCGGTGCGTATGCCATAGGTAACTATCTGGCATCACTGCTAAACCGTACTAACGAGGACATAACGATAATCGATGACAACGAGGAGGCTCTTGACAATCTGAACTCCGACCTTGACGTGCTTACCATGAATGCTTCACCAGTAAGCATCAAGGCACTGAGGGAGATAGGTACATCGCGGGCAGACCTCTTCATCGCCGTTACGCTCAATCAGGATGTGAACATCACATCATGTGCGTTGGCAAAGTCGCTCGGCGCCAGGCATACCGTGGCTCGTGTAGAGGAATACGAGTATGCCAAGCCACAGAATAAGGATGTGTTGCAGCGCATGGGGGTTGACTCTGTCATTTACCCCGAATTGTTGGCGGCGCAGGATATTATCAATGGACTGAAGATGTCGTGGGTGCGCCAGCGCTGGGACGTGCATGACGGTGCCTTGGTGATGCTCGGCATCAAACTGCGTGAGAAGTGCCAGATACTCAATCGCCCGCTGAAAGAGCTGATAGGTCCAGAAGACCCTTATCATATCGTGGCTGTCAAGCGTGGCAATGAGACGATAATACCGGGAGGCGACGACACCTTGCAGCTGTATGACTTGGCATATTTCATGACAACTAAGGAGGCTATTCCCTTTGTGCGCAGCATAGTGGGCAAGGAAGACTATGCCGATGTCAGCAATGTGATGATTATGGGAGGCGGTAAGACCACAGTGCGCGTGGCGCATACCATGCCTGAATATATGAGCTATAAGATAATAGAGATTGATGCCGCACGCTGTGAGCGCCTTGGCGACCTGTTGCCGCAGAAGAATAATCTCGTTATCAACGGCGACGCCCGTAACACTTCACTGCTGGTGGAGGAAGGCATACGCAGCACACAGGCGTTTGTGGCTCTCACCGGAAGCAGTGAGGCTAATATCCTGGCTTGTCTTACTGCCAAGCGCTATGGAGTGCGTAAGACGGTAGCCGTGATAGAGAACCTGGACTATGTTGACATGGCTGAGAGCCTTGACATAGGCACCATAATAAACAAGAAGGCCATAGCTGCCTCACGTATCTATGAGACTCTGCTTGAGGGCAAGGCTAACAATGTGCGTTTCCTTATGCAGGCCAAGGCTGACGTGGCGGAGTTTACGGCTATGGCTGGCTCGCGCATCACCAAAAAGAGAATCTATGAGCTGGGACTGCCTAAGGGTGTCACCTTCGGCGGACTGGTAAGAAACGGCGAGGGCATACTCGTCTCCGGAGGTACACAGGTGGAGGCTGGCGATATCGTCGTGGTGTTCTGCGCCGGTGCAGACATGAAGCGCATAGAAAAACTGTTTAATTGATAAGTGACATTTTGTTACTTTGGATTGCGAATACTGAGCAAGGTGCCAATCTTGACGTTTGCACTTCAAATCTCAAAATAGAGAGAAAAATAACGTATGGCGTGGAAAAAGAGTAGGGAATTACCGACTATTATACCATAATTTTTCCCTCTCTTGCATACGTTTTACTAAAAAACGGGTTGTAAAAGCATAGCTTTTGCAGTGTTGTTCGATAGCTTTCACATGGTAAAAGCATAGCTTTCTCCGCTTGAAACGATAGCTTTTACATTAGTAAAAATATAAAACGAATGTTGTTTTCTTACTATTTTGCTGATAGGTAGGCAGTTATGCTTTTTGTGTAAAAACAAGCGATTTTGAGGCCAGTATAGTAGTTGTTTGCTGAAAAAGCCTGTATTTTTAGTTTGTAAAAATCAAAATGTAAGCAAAACTGCGTATTTTATGACAAAATGTAACAGTGGATTAAATGAAAACAAATACGGTAAATATAAACCGTAACCCTCTTTTTCTACCACGGATTTCACTGATTGAACTCTAAGTTTGCAGTGTCTAAG
>DFLE01000040.1 GCA_002373375.1 Prevotellaceae bacterium UBA3627
AACCATCACAGAAGGTAATCGAGGCAGTAAAGAGTTTCGACCCTCAGACCCTCTGTTTCTATACACGTATATATGATGAGGGCAAGAAGAGCGTAATATCAGTAAGGTTGAGCGAGATATACGGTATTCCCGAGGAACAGGTGCTGCTGACATACGGCGGCGAAGACCTGCTGAAGAATGCCATACACTACTTCCTGATGAAGGGAGACAACACGAAAATCCTCATTCCTGAGTTCTCTTGGTGGTACTATAACCGCGTGGCATCAGAGTGTGACGGAACATTTGAGATGTACCCTCTGCATGAGAAGGATGATACTTTCGCCTATGATATCGACGAGGTAATAGAATACACCAACCGTGTGCATCCACGTATGTTGCTGCTGGCTTCACCTAACAATCCTACCGGCAACGGACTGACACCTGAGGAGACCGGACGCATAATGGAGAACATTCCGTCTGACACCATGGTGCTCATTGACGAGGCTTACGCTTCGTTCATATCTGATGATACAGACTATATCGCTCCGCTGGTAAACAAGTACAGCAACTTGATTATATCACGCACGCTGTCTAAGTTCTACGGACTGCCTGGACTGCGCTGCGGATTCGGATTTATAGGCAAGGGCCATGACCAGTTCCTCAGCTACACCAACAAGTACCTGGGTTACAACCGTTTCTCTGAGGCTGTGGCACTGGCTGCACTTGACAGTCACGACCACTACCGCAAGGTAGCCGACGAGATGGAGTGGGACCGCCAGTTGTTCAAGAAGGAACTGGGCTCTCGTCCTGGTTTCAAGGTATATAAGAGCGTGGCTAACTTCATTCTCATAAAGTATCCTACAGAGATTAAGGAGCGTCTGCAGAAGGCACTCGGCGAACAGAACTACAAGATTAAGTTCATGAGCGACAAGGGACTGGAGGACTGCCTGCGCATAACCCTCGGACGCAAGGAGCAGATACAAACCGTGGTTGACACCATTAAGAGCTTATTGTAAATGAAGGCGGTAATACTTGCGGCGGGCATGGCTTCACGTCTGCGTCCGCTTACAGAACATACTCCCAAGTGCCTGCTCAGCATAGGCGAGCGACCACTGTTGCAGCGTTCCATGGACGCACTGATACAGGGTGGCATAAAGGATTTCGTCATCGTGACGGGATACCTGCATGAGATGATTGAGCAGTTTGTGGCTAAGACCTACGGCGACAGCATCAACGTGGAGTTTATACACAATGAGCTTTATGACTCTACCAACAATATCTACTCGCTGTGGTTGGCTCGTCCCGCCGTTGACGGTAAGGACTTCCTGCTGCTTGACAGCGATCTGCTCTACGACCCTGCTATCATAAGGCAGGTTATGGAGTGCAGCGCTGCCAACGTTCTGACACTCATACGCCATGAACTGGGCGAGGAGGAGATGAAGGTGGTATGTGACGCTCAGGGCACAATAAAAGAGATAAGCAAGGCGTGCTCACCATCGGCTGCTGCCGGCGAGAGCCTCGGCATAGAGAAGATCGGAACATCATACTCTACCGCACTGTATAAGGAACTGGAGCAGATGATGAACAATGAGCACCTTGAGAACAAGTTCTACGAGCTTGCGTTTGAGAGACTCATCCCACAGGGACACTCTTACAAGGTGGTAGATGTAACAGAGTTCTTCTCTTGCGAACTTGATACCGTGGAGGACTTTGAGAATGCCAAGGAGAAGATACCCGCAGATTTGTATTAAGTCTCGAGGTCTCTATTTGATACAATAAAATAAGGAGTTAAGACATCACTTAGTCTTAACTCCTTATTCTTTTACTTTACTTTTATTCTTTATTCTTTCAATACACCTTTTATACTTTACTCTTTATTCTTTATTCTTTCAATACACCTTTTACTCTTTACTCTTTATTCTTTACTCTTTATTCTTTCACTACACCTTTTATTCTTTACTCTTTACTCTTTATTCTTTATTCACTACTTCCTCCTTCTTTCCGAAGTTCGGGTCTATCTTCAGCATGGCTGTTACCACAAACGTTATGATACATGTACACATCACGATGATAAAGAACGTCTGATAACCTACGGCATCCTTTATCAAACCTGACACCATGCCTGGCAACATCAGTCCGAGATAGCTGATACCGGTGCAGATAGAATAGTGTGAGGTCTTATATTCTCCCTGACTGTAATATAACATATATAAGGTAAGCACCGTGAAGCCCAGTCCGTAGCCAAACTGCTCAACGAAGAGGCATGAGCTGATGAGTGTCAGCCCCCAGCCTGTGGCTGCTGACGGCATGGCGTATGCAAGATAGATATACACTGCGTCGGGCAGGGTTATGGCACATACCAACGGCCACAACCATTTCTTCATGCCGTCGCGGCTTACGAGAATGCCGCCGAGGATGCCGCCGAGCGTCAGGCCTATCAGTCCGACTGTGCCGTAAGCCAGTCCGTATTCCGTAGGAGCCATGCCCAGTCCACCGTCTGAGTTAGGACGCATGAGGAATGTCTTTGTCATCGTATTGAGCAATGCCTCAGGGAAACGATACAGAAGAAGGAATGCGATAACTACCAGGGTAGCCTTCAATGGGAATTTGGTAAAGAACGTCATCAACGTGCCTTTCAATCCCTTCCATACCTCTGCGGCACTGTCGCCGCTGCCCTTGTCTGCACTCGGCCGCGGCAACAGCCAGCAATGCCATAGCCACATGGCAATGAACAGTCCTGCCAAACCATAGAACACAAGGCTCCAGGTAAAGGCTATCCTGTTGCGGAAGAATACCTGCAAGGCTCCGGGTATAGCCACAAGCACGCTGTTACCGAATATCACTGCACAACGATAGAAAGTGTTTCTGATGCCGACGAAATAGGTCTGCGTATGCTCATCAAGGTCAAGCATATAGAATCCGTCAGCCGATATATCGTGAGTGGCACTGGCAAACGCCATAATAAAGAAACAGCACATAGTGCCCTGGAACCATGCCGGGGTGTTGAGTGTGAACGCCACGCCTGCCAAGGCAGCACCGATGAGAATCTGCATGGCAAGTATCCACCAGCGCTTAGTGCGCAGCAGGTCAATGAACGGACTCCACAACGGCTTTATTATCCACGGAAGGTTCAGCCAACCGGTATATAATGCCAACTCAGTGTCGGTCAGTCCCATCTGCATATACATCACTGCTGCCACTGCTGTGACAAGCACATTAGGCAGTCCTTCCGCAAAATAAAGCGTTGGCACCCATGACCATGGATTTCTCATATCAATTCTTTATAAGTTATTATATTAGATTATTTGAAGGATTAACACCTCTATTATATATTGTCACAAAGTTAATATTTTTTTTCCGAACAGCAAAACCACAAGACCGTAAAATAAAAGATATCTGTCACTAACTTGGATATTATTTTCCATATTATTACATCTTTTACAATAAAAATAAGTAACTTTGTAAAGAATGATTGGATAAATTATATGGTCATACGTTTCATATTCCTATTGCTCACTGTCATGACAGTGGCGACTAACCTATCGGCAACCATCCCTCTCGACTGGGGCGACCAAGGTAACGGCACCTATCGTAACCCCGTGATTAACGCTGACTATTCTGACCCCGACGTGATATGCGTGGGGGAGAAATACTATATGGTGGCGAGCGACTTCCACTTCATGGGCATGCAGATACTGGAGAGCCTTGACATGGTAAACTGGCGCATAGTAACACAAGTGTATAACCGCTTTGATATGCCTAAATGGGATACCAACGAACGCTATGCCGGCGGTTCGTGGGCTCCGGCGCTGCGCTATCACGACGGCAAATACTGGATATTCTTCTGCACACCCCACGAGGGACTCTTCATGACGCAGGCAGAGAGGCCCGAAGGACCGTGGAGCCCGCTGCATTGCCTGAAGGCTGTGGAGAAGTGGGAAGACCCATGTCCTTTCTGGGACAGCGACGGCAGGGCTTACCTCGGGCGCAGCCAGCATGGTGCCGGACCGATAATACTGCACCGCATGAGTGCTGACGGTCGCACACTGCTTGACGACGGCGTTACGATATACACCGGACCGGTGGCTGAGGGCACAAAGTTCCTCAAGCGTGGCGAGTGGTACTACCTCTCCATTCCCGAGGGAGGAGTGGGCGAGGGGTGGCAGACGGTATTGCGCTCAAGGAACATATACGGTCCATACGAAAGGAAGGTGGTATTGGAGCAAGGCACTACCCAAGTCAACGGTCCGCACCAAGGCGCTCTGGTCGATACACCGCAGGGCACATGGTGGTTCTATCACTTTCAGGAGACCGAGGCACTGGGACGCGTGGTGCACCTGCAGCCGGTGGAGTGGAAAGACGGATGGCCCATGATAGGCACCGACATTGACGGCAACGGCATTGGCGAACCCGTAATGCAGTGGCAGAAACCTCTCTTGCTATGCAAGCCATCGCTGCCCCAGACAAGCGATGACTTCAACGGTGGGCAGCTCTCGCCGCAATGGCAATGGAACCACAACCCTGCCAATGAGGCATGGTCGCTGACCGAGAACCCCGGTACGCTGACGCTCCACGCCTTGCAGTCAGAAAGTTTCATAAAGGCACGAAACACGCTGACGCAGAAGTGCATGGGCTACGACAGTGAGGCAACAGTAGAGATAGACTTCGCCCACCTTGCCGATGGCGGCAGGGCCGGCATAGCCTGTATGGGCAAGACCAACGAACTCTTAGGCGTAAGGAAAGACGGCAACGCGCTGCAGCTATACCGCACCCTTTCTACCTTCAAGCAGAAAGACGGCACACCACCCACCGAGCGCGACACCATGATATGCTCTCTCAGCGGCACTGCAAAGCTATGGCTGCGCATACACTTCAACGTCACAGCCAAGCAATTCACCTTCTCATACAGCACCGACGACACCGTCTTCACCCCAGCCGCCGCCCCTTTCTACACCATCCGCGGCAACTGGAAAGGCATTCGCCTCGCACTATACCACTACAACACCCGTGCGGCAGAGGGGTATGTAAACATTGAAAATGTAAAATACAACATAAACAAATAAGGAAAAACGGAACTACTACTACAAATCACACCTTTATTCTATAATAATATGAAACATCTATCAAAAAAGATTTCGCTTACCTTTATTCTGCTACTGACCTCGTTATTATGTGGTGCACAAAGCATCGAGCAATATGACCTGCCACTTTCTGTGGCAGACATAACGCCTAATGCTGACAGCACATATTTAGGTGTTGTCTTTGGAGAATTCCGTAAGAGTGGAAGGCTGAAAGACAACACGCAGTGCGGAATCTTTAACCCGAAAACACATCAGATGACCTATATGTCAGATATACAAGGTTGGGGTAAAAACGCATTTTATTTTCTAAAAGAAGGCGCACTAATTGCCGCCACAAAAGAGAATAAGCTTGTGACAATAAAGTTTGTTGATGCTCAACAAAATGGCGTGATTTGGAGCAGTGACAACATACTTAGAGCTTATCACATATCAAAACCATTCGACTTGATATATACAAAATATCAAGACACCTTTGACAATAATTTCTATATACAACTAAAAAAAGCAAGTGATGGCGAGGTAATATGGAGAGAGAAATCCTCACACAGCAAGATATTCACAAAAGATTATATCATAGATATGGAAGAGTCAAATGACTCGTCTGAAGTATTTATTCTTTCACATAAGCTATTCAAATTCAACATATATGAAGGAGTGAAGAAAGAATATAAATACAAAGAAGCATTAGAAAACGAGTTGTTTCGTTCTGACGATAGATTATTCCTTACAGAAAAGAAGCAACTCACATGCCTTGATATGAACCTTGACACCCTGTGGACAAGGCAAGTTACACCATTCTCTTATCACCGTTTATTCGAGAAAGGAGACACTTTGTATCTGATAAACAGGGGACTTATTTATCAGCCTGGACTATTCAATGGGATTACTGGCAAGTATGTTCCGCAATATAAAAAGACTCCGTATATATTGTCATTCAACAAGCAGACTGGAGAACAGATAGACTTTATTGAGCTGGACAGGAAGAAATACCCTGATGATATACATTATATTTATGTTGACAGTCATTTTTACTATCTTGACACAGACTCCCAGAGTTTCCAGAAAGTATCAACAGGCAAAGACCAGATAATGATAGCCTTGCATAATGGAGACGTATGCATAACCGACAAAAAGCAGGAGACAATAGACAAGTACGAAGACAAGAGGTGCTACAATGAGATGTTCAAGATAGATGATACGATATGTATTGGCAGGATATGTGACTATGACGACATGGACTTTTTCCTCATAAATGGCAAAGGTGACGTTACGCATCACTTTCCTAAGGGAACAAAGGAAGTATGCCATATAGGCAAAGAGATATTCTATTGTATAGACGGCAAGCTCTATGGTATGAAGCTATGATGATAACATCCTTGTCAAATAAGGATTTTTCAATCCTTTAGTTTTTCTATTATTATTTTGAGGTTTCATAAAAAAGTTTGTAAATTTGCATATAGGAACAAAACCAAAAAGACATGAGCAAGTACGAGATACCATATCTGACGGCATGCATACAGGCCTTCGGCAGGCGGTTTGCCATGACGCGACAGGCAGCCTTCCAATATCTGCACAAGTATAAAGGAATCTCTTTCCTCATAGAATTCTATGATGTGGAGCATCTGCAGTCTATGGATGACACTATAGACGACCTGCTTGTTGTATGCAAAAAAAATGGAGGAACGTTGGCATGAAACTTTATCACGGTACTAATATGGACATTCAGGTGATAGACCTTACAAAAGGTTTACAGCACAAAGATTTTGGTAAAGGTTTCTATCTTACACCTGACAAGGCAACGGCCACACGTATGGCTAAGAAGAAAGCGCGTCTTTTCGGAGGTATGCCAACGATAATAACTTACGAGATGGACGAGTCTGTGTTGCAGTCAGATTTGAATATAAAGATTTTTCCAGAAAAAGCTTGTGCAGAATGGTTCTTGTTTATTGATGCAAACCGAGACAGAAAAAACAATTCGCCTATACACAACTATGACATAGTGGTAGGGCCTATAGCCGATGACGGTGTGGTACTTCAATTAGGCAATTACCATGAAGGAATATATACACCAGAACAAGCTGCTCAGTTACTTCAAGACAGGTATCTTGACCAACAATATTACTTTGGAACAGAACAGGCACTGCATTATTTACACAAGATTAATTCAGAAACGATATGAACCAACCTACACACAGTCAGATTGCGAACTACCTGACAGACTACGCTTTGAGTGAATTGGTTAAATATGTGATGGAGGATACGGGCTGTTCCATAGAACAGGCTATGGAGAAGGTTTATACATCGTCTTTGATGCCAGCATTGCAGGATGAGGAGGGCGAACTATATGTTCAGAGTCCTGCATATCTTTACGAGCTGATGAACGACCCTCAGATAAAATACTCAGTTAATGCTCAATGATTTTGCAAATTATGACTAAGGTTTTATTATTTGCTATACTTCTTTTTGTGGTTGGCTTAAACTACATTTGCGCGGTTGTTTTCAAAAGCAATCCCGACATTATTTCAGGATTCAAGATGAGTGATGAACCAGAGCAGAGAGCCCTTGACGAAGTTTGGCTGAATAAAATGTCCAGATATTTGACTATCGCAAACATCGTGACGCTTACAGGAGGTCTTATTGGAATAATATTCAATTTGCAGATATTATACTATGTTTCTTTAGTCCTGCCCCTTATTCTCGCTTTATTATTCGGTTATATACAAAGGAAAGGAGCGAAAGGGGAAAAGAAGAAAAATGTGGCAGTAATTGCCACACTCATATTCACTCTTCTTCTAACCAGTCTGCCTGTCTTTTACACTTTTAACAGTGACCTTGAGGTAACGCTTACCGATAAGGAAATGACTATTGGCGGTTTATATGGTTTAGATATCCCTCTACAGGAAATAAAAGAAAAGAGTCTTTGTCAGTCACTCCCTGCCATTAGCACTAAGACAAATGGCTTTGCATTAGCAAAAACTCGCTTAGGGCATTTCCGAACCGCAACAGGTGAAGACATAATGCTGTTCACTCATTCGGACTCTTATTTCCTGCGGATTACCAGAACTAATGGTGTAACATACTACCTCTCTTCAAAAGACAAAAAAGCAACAAGACAACTATTCACAGAACTACAGAAGAAACAAAATAACAAAACAAAATGAAGGTGTCTGTTCTTCCCTTGCGTTACATATTGCTGTGGCTGATGTTCATGGCATTACTCCCTGCCAGTGCGCAGCGGTTGGTGATGCCGGCGGCACTAAAACCAGGTGATACTATCGCCATAGTGTCGCCGTCGAGCACTCCCGATACGCTGACGGTAGAGAAGGGATGCCAGACTCTGCGCGAATGGGGCTATGTGCCTGTGGTGGCACCCCATGCGCTGAACAGCTGGCACGGCTTCGCAGGTACTGCTGATGAGCGCGCCGCCGATATGTTGTGGGCACTGAGGGACTCTACCATCAAGGCCATAATATGCAGTCGCGGTGGTGATGGTGCCGTGCAGGTATTAAGGCGCATACCGCTGAGCGAGTTTCGCAGTCATCCTAAGTGGGTGATGGGCTTCAGCGATGCCACGGCACTGCACAGCGCCGAGGTGGCGGCAGGGGTTATGAGCATACACTGCACCATGTGCGACGGCATTGCGATGCGTGGCGAGCGCGACTCCGTCAACGCCATACTGCAACAGCTGTTGCAGGGCGAAATGCCTTCATATCAAGCACCGGCACATTCTCTCAACCAATACGGAGAGGCGGAGGGCATACTGGTGGGCGGCAATATGTCTGTGTTCTGCGGACTGGCAGGCTCGGAATATGATTTCCTGAACCGCATAGATGAAGGCCTTATACTGTTCATAGAAGACACCGGCGAGTCCATGTCGAAGGTGGACCGTATGCTCCACCACATCGAGATACGCGGCATACTGCCGCGCCTGAAAGGTATCATCGTGGGACATTTCTCAAAATACAAGAGTCCCGACAGCGGTTTCAACGATATGTACGACATGCTCCATGAGTACCTGCAGCATTACGACATCCCCGTCTGCTATGACTTCCCCATCGGCCACCACAGCGGCCTTAACCTCCCGTTGGTAGAAGGCTGTCGCATAAGGCTGAAAGTCACAGACAGCGAAACCAACATCACTATGACAGAGTGAATGTAACAATGATATAAACAAAGTAGAATTTATGAATAGAAAGATTATTGTTATGGTTATGCTGACAATAACCATAATCACAACAGCCAATGCTCAAAGTGTTGTGGGCAAATGGCAGTGTACTAAAGAATTTATTGAAAGCCTTGGATTAGGTTATTGGAATTTGGAAGGGTATTGCAAATTCAAAAAAGACGGAACGTTTAAAGCCAAGCTGCATCGCAAGCGTTTCACCAAATCAAGTTCTGGTGGAATCAAACAAAATAAATCAGTACTTGTCAACATCTATGGTACATATCGTATCGAAAACAACCAGTTGTCAACAACTGTCACCTACAACGACGTATCATGTTACGTAGAATCTTTCCATGACAAAAACCCATATATCGACAAACAGGATGAGGAGACCAATAACATGAGAATGCAGGCACGCAGGGAGGTTGCGTATGACAATGAAATGAACATGTCGGAACGTATAGCCGATAATATAAAGAACTCCGTGGTGCAGCAATGGAATTGGCGCAACAAACCTCTGGAAGTTACAAAGAACGGCCTTACAATCGACATTATTCCTTATTTCTATAAATAAAGAAACAGCCATATTTTCTTTGCATGATTGCAAGAAATATGGCTGCTTCTGTATTTATTCCCCTACCCCATCCCTGTGAGGGGGGAGGTAAGGGCAGGTCTGTAATCTTTACTTCACCTCCCAGATGTCGTTGGTCTCAAGGAGCTCAGCGAAGTTGTGGTACTTCTTGGCAGCCTTCACCTCCTCTATCTGTGCTGTAACACAGTCGTCGTAGGTAGGAGCCTCCACGTCACGGATTACACCGAGGGCTACTGGGAAGCCGTCGCCGTTGCCCATGAGGGCGAGCTTCAGCTGCAGTGTGTTGTCCTCGCAGTGTGCGTCGTGCACGAGGATGTCCTTCTCTGTGATGCCGTTCTCACCAATCTTCACAATCTTCAGTCCGAAGCCCTCCTGTACGAGTCCGAACTCACGGTCCTTACCGAAGATGAGCGGTTTGCCGTGCTCTACGTAGATAGCGTTCTCTGCACGTCCGGCGCTGTTATATACGGCAGCGTGGGTACCGTCGTTGAACACCACGCAGTTCTGCAATACCTCAGTGACGCTGGCACCCTTGTGAGCGTTGGCAGCCTTCAGCACCTCCACGGTGTGCTTGCCGTCAGTTGCCACGGTGCGAGCGAAGAAGTGTCCGCGAGCGCCGAAGCAGAGCTCTGCAGGGCGGAATGGGTCTTCCACTGTTCCGTAAGGGCTTGACTTGCTGACGAAACCGCGTGGTGATGTAGGAGAGTACTGTCCCTTTGTCAAACCGTAGATACGGTTGTTCAAGAGTATCATGTTGAGGTTGATGTTACGACGGTTAGCGTGTATGAAGTGGTTACCACCGATGGCGAGACCGTCGCCGTCACCGCTAATCTGCCATACCGTGAGGTCAGGGTTAGCAATCTTTGCGCCTGTTGCTATGGCAGCGGCACGACCATGAATGGTGTTCATGCCGTAAGTAGCCATGTAGTGTGGCAGACGGCTTGAACAGCCGATACCAGATATTACGGCAGTGTTCCAAGGCTCTACGCCGATTTCTGCCATTGCCTTATGAAGTGATGCGAGGAAGAAGTGGTCGCCGCATCCCGGACACCAACGTGGCTGTCCTTTCTTATAATCTTGAGCTGTAAATTCCATATTACTATGATTTTTATTTTTTATTTTTACCACAGATTTCTCAGATTAAACTG
>DFLE01000027.1:0-16290 GCA_002373375.1 Prevotellaceae bacterium UBA3627
GAGGAGATAAAAGACCAGGACTGGAATGCCGCATGGGAGGCAGAGGGCTTTGAGCCTATTAACGTATGTAATATGGTCACCATATATGATGCCCGTCATACGAGTGACGCAGAACAGTTCAGCTCTCCCATAAAGATAGGCATCCACGCCAGCAACGCCTTCGGCACCGGCACACATGAGACCACTCGCATGATAGTGGCATCGTTGCTTGAGATACCGCTTGAGGGTAAGCGTGTGCTTGATTGCGGCACCGGCACCGGCATACTGTCTATAGCAGCGTTGAAGTGTGGTGCGGCGCAGGTCTTGGCATACGACATAGACGAGTGGAGCGTAAACAATGCCATGCATAATGCCGCACTCAATGAGGTTGACGACAAGATGGAGGTGTTACAGGGCAATGCCGGTCTCTTGTCTCATGTGGAGGGACTGTTTGACGTCGTCCTGGCAAACATAAACCGTAACGTGCTGCTTAGTGATATGGAGGCGTTCTGCAGCGTGATGACCAAGGATGCCACGCTTGTGTTAAGCGGATTCTATAAGGATGACGTGCCATTGTTGCTGGACAAGGCGGCAGAGTTCGGCCGTCATGAGGTAAGTGTGAAGTCTGAGGGAGACTGGTGCTGCATTATACTTTCATAATTTTAGACATTTAATCACAATGAAAAATATAATAAGGATAGTTATATTATTGCTTCTCTGTTCCGTCAACCTCCTTGCTCAGAATGGCACAGTGACCATAAAAAGTCTGACGGCAGACTTTAAGCAGACCAAGACGATGAAGATGCTGGGTAGTAGCATGGTGTCAACAGGTAAGATGTGCTATGCCTCGCCTGACAAGCTCCGCTGGGAGTACACCATACCTTATGCCTGTACGCTTGTGATGAACGGACAGAAAGTGATGTTCAAGCGTAACGGCAGGAAGGACATAATGGACACGCAGAAGAATAAGATGTTTCGTGAGATAGGCCGTGTGATGCTTGGCAGTGTGGTGGTCAGCAGCAAACAGAAGCAGATGGAGATGCCGCTGTCCAAGCAGTTGCGCGCACTGTATAAGAGCGTTACGCTGTACTTCAACCACTCCACACACCTTGTGGAGCGCATCGTCATGATAGAGAAAAACGGAGACAAGACAGAAATAGAACTGAAGAATGTTACGCTTAACAAAAACATATCTGCTGACGCTTTTCTGCTTCGTTAGCATTACGGTGTCGGCTCAGTTGCCGCAGAGTGACGGAGAGCAGCAGAGATACTCTGTCCAGATAGAGATGCCGCGCGGATATATCAGCGGCATATCAGTGATGCAGAGGGAAGGGGAGTTAGTGAAGGGCGTTGTCGTCAACGAGTTTGGTGTGACGGCATTTGCCTTTACATATAACGTAGTCACAGGTAAGGTAAGGCTCGACAATGTCATAGCAATGCTTGACAAGTGGTATATACGCCGTGTGCTGCGTAAGGACATGGGGCAGGTGATGCTCTGCCTGCAGCGTGGCGACACAGTGTATGAGAATACACGACGTAAGATAAAATACCAATTTGTTAGTCAGAAGTTTGGTGGTTTTGATTAATTTTTGTAATTTTGGCGGCTGAAACCATAAATATACTAACAAAATGAACTTATGTTAATCAAGATTTTACTCACTATTATCTTCCTCTGCGTCACAGTGGCAGTGGGAATTTATTCACGCCGTCAAGCAAAGACGGTGGATGGTTTCGTATTGGGCGGACGCTCCGTCGGTCCTTGGCTCACAGCCTTCGCTTACGGCACGTCATACTTCTCTGCCGTAGTGTTCGTAGGCTATGCAGGCCAGTTTGGTTGGAAATACGGTATGTCTGCCAGCTGGATAGGTATAGGCAATGCCGTCATAGGCTCACTCCTGGCATGGATTATACTGGGCAGGCGTACAAAGCTCATGACGCAACATATACAGTCACGCACAATGCCAGATTTCTTTGGCACACGCTATTCTGACGAAGGACTGCGTGTAGCGGCTTCCATCATAGCCTTCGTATTCCTTATTCCATACACAGCTGGTGTGTATATGGGCATCTCAAAACTCTTTGAGATGGGCTTCGGCGTGCCATACGAGTACTGCGCCATGGTGATGGCACTGCTCACTGCTGTGTATGTGATACTCGGAGGATACAAGGCTACGGCTATCAATGACTTTATACAAGGCATCATAATGCTCTTCGGCATCACCACCGTTATAGTTGTGGTACTTAACACGCAGGGCGGACTGGTTGAGGCCTTCCACAAGATGCAGGCTATTATGCCTAATGCCGATGACTTGTCACAGCGAGGCGCCGACCTGTATGCCAATTTCCAGGCAGGCGACTTCGCCTCTTGGTTCGGTCCTAACCCGCTGAGCCTCCTCGGTGTGGTTATCCTCACTTCTGTAGGTACATGGGGACTGCCACAGATGGTAGGTAAGTTCTACAGCATAACAGACGAGTCTGCCATCAAGCGTGGCACAATCATCTCTACCATCTTCGCCTTCATAGTGGCAGGCGGATGCTACTTCCTCGGAGGCTTCGGCCGTCTGTTCGTTCCTACAGCTTTCAATGCAGAGAAAGGAAAGTTCGTCTTCGACAATATCGTGCCTACAATGCTCGAGTCATTGCCCGATGTGCTCATAGCACTCGTCATACTGCTCGTGCTGTCAGCGTCAATGTCAACATTGGCAGGACTGGTGCTCACCTCATCATCCACCATGACACTTGACCTTATCTACCGCGACAAGAAATCGCAGATAGGCGAAGTGGAAGGCGGTGAGATTGACGATATGGTAGCCGAGAAGATAGAGCGCCGCAAGGTTGTCATCATGCGCGTGCTTATCGTCTTCTTCATAGCCCTCTCACTTATGATAGCCCTCAACCCACCTCAGTTCATTGCCCAGCTCATGGGTATCTCATGGGGTGCCTTGGCAGGAGCGTTCCTTGCTCCGTTCATGCTCGGACTCTACTGGAAGGGCGTCACCCGTATGTCAGTATGGGCATGCTTCGTGTGGGGCGTAGGACTGACAGTCGTAAACATGGTGCTCGGCAACCCTATCAACCCGATAGACTGCGGAGCAATAGCCATGCTCGGCGGTTTCGTGGTAGTTGCTGTTGTCAGCCTTGTCACATCCAAGATGAATGGCGATATCGTTAATAAAATCTTTGAGTGCTATAAGTAATTAAAAAATGGCTACGCTAAAAGAGATACTAAATAATGGCGACAAGTTCGCCAAGGAGAACGGCATACAGCTCACAGAGGTACGCGAGGGCTTTGCCCGTGCAGAGATGATTGTAGAGGAACGCCACCTCAATGCCGCCGGCGTTTGTCAGGGAGGGGTATATTTCACTCTGGCAGACCTTACCTTCGCTGCTGTGACAAACTCGCACGGTCCGGTGAGCCTTGGCGTACAGAACAGCATCACCTACCTGCAGTCGGCACGTAAGGGCGACCGCCTCATAGCCGAGACGGAAGAGACCTTCAATCACCACCGACTGCCGTTCTGCCAGACACGTGTGACCAACCAGAACGGAGAACTCCTCTGTGTGGTCAGCGGTTCGGCATACCGTAAGAAAGATATATTCCCATTTGATAAATTACAATAACAATGATATTAAACAGAGAAATGGAGTGCATGGACCGTGAGTCCATGACCAAACTGCAGTCAGAGCGACTGGTAGCAACGGTAAAGCGTTGCTATGAGAACGTACCGTTCTATCGTAACAAGATGGATAAGAAAGGCGTGAAGCCTGAAGATATCCGTGGAATAGAAGACATCAACAAACTGCCTTTTACTACAAAGCACGACCTGCGTGATGAGTACCCCTTCGGACTCAACGCCGTGCCTATGGATCAGATTACGCGTATTCACGCATCATCAGGTACTACGGGTAAGCCAGTCGTAGGTACATATACCAAGGGCGACCTCGAGCGTTGGGCTGAGGGTGCTGCCCGTGTGCTTGCCGCAGGTGGCGTCACCAAGGGCGACGTCGTTCAGGTAAGCTATGGCTACGGACTCTTCACCGGCGGACTGGGAGCTCATGATGCAGCAGGCTATCTCGGCGCTGTGCAGCTGCCTACATCTGCCGGTAACTCCACCAAGCAGATAATGCTGATGAAGGACTTTGGTACGGCGGCACTCTGCTGCACACCGTCATACGCCCTGCACCTTGCCGAGGTGCTTGAGCAGTCGGAGGTGAAACTGGACGACCTGAAACTGCGCGTGGGCTTCTTTGGCGCGGAGCCTTGGACAGAAGGCATGCGTAAGGAACTGGAGGAGAAACTCCACATCAAGGCGCTTGACATATACGGACTGACGGAGATGTCGGGTCCCGGTGTGGGCGGCGAGTGTGAGTATCAGGACGGCACACACCTGTGGGAGGATATGTATTTCCCTGAGATTATCAACCCCGACACCCTTGAGCCGTGTGCTCCGGGAGAGTTCGGCGAGCTTGTCTTCACCTCGCTCTGCAAGGAGGGCATGCCAGTGCTGCGCTACCGCACGCGTGACCTTACACGCCTGATATATGAGCCTTGCCGCTGCGGACGTACCGCCGTGCGTATGGATCGCATCCTCGGCCGCTCTGATGACATGATGATTATCCGCGGTGTCAATGTCTTCCCGAGCCAGATAGAGGCCTGCCTCACGGAGTTCCCTGCGTTTACCCCGCACTACTTCATCACTGTGGACCGCAAAAACAATGAGGACACCTTTGACCTCGACGTAGAGTTGAACACAGAGTACTTCTCGCCAAACCCTGCAAAGCAGATGCCATTCATCAAGCCGCTCTACGACCGTATAGTGTCGATGGTAGGCATCAAGCCTAATATCCATATCAAGGAGCCGGGCTCAATACAACGCTCCACAGGCAAGGCAAAGCACGTTAACGACAAGCGAAATTTTAGAGATTAAGAAATGAATACCCCTTTAGATTATGATATAGTCACCGGTGCCATAGAAGAGATGGGACTCGGTGACTTCTCTCAGGCTACGATACGTGACCTGCAGGGATTGTCACAAACACTTGAAAAGAAAACAGGACAGCCTATCATACACCTCGAGATGGGTGTGCCGGGACTGCAACCGTCAGAGATAGCACTGAAGGCAGAGCAGGAGGCCCTGGCAAAAGGCTGCGCCACGATGTACCCGCCAAATGGTGGCATACCACGTATCAAGAAGGCAGCATCAGAGTTCGTCAAGGCCTTCATAGGCGTAGAGATAGACCCGCTGGGATGCATACCTACAACAGGCTCCATGCAGGGCACCTTCGCCACCTTCACTGCCATACACCATGCCATGAAGGGTACAGGCAAGGATACCGTACTGCTGATACAGCCCGGCTTCCCGGTCCAGACCACACAGTGTGACGTCATCGGACTGAAGCACATAGGCCTCGACATCCACGGCTATCGTGGTGATGCCCTCATCGCCAAACTTGAAGAGATACTCTCTGCCGGTAACATCAACTCTATCGTCTATTCCAACCCTAACAACCCCTCATGGGTATGCTTCACAGAGGAAGAGCTCAAAGGCATCGGCTCTCTGGCTACGAAGTATGACGTCATAATACTGGAAGACCTGGCATACTTCGCAATGGACTTCCGCCGCGACCTCTCACATCCTTACGAGGCACCATACCAGGCCACGGTAGCACAATATACAGACAACTATGTATTGTGGGTGTCAGGCTCAAAAGCCTTCTCCTATGCCGGACAGCGCATAGGCGTGACCTGCATCGGCAACAAGCTGTATCATCGTGTGTATGAGCCAATGCAGCAGAACTTCGGCGTGGGCGAGTTCGGAAACTTCTTCTGCAACCGTCTTATGTACACACTCTCAAGCGGCACTACCCACAGCGTTCAGCACGCCATGGCAGCACTCATGGAAGCAGCCTGCGAAGGACGCTATAACTTCCTTGACGATGTGAAGGAGTATGGCAGACGCGCCAAGTTCATGAAAGAGGTGCTGCTTGCCAACGGCTTCTACCTTGTCTATGACAACGATATGGGCGCCCCACTGGCAGACGGCTTCTACTTCACCGTGCAATATCCGGGAATGAACGACCTTGAGCTGACACGTGAGCTGATGTATTACGGCATAGCGGTGTTCCCACTCGACACTATGGGCTCAACCCAGCAAGGCGTGCGCATCTGCACCTCGTTCTTTAGACGAGAGCAGGAACCACTGTTCAAGGAGCGTATCGAACTATTCAAGAAAAATCATTAGACACACTCCAAACCACCAAACCACCAAACCACCAAATCACCAAACCACCAAACGCCTAAACCACCAATGAAAGTAACGCTCCTCCAAACGGACATCAAGTGGTCAGACCCCAGTGCCAACCATCGAGAGGCAGAACGCCTCATAGAGCAGGCAGAAAAGTCAGACCTCTATATATTACCAGAGATGTGGTCCACGGGCTTCGCCACCTACTCAGACGGCGTAGCAGAGGTGGTTGATGACAACGGCGACACCGACAGCCTCAGGTGGATGCGCCATATAGCGCAGACGTACGATGCCGCCGTAGCCGGTTCGCTGGCAATGAAGTTACCAGATGGCACCTACCGTAACCGACTCCTGTTTGTCACACCATCAGGGGAAGAGTATTATGACAAGCGTCACCTGTTCTCTTACGGAGGAGAGGACAGACGCTATACGGCGGGCGCCCGTCGTGTGGTCACGGAGTGGAGAGGCGTACGCATCCTCTTACAGGTATGTTATGACCTGCGCTTTCCGGTATTCTCACGCAACCGTGGCGACTATGACGTAGCGTTATATGTAGCCAACTGGCCCGACAGCCGTCGTCAGGTATGGGACACCCTGCTTCGCGCCCGTGCATTAGAGAACCAGTGTTACGTCATCGGCGTCAACCGCGTGGGCGACGACGCCAGGTGTCACTATGACGGTGGCAGCGCGGTCATAGACGCCTACGGACACAGTGTAGCAATGGCAGCAGACGGTCGCCAGCAGGTGGTTACGGCAGACATCGACATGCAGCGCCTGCAGCGTTTCCGGGAGAAGTTCCCCGTCCTTGCCGACCGTGATGATTTCAGATTAGAATAAACTAAGCTAAACGACGTGAATAAACTGATATTATATTTTGCGGCACTCACCAGCTGTTCGCTGATGAGTTGCAGTACAGAGATTTTTGATGAAACTGAAGAGATAGAGTCAGGAACCCATTTCCTGAAAGTTAGTACCGTGTCTCCTGATGATGAGGTGCTATACCCGGTACATGTGTATGCCTATGACGCAAGTGGAGAGGAGGTAAGCACCCTTGACATAAATTCCGCGTCAGATGACTTGTCTATGGAACTGTCCACCGGTACATATACCATAGCGGCGGTAAGCGGTAGTACCGATTTCTCTAAAGGGTATAGCTCCGCTCCGCTAATGCTTGCGAAAAGCAATGTTACGATAACAACGAAAGATGTTGACGCACCATTAGCGATGAACTATGCCGTGGCACGATTGAGTGTGGCTCTTAGCGATGTACCTGAAGGAATACAGGATGTTACGGTAACCGTCAGTTCTTTGTATAATAAGGTCACTCCGCTGAATGATCTCAGTGAGAGCAAGCCGGTGACGTTGTCATGTGTGTATGATGATGAGAGTGGTTTGTGGAAAACAGACACCGTATATGTGTTGCCGAGTGATGGAAATGTAACCTTTACTATAGAGATAAAGGATGAAAAGAATAGTTCTAAGAAGTATTCTTATGAATATGAATATAAAGCTAAGTTGCTGGCTGCTACTCCTTATTATTTCAAGGGTTCTTATGACTCAGGTGAGGTTAATGCCAAGGTTACGTTGACTCTTGCTGCAGCGGAATGGAACGAGGCTGTGGTAGAGAATTTCTCTTTCGGCGAAGGTGTGAATAATAATAATCAGTCGTCATCAGACGCAAAGGTCTTTTATGTGAACGAGTTGCCCACTCCTTGTTCTGTATGGGATGGACATGTTGTTGCGACAGTAGATGATGATGGTAATGCATTATTGTTAAGTTTGAAAGAGTGGGAAGATGTGTCAGTTAACGATGATGATGCAACAGAATCTTCAGAGATTGCTGCTGGATATGTTGAGAATGCACTAGGTGACTGGAAGGTTCCTACAATGGATGAACTTCGTGAAGTTAAATATAGTGTTGGTCCCAATATTACAAACTTGAATAAGGCAATATTAGGGTTAAATGGTAAAGAATTAGAGGCTTATGATGAAGTAAAAGTTTATGTTTGTAGTAATGGGCAGATGAATTGGGCTTCTGGTCTGCAGAAATTTGCAGAGAAATATTACCTCCGTCTTGTTAAGCCAGTGAAGTTCATAAAGAATAATTAATAAAATAGCATCGTGATGACAGTGTCGTTGTTTTGACAAAACAATGGCAGTCTTAATACAAAGACAAAAGTGCCGTCGGGTATTCTCTAATGAGTCTCCCTGGCGGCTCTTTTTAGTTAAAATACCAAAAAATTAGTATTGCCAGCATAGGGAAAAAGCGGTAATTTTGCACTTGAAGCCAAAAAGTGGTTTATCATAAGGGATAACAAAAAAGGATACCATACGACAAAAGAGAAGTTGGGCGTTTCTACAGTTGTCAAATATGGTATCCACCAAAAATAGGCTATACAAAAGTAATGAGAAAAAATGATTTATGCAAGTTTCTTGCAGGAAAAGTTTTTGTGTGTGCTACTGCCATGCTGACAACAATTCCAGTTTACGGAAATAATGAAGCAGATTCCTTGAGCGCTGAGAGGCGTGACGTGAAACTGAACAGTGTGCTGGTTCAGGGAGGCAAGGCAAGGAGAATGCAAGGGGTGGTGAACGCGGAGGTGATTTCCTCCACGGAGCTGTTTAGGGCAGCCTGCTGTAACCTTGGAGAGAGCTTTACTACCAATCCGTCAGTAGATGTGAACTATGCTGACGCTGCAACAGGGGCACGACAGATAAAGCTGCTCGGACTGTCTGGACTGTATGTGCAGATGCTGACAGAGAACATCCCAAACTACCGTGGCGCCGCCATTCCCTATGCCCTCAGCTATGTGCCCGGCACATGGATGCAGAGCATACAGGTGTCAAAGGGTTGCTCGTCAGTGAAGAACGGCTACGAGAGCATCACCGGACAGATAAACATAGAGTTTAAGAAACCGCAGGCTACGCAGTATGTTGAGGCTAACGCATACGTCAATACCAAGGGACGCTATGAGGGAAACTTCCAGGGGAACCTGCATCTGAGCAAGAAGTGGAGCACGGTGCTATTACTGCATTATGAGGATATGAACTCCGCTCACGACGGCAACGGCGACGGGTTTATGGATATGCCTAAGGTGCGCCAGTACAGTGCCATGAACAGATGGATGTATAAAAGCACACACCTGATGTCGCAGTTTGGCATCAAGGGCCTGAAGGAGAGGCGCCGCGGCGGACAGTCCTCGCACAATCATGACATGGCAGGCATGGCTGACATGGCGCTTTACCAGATAGCCATAGACAATGAGCGCTATGAGGCATTTGCAAAGAATGCGTATCTCTTTAATGACAGCCATAACAGCAACATAGCACTGATACTCTCAGGCTCTCTGCATAAGCAGGATGCCACATACGGCAATAAGGCGTTTGACGTGGATGAAAAGAATTTCTATGCCTCGCTGATGTATGAGGCAGACTATGGCAAGCATCACAGCCTGTCGGCAGGAGTAAGCCTGAACCATGACTACTTAAAAAATTACTACAGACTTGAGAATAGTCTGTTATATCCTGTAATCACCGAACGAGAAAGAGAGACTACACCAGGTGCGTATGTACAATATACTTACAAGCTGGGTGAGAAGTTCACACTGATGGGCGGACTGCGCATAGACCACAGCAGTATCCACGGCACATTCTGGACACCACGCGCTCATCTAAAGTGGGCGCCGAACAAGATTTTCTCCCTGCGCGCTTCAGTAGGCAAAGGATACCGCACCGACCATGTGCTTGCAGAGAATAATTTCCTGCTTGCCAGCGGTCGCAGGGTGGAGATAGCCGATAACATAGAGCAGGAGGAGGCATGGAACAGTGGCATCAGCACACAGTTCAGCATACCTCTGTTTGAGAAGACACTGAGCATCAATGCGGAGTATTACTACACGAACTTCGTGCACCAGCTGGTGGTGGACATGGACAGCGACCCGCATGCCGTGCGGTTCACTAACCTTGCGGGCGATTCCTACTCGCACACATGGCAGGTGGAGATGACTTACCCTTTCTTCAGGGGCTTTACGGCAACGGCGGCTTATCGTCGTACCAACGTGAAGTGCTCCTACGGCGGTGTGTTGATGGAGAAGCCTCTTACCAGTCGTTACAAGGGATTGCTCACCATGTCATACAAGCCCGGACTGGAGAAATGGCAGTTTGACGTGACGCTGCAGCTCAACGGCGGCGGCAGGATGCCTACGCCTTACACCACGGCTGACGGCACTCCGTCATGGGGCACGTCGTTCAAGGCTTACGAGCAACTCAGTGCGCAGGTGACACGTTACTTCCGTCATTTCTCTATATACGCAGGTGGCGAGAACATCACGAACTTCAAGCAGAAGAACCCTATAGTGAACGCCAGTGAGCCATGGGGCAGCAATTTTGACTCCACGCTTGTCTGGGGACCGATACACGGAGCCGTCTATTACATAGGTGTGCGCTTCAACTGGAATAAGATTTGATTGGTTTACCGTTATCAGTGTAATCCTTTTACAATCCGTGCAATCTTGTTGGGTTATCAGGTTATAAGGTCGTAAGGTCATGAGGTCGTAAGGTCATGAGGTCATGAGGTCATGAGGTGATATCACCTTAAAACCTTGAAGCGAAGCGACCTCACCGCTCGGCACGCAGTGACGCTTGCCTAAGCAAGAACCTTAAACCTCAACGAAACTGAAGCTTGCGAAAGTTGAGTTAATACTAAATACTTATAAATTTAACAATTAAAAAACAAAGAAAAACAATGAAGAAATTAGGCATGATGATGGCTGCCATGATGATTGCAGTCACAGGTTTCGCAAAGGACATTAAGACAGTTGTATTCAACACCGCACCTGAGATGCACTGCAACAGCTGCGAGAACAGAATCAAGAACGGCCTGAAGTTTGAGAAGGGTGTAAAGGACATTAAGACTGACCTCGAGACTAAGACTGTCACCATAGAGTATGACGCTGACAAGACTAACGTTGACAACCTCGTGGCCGCTTTCGCAAAGATTGAATACAAGGCTACCGAGGCTGGCAAGGGTGCTGCCGCTGGTGAGAAGAAGGGCGGATGCTGCAAGAAGAAGGCTGCCGAGGGTGCCGCTGCCGGTGAGAAGAATGGCGGATGCTGCAAGAAGAAGGCTGCTGAGGGTGCCGCTGCTGGTGAGAAGAAGGGCGGATGCTGCAAGAAGAAGTGAGCCTCCTCCGTGTTTTCGTCATAAGACACCGCCATGCGGTCAGAACCCCGGATGACGATTTTGTCCTATTTTGGCCCCTGTCCCAACCCCGTTTTCCTTGCGATATTTCAAAACTTTTTACAACTGATTTCGTACAGCCGATTCTACGGCGGTTTGTAACTTATTGATAATCAATGATAGGTTATAAAAAAGCACTAAAAAACGATAGCTTTTACCTCGTAAAAGCTATCGTTTTATCATGTAAAAGCTATCATTTCACAGTGTGAAAGCTATCGAATGACGACGTAAAAGCTATCACTTTACCCCTCAAAAGCTATTTTTTCATTCTTAAAGTGCCGTTTTTCTCTCGAAAATCACCTTTTTCTCTTCTAGTTTGAATTTTTTCGTGAACATTTTTTCAACCCCCAAATGACAAAAATGTCCTATTTTGGAATATTTTTCTCTTTTCTCTTTTTTATATTTGCATCCCTCGGTAGATGGTAGGGGGTGGTCAATACTTCCTTTTCGGGTTCTTGGGGAACCAGCCTCGCTCTACACGTTTCTTCTGCTCAAAGAGTTCGAGGATGCTCCAGAGGCATGAGCAGCCTATCACTCCAAGTATCGGACTGATAATCTGATTGGCTATAAAGAGTGAGGCGATGATGAAGCCTACTCCGCAGAGTAGGAATATCCACCACGGACGGGTGCCGAAATAGTATTCTGTCTTTATGACTATGGGGTGGAAGATGCCTATCGTAATAAAGGTGGCTACTGCTATTATTAATCCTGAGAAATACACGTTTTAATAGTTATGAGTTTTGAGTGATGAGTTCTTTTAGTCGGTCTGCGACCTTTGGACTCCGCTATGCGCCTGAGCACCCACGGAGCGCAAGAAAAGCGTCGCAAGCACCGAGCGGTGAGTTCTTTTTTTGTCGGGGTGCAGTCTTTTTTTAGTGTCACTGCGCACCGAGTGATGAATTCTAAATTATCTTCACGCTTAGTATCTTTACGTCTTCTGTGGGCTTGCCGTTGGCGTCGGTTGGTACACTCTGTATCTTCTCTACGACGTCTAAACCGCTGAAGACCTCACCAAAGACGGTGTATTCGCCGTCAAGGTATGGTACGCCCGGCTGCTGCTGCTCCAGATAGTAGGGTAGGGGCTCTTCTGTGGAACCTGCACGGCGTGCCGTGGGCCACTTGCCCCAGGTGATGTAGAACTGGGTGCCGTTGCTCTTGCGCTCAGGATTGACGTTGTCGTCGGCCCTTGCCGCACACAGTGCGCCGCGCTTGTGGAAATGCTTTTGGGGCATTATCTCCGCATTGATGAGGCCGGCATCGTCGCCGGTGTCACCGCCCTGTATCATGAAGTTGGGCAGTATGCGGTGGAACAGTGTGCCGTTGAGTTTTCCGTCTGCCGCAAGCTTCAGGAAATTGTCACGGTGGAGTGGGGTGTCGTTATACAGCTCTACGATGATTTCGCCCTTGTTGGTCTGTATAGATACCAGCGGACGGTCGTAGCTTGCAGGCAGGGAGGCGCTCTGCGTGAAGGCACGCATGATGGCGGTGGGGTGGCCGTCCTCGGTGAATGCCCCTAACTTATATTGTGAGGGTTTGCATGTAGGTTCCCAATAGAATACTCCGAGGCAGTGGCCGGAGGTCTTTGTGCGCATCATATCGATAAGCGCCTGCAGCTGTGTGCGACCAGACTCCATGACGTATGGCAGCGTGTCGTTGACCTCGAAGCCGGTCTCTGTCACGATGACGTCTGTGCCGTATTTCTTTGCAAGGAGGTTGACATTGTGCACTGCCTCCATTATCAGTCGCATGGCGGCATTCTTGTAACCTTTGTCGCGAGCCCAGTAAGGATATACGGACATGCCGATGATGTCCCACTGTGCGCCGTTGTCGCGCAGGGCGTCAAGGTTATAGTTGTAGAGGTCGTTGTCATATCCGTTGTCAAGGTGTACTATCACCTTTGCCTCTGGCATCACCTCCTTCACGGCATCATAGCCAGCCTTGAACAGTCCGGCATATTGCTTGGGGTTGTCCTCAAGCTTGCCTACAGGCCACATCATGCCGTTGGAGGTCTCGTTGCCCACCTGCACCCATTTTACCGTGATGCCGTTGTCTTTAAGCATGGCAAGCACCTCCTTGGTATGGTTTGCCACATCGACGAGCAGTTGCTTGTACTTATGCTTTGCCCATGCCGCGGGTATGTTTTGCTTGGCTGGGTCTGCCCACCAGTCGCTGTAATGGAAGTCAATCATGATGTCCATGCCCAGTTGCTTGGCACGCAGTGCCTTGACCAGCACATCCTCTTTGTTGCACCAGTTGCCATGCTCTGCAGGGTCAACCCATACGCGCAGGCGAATGGCATTGAGTCCCATCTCCTTCATCAAGGCAGTGGCCTCACGTTCCTCGCCCTTGTAGTTATAGACCTTGTGTCCGCGGCTCTCCATCTCTGTAGCCCAACTGATGTCGGCTCCAAGGGTGAAGTCTGTTGCGTTGGCGACCAAGGCTGTGAGTAGGAATAAGATGTTAAGTATATATCTCATAACTTTTCAAATATGGCAGTTTTATGACCTTGCCTCAAGCAGCACCACATTCTCTACATGTGGTGTGTGAGGGAACATATCGACGGGCTGCACCTTGGTGACCTTGTAGCTTGCGTCGAGCAGCTGCAGGTCGCGTGCCTGGGTGGCAGGGTTGCAACTGACATATACTATGCGCTCGGGGTGGGCGTTGAGTATTACGTTTATAACGTCGGGGTGCATGCCGGCGCGTGGGGGGTCGGTGATGATGACGTCAGGACGGCCGTGCTCGGCGATGAAGTCGTCGGTGAGGATGTCCTTCATGTCACCGGCATAGAACAGGGTGTTGTCGATGTTGTTTATCTGTGAGTTAATCTTAGCATCCTCGATGGCCTCAGGTACATACTCTATGCCGATGACTTTCTTCGCTTGCTTGGAAACGAAGTTGGCTATGGTGCCGGTGCCGGTGTAGAGGTCATATACGAGTTCGCTGCCGGTGAGTCCTGCAAACTCCCTTGCCACGCAGTAGAGATGGTAGGCCTGCTCGGTGTTGGTCTGGTAGAACGACTTTGGTCCGACCTTGAATTTCAGGTCCTCCATGAGCAGGAAGATATGGTCATTGCCCTTGAAGAGCTTGATGTCCTGGTCGCCAATGGTGTCGTTGCACTTCTGGTTGTCAAGATACATCAGCGAGGTAATCTGCGGGAAACTGTCGGCAATGAACTGCAGCAGTCCCTCGGCTTGCTGCTCGCTCTGGCGGAGAGACTCCTCGCTGGTGCGGTCATAATGGAACTGCACTATGAGCATCCACTCGCCGGAATTGCTACACCTTATTATAATATCGCGTAGGAGTCCTACCTGCTGTCTGAGGTCGAAGAACGACAGGTTGTTGCGCACGGCGTAGTCATATATGCTGTTGCGCATCTGGTTGTGCAGGTCGTCCATGAGCCAGCATTTGCTGATAGGCAGAATCTTGTCGAAGGCGCCTGTGATGTGGAAGCCTATGCCAGGGGCGAAAGGTACGCCAGCCTGAAGCTGCTCGCGTGTGAGCCACTGCTTGTTGGCGCAACCGAAGTCGAGTTTGTTACGGTACTCGCTGGTCTTTACGGAGCCCTTGATGGGCATGAACTCAGGCAACTCTATCTTGCCTATCCTGGTAAGCTGGTCGTGCACCTGCTGCTGCTTGAAAGCCAACTGCTCCTCGTATGGCAGGTTCTGCCACTTGCAACCGCCGCAGATGCCGAAGTGCTCGCACATAGGCTCGGTGCGCTTGTCGCTGTATTTTATGAAGCGTACCACCTCTGCCTCGGCGTATGAGTGCTTCTTACGTTTTATCTGCAGGTCAACAACATCGCCGGGTACGCAGAAGGGTACAAAGACCACGAGGTCGTTGATGCGCACAAGGCTCTTGCCCTCAGCGGCAATGTCGGTGATGGTTATGTTTTCAAGAATAGGGTAGGGTTTCTTCTTTCGTGACATAATTAGTCGTTTGGACAAAAAAACAAATTCAAGTCAAAGTTACGAAAAAAAAATGAGATTAACGAATTTTTCGGATGAAAATGCTGAATGACGCAAAATAATGTCAGAAAACGTGTGTTTATTTTGTCAGTATGGTATAAAACCCTTAAATTTGTGAAGACGGAAATAACTAATACTATTTTATATTTATTAACTAAACCCAAACAAATGTCACAAAAAAGAGTTTACACATTCGGCAACGGACAGGCCGAGGGAAATGCGCAGATGCGCGAGCAGTTAGGCGGCAAGGGCGCAAACCTTGCTGAGATGAACCTTATTGGCGTACCCGTACCTCCTGGTTTCACTATTACCACTGACACTTGTAACGAGTATTACAAGGTGGGACAAGAGAAAATAGTGGAACTGCTGCAGGACGAGGTCAACGCAGCCGTGAAACATATAGAGACACTGATGAACTGTAAGTTTGGCGATGCACAAAACCCGTTGCTCGTCAGTGTGCGCTCTGGCGCACGTGCCTCTATGCCGGGTATGATGGATACTATATTGAACCTCGGACTGAATGACGAGGTGGCTGAAGGCATGGTGGCAAAGACAGGTAATCCTCACTTCGTATATGACTCATATCGCCGTTTCGTACAGATGTATGGCGACGTGGTGCTCGGTATGAAGCCTGTCAACAAGGAGGATATAGACCCGTTTGAGAAGATTATAGAGCAGGTGAAGAAGGAACAGGGCGTGGAACTGGACAAGGACCTCTCTGTTGAGTCTCTGCAGAAACTTGTGGCTCTGTTTAAGGCTGCCATCAAGGAGCAGACTGGCTCTGATTTCCCGGAGAACCCTATCACACAGCTGTGGGGCGCTATATGTGCGGTGTTCCGCAGTTGGATGAACGAGC
>DFLE01000027.1:16423-16606 GCA_002373375.1 Prevotellaceae bacterium UBA3627
TCGGTAACATGGGCGACACATCAGCCACCGGCGTATGCTTCTCACGCGATGCTGGCAACGGCGAGAACCTGTTTAACGGCGAGTATCTGGTTAATGCCCAGGGAGAGGACGTGGTAGCAGGCATACGTACACCTCAGCAGATAACGAAGGTGGGTTCGCAGCGCTGGGCTGAGCGTGCCGGCA
>DFLE01000030.1 GCA_002373375.1 Prevotellaceae bacterium UBA3627
TGCCTTCTGCCACCAGTTCGTTGCGTCGCTCCGTAAAACGGTCGTGTGCATATTTCAGGAAGATAAGGCTAAGCACCACGTGCTTATACTCCGATGGTTCCACAGAACCACGTAGCTTATTGGCTGATTCCCATAACGTTTCCTCTATTGCCTTTTCTTTTATTTGTTTCTTTGCCATATTGTACTTTTTTGTATCTAAGTGCAAATATACAAAAAAAAACAGAAAACACAATTAAAATGTCAAAAATAAGAAGTGTCAAAATGCAATGTTTAAAGTAGAAATAATGACATTTTGCAAAATAAAGCATTAGTTCTGTTGCAAAATAATCATAAATTATTATTTTTGTCACAAAATATTGTTTTTTTCTTAATTATTTTATGTTTTTCGATTTTTTTTCTTAACTTTGTGCTCGAAAATCGTTAAAATAAAATACAAAATGACACGTGCCATAATAACCGTTGTCGGCAAGGATACGGTGGGAATAATAGCAAAGGTGTGCACATACCTTGCTGACAATCAGATAAACATACTTGACATTTCACAGACCATAGTGCAGGACTTCTTCAATATGATGATGATAGTTGACATGACGCGATGTGAGGTGGCTTTTGAGCAGATATCCGTAGAACTGTCACATCTGGGTGACGGCATGGGTGTGCAGGTGAAGTGCCAGTTGGAGGATATATTTGACAAGATGCACAGAATATAAAGGAGGGCTATGATTAATATATCTGAGGTGCTCGAGACCAATAAGATGATCGAGCAGGAAAATCTTGACGTGCGTACCATTACGATGGGCATCAGTCTGCTTGACTGTGCCGACAAGTCGTTGGAGGTGACGTGTGACAAGATATATAATAAGATAACATCGTTAGCAAAGAACCTGGTGAGAACAGGTGAGGAGATAAGCCGTGAGTTTGCTATACCTATAGTAAACAAGCGCGTCTCTGTTACTCCTATATCGCTTGTGGGTGGCGCTTGCTGCCAAACTCCCGGTGACTATGTGAAGATAGCCCAGACGCTTGACAAGGCGGCAAAAGAGATAGGCGTGAACTTCCTCGGTGGCTACTCTGCCATAGTGAGCAAGGGCATGACAAAGAGCGATGAACTGCTTATACGCTCCATACCTCAGGCCATGGCGGAGACTGAGCGTATATGCTCAAGCATAAACGTAGGCTCAACGAAGACAGGTATCAATATGGATGCCGTGAGGTTGATGGGGGAGATAATAAAACAGACGTCGGAGGCAACGAAGGAGAATGACTCTCTGGGCTGCGCCAAGCTTGTGGTGCTGTGTAATGCTCCTGATGATAACCCGTTTATGGCGGGAGCGTTTCATGGAATATCAGAGGCTGACGCTATAATAAATGTAGGAGTGTCTGGTCCGGGTGTTGTGAAGTATGCCCTGGAACAGATGGACCGACAGGGACTGGCGGACTTTGAGACTCTCTCTGAGACAATAAAGAAGACGGCTTTCAAGATTACGCGCGTGGGACAGTTAGTGGCTCAGGAAGCTTCACACAGGTTGGGCGTGCCTTTTGGTATTATCGACCTGTCATTGGCTCCTACACCAGCCATAGGCGACAGCGTGGCCGATATACTGCAGTGTATGGGAGTGGAGAAAGCCGGTGCACCGGGTACCACCGCATGTCTTGCAATGCTTAACGACCAGGTGAAGAAGGGCGGAGTGATGGCCAGCTCCTATGTGGGCGGTCTGTCGGGCGCCTTTATTCCGGTAAGTGAGGACCAGGGTATGATAGACGCCGTTAACGCCGGTGCGCTGACAATAGAGAAACTGGAGGCGATGACGTGTGTATGCTCTGTAGGACTTGATATGATAGCCATACCGGGTGACACCACTGCCGCCACTATATCAGGAATAATAGCTGACGAGAGCGCCATAGGCATGGTAAACCAGAAGACGACAGCTGTACGCATCATACCGGTAATAGGAAAACAGGTGGGCGACACCGTTGAGTTCGGCGGTCTGTTAGGCTATGCTCCGGTGATGCCGGTCAATTCATTTGCTTGTGACAGATTTATAAACAGGGTAGGACGCATTCCTGCACCGATACATAGTTTCAAGAACTAAATATTAATGGAATAAAGGGGGAGGGAATAAGGTATAAGGAACAACCTATTTAATAAATAAACAAACATGAAGAAAATCAGAGCAGCCGTAGTAGGTTACGGCAATATCGGCAAGTTTGCCATTGAGGCACTTGAGGCCGCAGAGGATTTTGAGATTGCCGGCGTGGTACGTCGTGCAGGTGCGGAGAACAAACCTTTGGAGCTTACTCCATACGAGGTGGTTAAGGACATCACAGAGCTGAAGGACGTTGACGTGGCTATCCTCGCTACTCCTACACGCTCTTGCCAGGAGTATGCCGAGAAGATACTTGCCATGGGCATCAACACCGTTGATTCCTTTGACATTCATACCTCTATCGTTGACTATCGCAAGGCACTCATGCCAATCTGCCAGAAGAATAATGCTGTGGCAGTGATAGCTGCAGGTTGGGATCCGGGTTCAGACTCAGTTGTTCGTACTCTGATGGAGTCACTTGCACCAAAGGGACTGTCATACACTAACTTCGGTCCTGGCCGTTCTATGGGCCACTCAGTGTGCGTGCGCTCAAAGGCAGGTGTGAAGGACGCTCTGTCAATGACTATTCCTGTAGGCGAGGGCATACATCGCCGTATGGTATATGTAGAGCTTGAGGATGGTGCTAACCTTGAGGAGGTTACAAAGGCTATCAAGGCAGACCCATACTTTGCTAACGATGAGACTCACGTGTTCCAGGTAGAGAGCGTTGATGCCCTCAATGACGTAGGTCATGGCGTGAACCTCACACGCAAGGGTGTGTCAGGTAAGACTCACAACCAGATGTTTGAGTTCAACATGAAGATTAACAACCCTGCCCTGACAGCTCAGGTGCTCGTCAATGTGGCACGCGCATCTCTCAGACAGCAGCCAGGTTGTTACACAATGGTAGAGATACCTGTCATTGACTATCTGCCAGGTGATCGTGAGAGCATTATTTCACACCTTGTGTAAGCATACAAACAAACATTATAGAAAGAGGGTATGTCGTGAGAAAACGACATACCCTCTTCTTTTATCTGTACTGTGCCTCTCCCTGACTTTATATGGTGGTCTTAGAGATTAGTGTTCACTCTCAAACTGATTTCACGTTTTTTTCACTGTAATAACAAACATGCTAATATAGGTTGTGCAAAAGAAAAGGCGTATCACGTTGCCGGTTATGGTTGCGTGATACGCTTTCTTGTGTTACTCTCGCAGTGAGAGAAGGTTTATCTTATCATATATTTTCTGCCATTGATGATATAAAGCCTGCTGTGCAACTTACCTGAGACCGTGGATGTTATCTCTTGTATGTCGCTTACCTTGCGGCCGAGGATGTCATAAACTCCGACTTTTGTCAGTGCATTGCTTTTAGCCACGGGAGCAGTGACGGGTGTTGAACCTTGGCTGAGAATGTCAATCAGCTGCTGCACTATACCCTTGGTGTCAGTGGTTTTGTAGCCGTTGAGCATGAGGTCACAGGCCAGAGTGCCGTTGTAGTAGTGGTTGTGGTCGGCAAAGCAAGCTATGATGGCCTGTGCGGCAGCATCGGCAGATGCGTAGTTGTTAGCGGCATAATCTTTAGCGTAAGCATTGAAGATTGCATCGGCATTCTTGCCTATCTCCACAAAACCGAGGTAATTCTCATCGCTGGTTGCACGCTTGGTTGCAATACTGCGTATTATGTTGTCATAACTGTCGCGACGGTAAGAATCGAAGGTTGCGGTGGATGAGTTATAACCGCTGGCATAATTGCTCACTGCGCCGTGAGGAGAGTAGCTGTTAAGGATAATCTTAGCGCCCAGAGCCTCTGCAGCGTCAAGGTAATAGTTTACGTCAGCCTCAAAGCTGTTGCCCATACCGTTTGTGCCCATGTTGCCAAGCATCAAGATGTCACCGGGGTAGATATCAGCAAGGACATTGGCGAGCAGTCCCTGAGTGTAATATGTGGAAAGATTGCGTCCGCCGCGACCATTGTTCATGAAAGTGCAGAGAGCGGTAAGGTCGGAATAGCTGCCACCGTTACAAAGGTTTGCCAGACGCAGAGCCCATGTTGATCCTATGCTGGCGCCATTGGGGTTGCTTGATGCAGATGTGGAGTCGCCTATATGGTGAACTGCAGGTTTGCTGCGCTTCTGTCTTACCGGCTGCTTAGAGATGCTTATCTGCGCTATGGCATCAGTGACGCACAGGTCAATGAAGTCGCGTGTAGCAGGAATAGTATATTCCTCTGTCTGCATGGCAGTGTGCTTGCCGAGAGTGTAGCCAGCCAGGTCGCTGTTGATATATCCTGTAGTGAGGTCGCCTGAGTATGTTATGCTGACAGTGTAGAAACAGCCCTTCTGTACTTTTACGTTGAAGGTGAATCCACCACTAAGGTAATCATTCGTAGCGTCAGTGGCAGAGGCTGTTCCTCCGACAGTCGGTGTGCCGCTTGCTATGCCGTAGCCGTCATTGCTATTATATGTGGTGCTTGTGCCTACCACGGTGTAGCCGTCGGCAATGCCCTCATCAGTAGCGTAGCCGAAGTCGAATGTCAAGCCGTGTATATTCACGGTGAGACTCTTGGCTATAGGCTCGTTGCCGCTGTTCAGAGATGTGGCTGTTATCACAACCTGCGTAGGCAGTGCTGCAGCGTTGACTGAGAGTGTGCCGCTCTGTGCGTCAAATGTGATATTAGCATTATGGAGTGGGGTGGTGCCATCCTTTTCATAAGCCTTGAGCGTCACGTTACGGCCGAGGTCTGAGCCTGAGCCGTCAACCACGGTGGCTGTGTATGTAGCGGTGGCGTTGCTGCCGCTTTCCAAAGGAATGGTGATGCTTGTTGTAGATGACGTGAACTTCACGCTCTCGGCAGATGACGTGAGAGTCAGTGGAATTGTCTTTGTCACTCCGCCTATGTTCACGAGTATGGTTGCAGTGCCTGCCTCTGCCGTAGCCGGCAGTGTGATTGTAGCCACGTGTGAGTCTGTGGCAGACGGTGTGATAGTTACAGACTGCTGCATATCAGACTCCACCACGCTCCAAGTGGCTTTCTGCGTAATCTCATATCCGCGTGTGTCGCTGACAGAGGCTGAGAGCTGTGCCGTCTCGCCGTTAGGGATGGAGAGCGTGGTCTTGTCTGCAGTCAGGCTGTAGCTGTCTGCGTCAATGGTTGGTACGTAAGCCTCGCATGAAGCAATGTCAACAGAACCTGCGCCGATGTCGTTCTGCATACCGATGCCGAAGAACGTGGGATTGGAACTGACTGTCCATGCTGTGACGGGAGCCGAGCCGAGCAGTGTTCCGTCGGTGTCATACACGAGGCAGTAGCACTTCTCGGTGGTCTTGTCGGCAGACATCACTACGTTGTACCACGTGTTCTTTGCGAAGGTTACGGCTGTGCCGTCCTTCTCAAGCTTGACATCATTTATGGTGATGTTTGTGCCGTTGTAGTTTACTGTCACGGGATTATAGAAATTCTTGCTCTGCCACATTGGATAGCCCTGTGTCAGTGTCATCGTAGCGCCGGCCGTAGGGAAGCGAAGCGTGGAAACATAAATTACCTGGCTGGTAATTGCATCCATGTTTGTTGACATGATATGCGATTTCTTCGCTTTAGTAGATGAGAACCTTACGTACTTCGTTCCGTCAGCATCTTTCTGTAATATTGCGCTCATGCCAGGGTCGCTGCCAGCCGCAGCCCATCCGCCTATAATCGGGTCTTGCTTTGCGGCGTATGTATCTTTTAGTACGTTATAACCGGTGATTTGGTCGGGATAAGTGCTGAACACTTTGGGGTATCCTGCCAATGGCAATAACTGGCCGGCGGGTTGGCTCTTGTTACCCAGCGCCGCTACGTATAGCTCGCCCTTGGCGGTGCTGCCGCCGTATGTGACAGTGGCTGTCATGCGGCCGTAGAAATTCATTGGCACGTCGCACAAGTCGAAGGTAGTGGTGAGCTTGTTCTGGTTGTTAACAGAAAACGAACCGTATGAGTCGCAATACTGTCCCTCGGTGTCGTTGATGGTTTTGAAGCCCTCGATGTCCCATGTTACGGTTAGTCCTTCTGCTCCTTCTGCAATGTTGTTACCCTCGCTGTCAGTAATGACAATGCTGTAAGGGTTTGAGAATGGTATATTGGTGGCAGAGCCGAATGTCATGCTCTGTGCGCCCTCTATGGTTACTTTTGCCACCCCTGCAGCTTGTGTCATGCTGCATAGCAATAAACATATTGAAGTAAAATAATAATTTAGTAGTAGTTTCTTCATTATCTTAGTTAGTTTTGTTGTTTATGTCGTATGCGTGCTGTGGATAGTCGGTGGTGAAATGCAATCCACGACACTCTTTGCGCTCTATGGCCCATCTGGTAATAAGGTATGCCACGTTAATCATGTTACGCAGTTCGCAAATATCTTTGGTTGGGCTTACACGCTTGAACAGAGCCTCAGTCTCCTCATATAAGGTGTCAAGTCGAACCCATGCGCGTTTCAGTCGCAGGTCACTACGCACTATGCCTACATAGTTTGACATAATGCTTCCCACCTCATGCACGCTCTGTGTAATAAGCACTTTCTCCTCGTTTGTCATAGTGCCTTCATCGTTCCACTCCGGTACCAAGGTGTTGAAGTCATACTCATCAATATGGTCGAGAGAGTGTTTGGAAGCAGTCTCGGCATATACTACGGCCTCAATGAGGGAGTTTGATGCCAGGCGGTTGCCGCCATGCAGACCTGTGCAAGAGCACTCTCCGATGGCATACAGGCGCTTGATGCTTGACTGACCGTTGAGGTCAACCTTTATGCCGCCGCACATATAGTGTGCCGCTGGCCTTACGGGGATATACTCCTTCGTGATGTCAATGCCTATGCTGAGGCATTTCTGGTAAATGTTAGGGAAATGGTGGCGTGTCTCCTCCGGGTCTTTATGTGTCACGTCAAGACATACATGGTCAATGCCGTGTATCTTCATCTCCTTGTCGATGGCGCGTGCCACAATGTCGCGAGGTGCGAGGGAAAGACGCTCGTCATACTTCTCCATGAATGTCTCGCCTGTAGGCAGGCGTAGTATGCCTCCATATCCACGCATGGCTTCAGTGATGAGATATGCGGGGTGTGTCTCTCCTGGATGATAGAGAGACGTAGGGTGGAACTGTACGAACTCCATGTCGGCTACAGTAGCTTTAGCACGATAGGCCATGGCCTCGCCGTCGCCTGTAGCGATGACAGGGTTGGTGGTGGTGAGATATACTGCACCGCAACCACCCGTACACATTACTGTAACCTTGCTGAGGTATGTGTCCACCTTTTGTGTCTCAGGGTTAAGGATATAGGCACCATAGCACTCTATGTCATGTGACTGCCTTGTCACCTCAATGCCAAGGTGGTGCTGTGTTATTACCTCCACTGCAAAGTGGTTCTCCTTTATCTCAATGTCGGGGCATGCCCTCACGGCAGCCATCAGACCGCGCTGTATCTCTGCGCCGGTGTCATCGGCATGGTGCAGTATGCGGAACTCTGAGTGTCCACCCTCACGGTGCAAGTCATAGAGGCCATCCTCGTTCTTGTCAAAGTTTACGCCCCAGTCAACCAGCTCGCGTATCTGCGACGGTCCCATGCGCACCACCTGGTCCACAGCCGCTGGGTCAGATATGTAATCGCCGGCTACCATGGTGTCGTGTATGTGCTTCTCAAAGTCATCAACAATGACGTTGGTGACAGATGCTACACCGCCTTGTGCACGTGTTGTGTTGGCTTCGTCAAGGGTGGTCTTACATATTAGGCATATCTTGCCTTTTTTCGCTCTTGCCACCTTAAGAGCATAACTCATACCGGCCACGCCGGCACCTATAATGAGAAAGTCATATTTGTATGTCATAGCATATATATGTCTGATGGTGCAAAGGTAAGAGTATTTTTGCAGACACAGAAATTTTTTTCTTGTAAAATTGCCAAATTACGTTGTTTTAACTGTTTTACGGAGCAATTCCCAGGGGTTATCTGGTAAGTGAGAATTTCACTCCGAGACCGAAGTCTTGCGTCACTGTAGGATATGAGCCGGCAGAAAGCAACGGGGTGTTGGACTGTCTGTCATAATAGAAGCTCATAGACAATAGCTTTGATATCGTATATTCCGCAGAGAATGCCAGTTTGAAAGCCGTGTTGCCTGATGTGGCAGAAGATGACGCACTGGCAATGTCGCGCGTTATGGCGGCCTGCTGACGATAGCTTACATCCAGTCTCAGGTTAAGGTCATGAGCGAAGCCCTTGTTCTGTGATGCTGACTTCGATATAGCGCTATTAGCAGTGTTGTCTTCCTCGTTCCTGCCGTCTCTGCCTTTCTTCTTTCCCTTGGCGGCAAGAGATGACTTGACACGGAATGGATTGAAGTCGTTAATCTTGTATCCTACGCCGAATACCCAGTCTTTTGACAGTGCCTCGTTAATCTGAACACTTGTCATGGAGAGTGTAAGTACACGTGTTGTCTTATACTCAGCTTTGAATGTCATGTTGTTAGGCAGTGTGAAGTCTATGCCCAATAATGGGGCGAAAGCCTCGTTAATGCTCACTGTTGATACATTGAACATGGAGTTTGGCACCAGTTTGCTTGCATCTGTAGCATCAGAGATAAAGCCTATCTGGTCACCCATGTATGACATGTATGTGGAGTAGGAAGTGTATGAGCCTACGGCATACACACTCTTGTATGAGTGGTTAATGTTGAAACTCTTGAAGTGGTCGCGGAACCATTGTATCTGGGTAAGTCCGCTGAAGCGGAGAGTCCAGTTAGGCAGCATACTTGTTATGGCGGGGAATATGCTTAGTCCGCTATACCCTGTATAGGCATTGAGGAATGCTGGTACCATCACGTCTGCGCTGTAGCGGTTGACTTCTCCCTTGGCAGCGTCAAATGCCTGTCCTGCGTATGGTGTGTTTGCCGGGTATCTTGTGCCGGCGAACTGTTGCTGCACGCGTGAGCGGTAGGAGTCGAGCAGTCCGCAGAACTTCTCAAATGATGCAGAGCGGTAACCGTTGTTTGCCGAACCTATACCCTCGAATGCCGACTTGATGCTCACGGTAGTCATAGTGAAAGTACCGCTTTGGGTAGTAGGATTGCCTGCATATACATATTGTATTGACTTCTGCTTAGTCTGTGTGTGGGCGAAGTTGAGGTCAAGCTTGAGGTTGTTGAATGGCTCAAGTGTCATCTTGACCTGTAAGTCCTCCGTTCTGCTTGTGGTGGCAGGACTGATGGAGTCGCCGCTTACCAACCAGCCTTCCCGCTGTGCCTTTTCAATGAAGCTGTCATCTGTAAATCCGAAAGCGAAATCAAGTCCCGGAGCCATACTGTTATTCTTGTTCTGTCCGAAGGCACTGCCAATTGTGGGAGTGAAGCCCGGCAGTGCCATGGAGTATTGGTTACGGTAGCTGACAGATATGTTTCTGACAGACATAAGTACGCGTGCAGCCCCTTGCGCTATCTTGTACCATTGCTGGTTTTCAAGTGGTTCAAGTGCCACCACAGACAGTTTCATCTTTACCGTAGAGTCGGCTTTGTTTATTATCTTTATCTTGTTGTTGTCTATCTTCTTGTATTTTACACGTATCTCCTTTCCGTTCATGTCTTTAGCCGTAACGAGCAGACGGGTGGACTTCTTACCATGGGTGACTATTGTAGAGGTGTCTGCCGCTATGGTCAGTTCTCGTGTGTAGGTATTCTTCTTCGCTATATTCTGTTTCTTGGATGGCGAAGCCTTCTTGTCGTTGGCAACCTCTTCTTTGTTATCTTCATTCTCTTGAGAGTCGCCCTTCTTCGTCTCGTCCTTTTTCTTCTCTTTCTCCAGCTTCTTTTGTTCTTTCTGGCGCTTCAATACGCTCTCTGGTGTCTTCTTCTTAGCCTTTCCCACGTTGTCGTTCACTTTCTTCAGGAACGGCACATGGTTATACAACTTCACCATGTCTAATGTGGAGTTGATATTTATGGTTCTGTTGTTGGCTATGGTATGGCCGTGCTTAATGACGCCGTCCTCCTCTGCGCCTCTTGCCCAACGGTATGTGGCGGCATAGGAACCGTCAGCCTTTATCCAGTCAAATATAGGCATCATGCTGAGTGGCAGTTGGTATGAGGCGTTGAACGACTGGTTGTAGTCTAATGGCGTACCAAAGTGCTTTATGCTTGTCCATATAGAGTCCTTCCATGCAGCATAGCCGTCAGGGTTCAGGTCTTTGTTGACCTGGGTGTAAGGCTCTTCTATCTCAGCTCGTGTGGCACTTTGGAAACTCATGTGCAGATTCTTTGTCAGGTCCCAACGTACAGACAGGCTACGATCCCATGTGAACTCAGAACTGAAGTTCGCTGGCAGACTTGATGTGTTGCTCAGGTCCTCAAGGTCGCGCTCCTGCAACTCTGAGTATATGCGTGTCATAACGGTGTTTGCCGCTATGTTCTGTGGCAACCAGTTCAGGGCAAACTTCTTGACTATGTCTAAGTATTTTGATTTAGACTTTAGCTTCTTGAATGGTTCAAGAGGCTTGTATATAGGAGTCCAAGAGTAGTTTATAGAGCCCATCCATTTGTCTTCGTTCTCATATACAGTTGTCTCTCCGTCAGTGTGCTGGTGTGAGTGACTGTAAGAGAAAGTGAAGTTGCCTGGGTCATACGGCATAGGATGACGCTTTGTTATGATACCTACACGCATACCCGATAGTGACAGGTTCTTGCTTACGGTATTTGTGACGGCAATGCTCTTAATGGAGTCCTTCTCATGCTTGTCTGCTGCACTCTCAAGTGCGTCCTCTAACAACATGTCGGTGTCGAGAGGATTATATTTAGGAGAGGTACGCTCGCGTGTTACACTATAATATAAAGGTATAGACACGTTTGCCTTGTCAGGGAAGAACTTGCCCAACTGTACCTGTGTGGTAATAGAGTACGTTCCGTACTTGTTGGTAGTACGTTCCAGAACCTTCTGCTCTATGCCGCCGAAACCGTCACTGATGTATTTGCCGGATGCCTGCACAGTGCCAAGGTCTGACAGCTCCATGTTGAGGTTAGCTGATGCAGCCCATCCTCCGTCGCTCTCAGGCTCTATAAGTCTCAGCTCATTAACCCATACCTCTCCGTCCTTCATGTCTGCAGAGAGATTGCGTACACCTATCATCATAGTGTGCACCTCTCCCAATGAAGGGTTACCTATGACGGAAATCTTGTTGTTTTGGTTATCGCTGTCGTAAGTGGAGTAGAGTACGTTTTGTGAAGCTTTGCCCTGTGCCTTTAATATGTTGCGTTGCTTCTTCAGTGCCGTGAGTTTCTTCAACTCGATATTCAGCATGTTCTCTGTCGGCCATACAGCCTCGCAGTCAGCACCGGAGTAAGTGCTGTAAACGCCAGGGGCGGTAAGTTTCAATGGTATCTCATACTCATAGAAGTTGTTGTTGAAGTCTGAACCCAGTCTGACAAACACTGCCAGTTGTGAGTTTTGCAGGTTAGTGGTGTTCTGCTCCAAAGCGTTGGCATGCACAAACATCTGCAGACGCTTGTAATAGCGTAAGTCATAGTTTGTGTTCTTATATACAGCCACGGCATCGTTTCGTGACATATTGGTGATGTCCATGCGCAGAGCCTGCTCGTTGTTCTCCGTCAGCTGTGGCTGTGAAGGGTCAACCACCCTGCTGATGCCTGGTGGCAATACATAGTTTACAGGGGTCTTGTCATTATTCTCCTCAATGCTTATAGCTGATGCTGCCAGCTGTGCGGTAGGATTGGCTGAAGCTCCCTGTATCTGCTGGTCATATATGCGCCAGTCACCTCTTACCAGGTCAAGGCTGGCAAAACGTAGTATGGTAGGCTCCTCGAATCCCTGCATATACATACGCATGAAACGTATGGAAGAGAAGTCAGAGATGGCTCCTACTTTCCTTCCTGTTGTCAGTGGTATTCTGAACTGATACCATGTCACAGTCTCCTTCTTTCCGTTGCGCAGGGTGGTGGTAGCCTCTCTCTTGTCCACTATATACTCATTAGAGGACGAAGACATCTTGTCGGGGTCTATCTCTATGGTGTAGTCGTAGTAATTCTCGTATTCGTTGAGGGTATAGTCCTGATTTATGTCCTCCACGTCAGGCGAAGTCTTGTATGATGTGTCATACGACTCAGTCCTTGTGTCAGAGTCAGGAGAGTTGCCCTGTGGGTTGTTTATGTATTTGTACCTGTCAAGTATAGATGTCTGCTGTGCGTCCCAGTCACTTCCTCTGTAGTAGTGATAGTCATCGGCTGCAGGGTCATTGAGGATAGCTGCCCTTGCACTGTCGTTAGTCACGTTGGCCTTCACAGCGTTTATGAAGTTCTGGTATGCATCCCATTGCTGCTCTTCCTCGTCGTTAAGACCGTTGTATCCAAGGTCTTGTTTCTGGCGTGAGCCGCTTGTCGTTGCAAAGGCATAGTTGATGGTGTTCTGTACTGGAATCTTACCCCATTGCGTAGTGTCTATGCGTGTAGCTTCCGCATCACTCACAGGCATGCCGCTCTCATAGAATTTCTTGCCGTCATAGAGTATGTCCTCAGACACCTCGCCGAGGTTTATGTGTAGCGTACCTGTATGCTTGGCAGCCGTTCCGTCCTCGCGTGTATAGACAAAGGGGTCTAACATCCAGAACTCTATGTACTCAATGTTGGCCTCCTCAAAGTCGTTGGTGTCAAGCTTACGCATCATACCACCCCATGACTTCGTCGGCTCAGGCAGTCTGCCGTTTGCGGTGATGCCGGGGTTGAAGTTGTATGGTCCGCGCTCTGACGGATAGAAGGCGAGGTTGAGAATGTCAAGAGTGGATGTGGCTCCGTTATAGGTGTTCTGGTCGCGGTTAGGATACAACTCGTTTACATACACCTCGCGCACATAGTGGTTAGACAACTGCTCCAGGTCGTTCTTGATATGGCTTGGCATCAGTGTGGAAGAGCGCTGTGTGAACAACTTGTCGATGTTGTACCATGCCAGTCGTGCTCTGTTGTATCCTGATTCCAAAGAGGTCTTGCCGTATGCATTCTTGCCTCCGGTAGGCACACTACACAGCGTCCATGCCGATGGTGTGCTCACGTCAATGTTGTTGGTAGCGCTCTCAAAGTCATCCAGATAGGAAGCATTGTCCTGTGTACCGCTGGCAATGGAGCTGAACAACTTGGCAAACTCCATGTTAAACTGTATGTTGGAAGGCTTTGATACGTGCAACAGCGGAATCTTGTTGAGCATATTGGTAAGCCATTGACTCTCCTTCTTCCAGTTCAGGTTCAGACCTACAAGGGTGTTGCTTACCGGCTCGCTGCCCATAGATACCTTTGACGTAAGGCTCTGCTCAGACAAGTGCTGGAAAGTACCGCTCATCTGGAAATCCTTAGAGAAGTCGTACTCCCAGTTCAAACCGAACATGGTCTTGCGCTGCATACCATAGTCATTGTTGCTTTCAAGCGATACATTGACAGCGGTGCCGGCGTCGATAATACTCTGGTTGAGTATTGTCACCTCTCCTGCAGAGTAGTCCACGGTGTAGTCCACGCCCTCCATCAGTTCCATACCGGCGGCGGTGACCTTTACCGAACCTTGCGGAATAAACGAGGCTCCCAGACTTATCACTCCAGCCGATGTGCCTTTATACATACCTGTGAGGATATACTTGTTCTTCTCTGCCGTCTGCTTAGCTACCGTCTGCGTCGTGTCATACAGTTCCTGGTATCTGTATTTGCTTGCCACGTCATCGCTCACACCTCTTTGTCGCAAGGCGTTATACATCGCCGTACCGAAAGGCTCCGCTACGGGGAAGAATACGCGTCCGTTGCTTATGGTGTAGCCCTCTACGAAGTCAAAATAGCCGTTAGGGTGTGTGCGGTTGTTGTTGTCCAGCCTGTCAGCGCCCAGCAGTTTGATTATGGTGTTGCTCTTTACTTCTTTCTCTGGTATGTATGTAACATACACGCCTGCCGAGTCGCTTTGGTATTTTACGTCGAGCTTGAACTTCTCTTTCTGTACCGATGACGCCAGGTAATACACGTTACGCATCATCAGCTGCCAGTTCTTCTGTGACGGGGTGTTGTTAGTGTTCTTCAATGATTTGACTATCAATGCCTGTGTCACGTCGGTCTTGTCGCTTGAGAACTCACCCACTTGGAAAGTAACTCCGCCGTAGGTGTACTCATAGGCTATGGCAAGCACCTGGTCGCTCTGCAAGGTGCTCTTCAGTGAGATGTAGCCCATGGCACTGTTGACGGTGTATTCAGATGAACTGAGCAGGCGCGCCTTCTCAATCTTCTCATAGGTGCTGCCGCCCGACATCACCTCGCCGCCTGCGGTGGTGCCGTCAAGTATCTCGCTTGTCTTGTCCATATTGCGTACGCCGGCGGCGGTCAGCGCGTTGATGTCGCTATACAGGGTGTTGGCATTGTTGCTTGGAGTCTGGTTGCCCTCACCCAGATTTGGCAAGGCTATGATGTTACGAGTGTTGCTCGTCGTTCCGCTCTTGTTGGTTACCCACACCTCCACACGCTTTATAGATATGCCGGTGGTCACGGTCGGCAGTGTGGCCATCCATCCGTCATAGCGGTTACGGAAGTATTTGGCAAGGAAGAAGTGCCTGTTAGCCTCATAGTTGGCTACATTAATCTCAAATGGAGTAAGTTGCACGCCGCCCTTGCTTGATACGCTCTGGCTCGTTGATTTCTTCTGTGACAATACCGTCTGCAGTTTCAGCTTGCCAAACTGCATGTCGGTCCTGATACCGAAGAGTGATGAGGCTCCCTGTACAAGTGAAGAGTTAGACGGGAAACTTACGTTTCCTGCCTCCACAAGCTTTATTATCTCATCCTCCTTGCCGTCATATCTTAACTTCATGTTCTGCATGTCATAGTCAAACGTGGCATCAGTGTTGTAGTTAAGATTCATGTTCATCTTGTCGCCTACCTTGCCGGTGACGTTGATGTTTATCTTCTCGTCAAAGTCTATGGTGGTAGTGTTGCGGTTGCGTATAGGCAGTGACGGGTTGTCTATGCTCTTCATGGTGGCACCGAGCTTCAGTTCAGCGGAGCCCTGTGTCTTTACCTGTATTCCGCCGGGACCGAATATCTTCTCTGCCGGTCCCAAGTCAAAGTGCATATCGGTGAAGTCAAACTTCTCCTTGCCTTTCTGCTGGAATATCTCAGCATTCTTTTCCTTGAAATAGTTTCTGAAGAGGTTATGCTCAGACCATTTCAAGAACTCGCCCTGCTCCATCATTATTGGTGTGCCGAGCCAGCTCATGCCCAGCTTTGAACCTATGATGTAGCGTTCTGTGGTGTCATTGTATTCTGTTGTCTGCTTGATGTTCTCAGGTCTTTTCAGGTCAGCCACTCCCTGATTGATGTCATCATACGTGATGGGCTGTGTGCGCTGTATCTTCCATCGTGGGTGCAGCAGACTGTCGGGTATGGTGTCCTCCTGTACTTTCAGTCGTGCCTGCTTCTCCCTGTATTTCTCCAGCGTACTCTTATTCTTCTCCTCCTCTGCTTTCTTGCGTCGCTCTGCGGCAGCCTGGCGTCTGCGCTCAGCCGCCGTCATCTTGCTGTCGTCCTTCTTTGCCTGGGCTCCGGCCTGTGTCTCCTCCTTCTTCTCCTTATTGGCATTGTCAGCCTTGCCCCATACGTTTGTGTCGTCAGGGGCAGCAATAGAGTGTATCACTGCCATGGAGGCAATGATACAAAAGGAGAGGACTATGAGGAACCGCTTGTTCATTTAATCAATTTCAGAGCCTGCTTGATAACTTGCTCCACGGGCATAGCGGGGTTCTGTTGTAAAATCTCTGTCACCACCTTGGCGCTTGGCGCAGGTGAGAAGCCCAGCATGGTGAGTGCACCGACAGCCTCGTCGCGCACCTCGTTGTTGACAGCCGCCTGTGCGCCTGCACCCTGCAAGGTGATATCCTGTATCATACCGTTAGATGCCATCTTGTCCCTGAGGTCAACGATGATGCGCTGCGCCGTCTTCAAACCTATGCCCTTCACGCTCTTCAGTGCCTTCTCGTTGCCGGTGGATATGATGTTCACCAGTTCTGTGGTGCTTGTGGCGCTGAGAATCATGCGCGCGGTGTTGCTGCCCACGCCGCTTACGGTTATGAGCATACGGTATATCTCGCGCTCCTGCTTCGTGGCAAAGCCATACAGTGTCATGGAGTCATCGCGGCCGCCGGTCATCAATACCTCGTGTACATACAGTTTTACGTCTTTCTTCTCCTGTATGGCAGTGTATGTGTTAAGTGAGATGTTGAGCAGGTAGCCTATGCCTCCTGTCTCCACTACAGCCTGTGCCGGAGTGACCTCTGTCAGTGCGCCTTTTATATATTCTATCATGTCGGTATCTTGTTTTAATTTGCTGTTTTTGCAATATCCACCTTAAAAAGAACGTATGCGCGTGTAGTTTATTGTATATGCGCGAAGATAAAAAACAGCCGTCAAGACGTTGATGTCGTCTTGACGGCTTTTCTTTATCCTGTAATGACGGATGAATGTTATTCATTCATCGCCTTTATTTTCTCTTTCATGAGCTTAATCTCATCACGCAGTTTCTCCACCTTACGGTTCATCTCGTCAATGAGAGAGCTGCCCTTCTTGCTGCTGGCAGTGAGGAAGTTGAGATTGTTCTCATAGTTCTCAAGCTCCTGCTTCATGTCGTTGTATCTGCGCTGCATCTTCTGACGCTCTGTCTCCACTGCGTTCTCCCCACGCTTAGCCACCTCTTTCAGTCCTTCCTTGAAGGCGTTGAGGCGCTTGCTTGCACGTGTTTTGTTGAGTTTCTTGTACAGAGTGTCGAGGGTGTCATGATACTCACGGAATATCTGGTCCTTGTCCTTGAACGGAACGTGGCCCACCTGCTTGTACTCCTCTATCAGAGTCTGCATCTTCTGCTGCAGGTCATCGGCGGTATCCTCTATCAAGGCCTTCAGCTTCTCTATGATGTCCTGCTTCTTCTTCAGGTTCTCTGTCTGCTCGTTGCGCTCGTCAGATGTAGCGGCATTACGTGCCTCGAAGAACTTGTTGCAGGCACTGAGGAAGTCATTCCACAGCTGGTCACCTATCTTGTGTGGCACCATGCCAATGGTCTTCCACTCCTTCTGCAGTTGTATCAGTTTGTCGGCGGTCTGCTTCCATTCTGTGCTGTCCTGCAGTTCCTGAGCCTTCTTTACAAGCTCCTCCTTCTTTGATATGTTCTCTTGGTAGCGCTCGCGCCTCTCGTCGTAAAACTCGTTCTTGGCTGTGAAGAACTGATCGCAGGCGGTGCGGAACCTCTCAAATATCTTTACGTTCATTGACTTAGGAGCAAAGCCAATGGTCTTCCACTCAGCCTGCAGGTCAAGCACCTCGCGTGTCTTCTTCTCCCAGTCGGCGCTGCTCTTGCAGTCATCGGTAGAGATGCTCTCCACCTTGTCGCACAGCTCGCTCTTCTTTGCCAGGTTCTCCTCCTCCTGTCGGCGTATAGCCTCGAAGTGGTCGGCATGGCGCTTGTTGACCACGGTGCTCGCGGCCTTGAAGCGTGCCCACACCTCCTCGCGCAGTTCTTTAGCCACTGGACCGATTTCGCGGTACTGGTTGTGCAGCTCCTGTAACTGGTGGAAAGCGCTTACCACGTCCTCCTCGTTGGCGAGGCGCTCGGCAGCCTCACACAGGGCGGTCTTCTGCTCCAGATTCTTCTTGAAGTCATACTCACGCGCAGCGAAGTTCATCTTCAGAAGGTCATAGAACTGCTCCTGGCACAACTTGTAGTTGTTCCACAGCTCGCTGGCATTCTCAGCCGGCACAGCCTTAATCTCGCGCCACTCAGCCTGCAATGCCTTTACCTCCTCAAAACCTGTGGCGGCCTCCTCAGGAGTAGTGGTGAGAGCCTTAATGCGCTCAATAATCTCTTGCTTGCGTTTCAGATTGGCTTGTTTCTCTGCCTCCGCCTTCTGGAAAGCCGCCTGGCGAATTTCCTTAATCTTGTTCATCTCAGCCTTGAAAGCCTCCTCAGTCTCGTCAGGTGTGACGACATACTGCATAGGGTCGCCGCCATCAGCGATGTAAGCCTTCTGCGCCGCCTCACGCTCCGCATTGAGCAGGAAATAGAAAGCGGTCTTGAGATGATCCAATTCAGGTTTAGTAATTTCTTCCTCGCCCTGTGCGAGAGTCTTCACTCGCTCCAGCACTTCCTCTTTTGAGGCGTAGATGCGCTTCTCCTGTGCAGAATCATTCTGTTCAGCGTTCAGCGTCATGTCTTGAGAGTCAATCATTGTTCTTTTCTAAATAAATTTTCTTGCAAAAGTATTAAAAAGTTTTCATTATAACAAAATATTTTCATAAAAATATCACTTTACAGCGAAAAATAGACATAAATGTGATATGGTGCAACTATCTTATCCTCAACCATAAATATTCTTACTACCTTATTATTTAATAGGGAACTCAACTTTCGCAAGCTTCAGTTTCGTTGAGGTTTAAGGTTTTGAGGTCGCTTCGCTTCAAGGTTTTAAGGTGATATTAGGCAACTATTCACCACAATTAAACATATTTCACCTCATGACCTTACGACCTAATAACCTGATAACCCAACAAGTTGAGCGCATGCGAAACTTGAATAAGGAATGCATTATTATAAATAAAGACATTAGGCGAAAAAGTTTTTCATTTGATATATTTTTATCCCTCAAATGGTGTTATTTTGCCCTTTCAGACCATCAATTATGACTAATTTTGCACCATCCGAAAACAATAATCTACACACAAGTGGTATTTTTTTATAACTTAAACATATTAAACAAAAACAAATGAAAAAAATCCTTTCACTATTCACATTGCTGCTGATGTCTGTCATGACATTCGCCGACACTGGTACCACCCTGCCAGGCGTGCTTGACGGAAAACAGGCAGTGATTACGAAGAACTGTTCGTGGGGCAGTACACCATCGTGTGATGACCAGAACTGCTTCAACTGGGTCGGTAACGGCGATGTCGTGACGTTTGCCCTTACCAACACGCAGACGGCGGCTTACGCCATCTCGTTTGACACAGCCACACCGTGTGAGCCTGTGACAATCGACTTCCTCATTACTGACGATGGCGGAAACACCGTCTATAAGCAGACCGCCAACGTGGTTTGCACAGGCGAGAATGGCGGCGACTGGGCTTTCAAGGAGGCTGGACACAACACCTCACTACCCAACACAGCAGAACTGCCTGCTGGCAACTACACTCTGACGCTGACTTTCCATCAGGGCGTGAACTATGCTAACTACACCACCAACGTGAAGGACATCACCTTCACCGCCGTGGCGTCAAAGTTCGTGTATCTGCATGGCGAGAACTTTGACAAGGATCACTCTACCAACGACCTCTATCAGTTTACTGATGCCGAAGGCTTCACACTGACTATGAACAACCGTGCTATCAGCAAGACTCCATGTAACTGGACAGACCCTAACTCTGTATCATATACCGACGGCATAAACTTCAAGAACAACGATCCTGGTACTATCAACATACCAGAAGGCTATAAGGTAACAAAGCTTGAGATTGGCGGCCTGTCACAGTCTGATTCACGCAACCTCTGCTATCTCTATACCGTTGACAAGGACGATGTGAACTTCTTCAAAGAGCCTATAGGACAGAATGTCACACTCAACTCAGACATTGAGAGCACAGCGAAATACCCAATCTTTGCCGACGGCACCGCTCCGCTCTTCGCTTCTCTTGACTTCAGTGCTTCACCGGCAACAAAGAGCATCAAGGTGGTGTTCTCTGGCAATAACCAAGAAGACGTTTGGTTCAAGGCTTACTATACCACAGCCGATGAGGGCGGCAGCGACACTCCTGTAGAGCCTGAGACACCAGCAGAGCCTAAGACCATGGCTTACTGGTCATTCAACTACGGATATGACATTGCCGGGGGCGTAGGCACTCCTAACTCCACGGCCATCACAGGAAACGGCAACGTGGACTTCAACGACGTGGCACTGCTTCCTAACGACGGAGCACTCGCTAACTCTACGCTGACCCCTCATCGTCCGGTAGGCTCCGGCGCAGTGACATCACAGCAGTCGCAGGGTGCTTACCACGAGGTGAACGCCATCAGTTGCGACGGTGCGGCCCTGCACCTCACGTCACCAGTACCGACACCTGAGACTGCCGCTGCCTCTGTGGCTTACGGCACAAGCACCATTGAGTTCCCCGGTGAGCAGACATACAGCTACCAGAACCCATACAACTATTTTGAGATTGCGGTTGACGCTACTAACTTCCGCGACCTGAAACTTGAGGTGAAGGCTGCCGGTCACCAGAGCCAGACACAGTACTATGCCGTGGCTTACTCTACCGACAAGACCACATGGACCCTCGTAGGCGACGAGTACCTCACAGGTACAAGCTATAACAACTGGAAGACCAACACCATAGAGATACCAGGACTCAACGGCAAGAATGGCTACATACGCATCTTCCCTGCCAAGAACTGGAAGGGCAACGGCGACAACGTGGCTTCAAACAACCAGTTTGACCTTGACGATGTTTATCTCTACGGCGTGCTTAGTGTAAACGAGGCTTACATCAACGATGTCACCATTGAGGGACAGACGGTAAGTTCTGGCACGGCTAACGACTTTGAGTGCGTACTGCCTAAGACCTACGCCGAGGCAACTACCACCATCAAGGTGTCATCATCTAACGCCACCGTAACCGCCACCGCGGTAGAGGAGGGCACGGAGACAGCCGTGAGCGTCACCGACAATGGTGATGGTACGTTCACACTTGCCACACCTGGGGCCAACAAGGCAACCGTCGTTACGCTGAATGTTACAGCCAACGAGGGTGCGGCAGCCCTGAAGAGTACCTATACACTGCGCCTGTTCCACCTCGACGTGGTTACGCTGACAAGCCTCACCATTGACGGTTTCGCCGTAAGTGAGGAACTGCTGGCTGACATCAATGACGATTCCGAGGCTACTCTCTCAACCAACATCTACACCGCGCTGCCAGTGGTAGCAGCCAAGGCTGTTGATGGTTCGGCAGCCACAGTGACATCAAACCGCAGCGGCAACAACGCTACATATACGCTGACTACACCTGAGCGCACGTTCACCCTCAACATAGGCGGCATCTACACCTATGAGCGCACTGCCAACGATGAGGACTATACCTTGAAGTTCAGCACCGACGGCAAGGCCGCATACGTGGCAGAGGGACAGTGGACTGACGGCTGGACCGACGGACTCTACACCCTGCGCACCACCAGTCTTGACGGTTGGGGCGGACAGCAGTTCAAGTTCAACGCTGCCAACAACCTTATTGAGGTTCCGGGCGGAGTGGTAGTTAAGACCTTCACCCTGGCTCAGATGGGTGCAAACTACAATGACGGCGAGGGCCTCACTGCCATCTCGTCTGACGGTGCCACATTCCGCGTACCTACCAACCACGGCTACGTGAAGGGCAACAAGGACAACCTCACCGTAGTGGTGGAGAACCACAAGGCTGGTGAGCCTATAGCCTTCACCATCACAGGTGGCGGACAGCCTTACGCTTGGTTTGAGCTTGTGATAGAGAAGACCAATCCTGGCACCACTCCTGCCGTTATGACCAAGAATGCGGCAGTGGTAAACAACCACGCTATGGTATCAGTCAAGTTTGACCGTGAGATGTCATCTGCCGACGTTACCTTCAATGGTGAGGAGGTACACGCCGACTACGGCCAGACTCTGAACTTCGGCATAGCCAACCTTGACTATGACAAGGACTATACCTTCACCATCCCAGCCGGCAAGGCTGAGGACCTCTTTGGCAACAAGACCACCGAGGACATCACCGTCAACTTCACCGTTGCTGCCCAGGCTCCTGTAGCCAAGAAGGTATATGACTACGTGGTAGGCTCCGCTAAGGAGTTCAGTCAGGTAATCAGCTCACTGGGCAACAACACCAATAAGAACCTTGAGCGCGTCACCATCTTCCTGAAGAACGGCGACTACGACTTCGGTGCAGACAACGAGCAGCGCATCAACCGTGGTAACGTGAGCCTTATAGGTCAGAGCCGTGACGGTGTAGTACTCCACGGCACACGTACAGGTATCTCTAATCCTATCCTGAACATACGCGACCGCGAGGGCTTCTACCTGCAGGATCTCACCGTACGCAATGACCTTGACTTCCGCAAGGCTGAGCGTGCAGGCGTGGGTGCTGCCATCTATGGTGGTAACAAGTCGGTGTTCAAGAACGTGCAGATGCAGTCACAGCAGGATACACACGTTACAGGTGAGCGTTCTTACTATGACCAGTGTCGCATACAGGGTACCGTTGACTATATCTGTGGCGGCGGTGACCAGTTCTTTGACCAGTGTGAGCTTGTGATGGAGGGCAAGGGCAGCGTGATAACTGCTCCATCAACCTCAAGCACCACTAAGTGGGGTTATGTGTTCAGCCACTGCACCATCAACCGTGCGGAGGCAGGCAACGGTGCATCAATGGCAGACAAGGGTGACTATAACCTGAGCCGTCCATGGCAGAACGAGCCACGCACTTACTACCTCTTCACGCAGATGAACATACAGCCTTCAGACAATGGCTATGCAGGCATGGGCAATCTGCCTACACACTTCTATGAGTATGGCTCTGTTGACAAGAACGGCAACTTGATAGACCTCAGTGTGCGTGGCAACTCTTCTACCAGCACCAACAGCTACGTGCCGGTGATTTCTGCCGACGAGGCTAAGAAGTTCACCATCATGAACGTGCTCTCTGGTACTGACGGATGGCTGCCTACCGACTATACCACGCTGACAGACGCGCCGGTGGCAAGTGTTGACGGCAAGACCATCTCCTGGGCAGACGACAGTCAGGTGCGTGCATGGGTGATATTCAAGGACGGCGAGTATGTAACCGACATCACTGAGACCTCATACACCGTTACGGAGGATGGCACCTACACTATCTACAGTGCCAACGAGATGGGCGGACTGAGCAAGCAGGCTGCTACAGTAGTAATCGGTGCTGATGCTATAGACAGCGTTCAGGCTGCCGCACAGGCTAAGGCCTCTGCTGCATACAATCTGGCTGGTCAGCAGGTAAGCGACACCTACAAGGGTATCGTAATACAGAATGGCAAGAAACTCATGAGGTAAGACTTGTCTTTTATATATGGCAACTCCCCTGAGGGCTTACTGCTCTCAGGGGAGTTCTTGGTTTTTCAGTATTACAGGTATTCCTGTCGTTAGCCCATCCCGTAAAATCCTATTTTCAATCCGTGCAATGTCAAGTTTCGCAAGTGCTCAACTTCTTAGTCTTCAGGAGTAAAGAAGTAAAGGAGTTAAGACATTACCCTGGCTATTTGCTGTTTATTGACGAACCGAGGCTCATGCTGAGGTATTCTGTATTGTCTTAACTACTTAACTACTGTCTACTTGACTACTTAGTCTTCAGGAGTAAAGAAGTAAAGGAGTTAAGACATTACCCTGGCTATTTGCTGTTTATTGACGAACCGAGGCTCATGCTGAGGTATTCTGTATTGTCTTCATTTATGCTTGAGCTTGTCTCAAAACTACTTAACTACTGTCTACTTGACTACTTCAGAAAGTTGAGTTACCTTATAATATATTCAAACCTGTTGAATTTATGGTAGCCAAGCGTTTCAAGATACGCTTGGCTATTATTTATGTCCTCCTCAGTGTTATGGTTTGGTATGTGGGGCAGGCGCAGCGTGATGCTCGGCAACAGTTCTGTATGCTCCGAGGCTAACCACTTCAGGTTGTCGATGACGCGCTCGTTGCCGGTGCCAGAGTATGCCTTGTATATCTCCGGGTTCATGTCCTTGATGTCAATGAACCACTCCTTTGCGTATGGCAGTACCAGCTCCATGTTCCTGCGTGGCACGTTGAGACTGGTCTCAATGGTTATGCGCCATTCCTTCGGACACAGCTCACAGAAAGCCTTTATGTACTCACTGTGAAGCAAGGGCTCGCCGCCGCCGAATGTCACCCCTCCGCCTGTGGCAAGGAAATACAGCTGGTCTATGCGCACCTCGTCGATAAGCTCCTCCACGGTGCGCTCCATGCACATCGTGTCATTCGTTATGCTCTGCGGGTTAAGGCAGTATTTGCAGCGCAGCGGACAACCATGGAATGCCACAAGTGTCGTCACGCCCTCGCCGTCAACCGCCATCCGGTGACGCGCTATGCCTATCAACTTGCCTATGAGTTCATTATTTGACATGGTTGAGCAGTTGTTTTATTTGGAAGTGTTGCTACACTCTGTCTTGACGTCTTCTACTTGGCCTACTACAGCCTCTATTTTTTCTATATTTTCGTCCTTGAGATTTTCCACTTTCTGTACTCGTGGTACATCGCCTTGCTGAGTACCTTTTGTATCACAACTGCTCAGCGTAAACATTCCAACGGAGATACCGGCAACCATCGCCGCCTTGCCGAGCAACTGGCGCTGGTGCAGCTGCTCTTCCAAGTAGCGCACCTCCGCCTCGCACTTAGGACATGTGCCGAGACAGTCACCCTTATACTGACATTCCTCCACCACATACTCTATGTCGTTAGCCTCTGCAATCTGCCGGCGAATCTCTTTCAATATCTTGCAAGTCCTCTTACCTTTTGCCATAGTTATTTATTGTTTGTTTTAGTAGTATCGTTATCTAAGCGGAAAGTTATGGGTAAAGTATATCTTATCTTTACTGGCTCTCCGTTTTGTTTTGCAGGAATCCATCTCGGCATGATAGATATGACGCGGACGGCTTCTGCATCAAGCAGAGGGTGAATAGACTTTAGTACCTTGATGTTGGAAATGTAGCCTTTCTCGTCAAGTTCAAACCGGCAAATCACTCTTCCTTGCACACCCTCCTCTGCTGCTTTTTCTGGATATTTTAAGTTTTTTGAAAGAAATTCCCTCAAAGCTAGATTTCCACCAGGGAAGGAGGCCATTTGCTCAATGACCCCCAAAAACACTCCACTTTCGGGTTTTGGTTCATTACCTTCTTTCATAACGACTCCTTCTTCAGGGTTGCTCACTTGTGCATACATCTCGTTTCCGCATGAACTCATGGTAAGCATGCCAGCAGATATCCCGGCAACCATCGCAGCCTTGCCGAGCAACTGGCGCTGGTGCAGCTGTTCTTCCAGGTAGCGCACCTCCGCCTCGCACTTAGGACATGTGCCGAGACAGTCACCCTTATACTGACATTCCTCCACCACATACTCTATGTCGTTAGCCTCGGCAATCTGCCGACGAATCTCTTTCAGTATCTTGCAAGTCCTCTTACCTTTTGCCATAGTTAGATATATTCTGTTGTACTGTTACAAAGGTAATAATTTTTTTTCTGAAACCACAAAGTTTTGCATCCTTTTCCCGTTACTCTTAAAAAGAGAAAAGAGAAAAGAGATTTTTTGTGAATGTGAATGGTTTACTGTTTACTGTTTACGGTTTAGGGTTTACGGTTTATAGTTTGTATTTGTAAAATTAAGAAAATCACATTGTCACAAAAAGACCAGTTTCCCTTACACTTTGATTTTCGCAACCTTAAAATCCCCGCGATAAAAACCAGCGACGGTAAAATATATTGAAAATCGGGCAAAATTTCGCAGTCTGTAACTTGTTGATAATCAGCAGAGGCATTTTTCTTGAATTGTAAAAGCTATCATATTACGTTGTAAAAGCATAGCTTTTACGATGTGGAAGCTATCAAATAAGGTCGTAAAAGCTATCAAAAAACATTGTCCGAGTTGGTAAAATACGATAAATTTTACCCACTCGGACAATGAATTTCATCCCCCCGGACGATTTTATATCACTTTTCAGCAACCATTTTCTCTATTTTGTCACCTCCAGTAGAACGCTTCGAAAAATCAAAAAGAAAGCAAAACGCTCAAAAAGTTAACAAAAAGTCAAAAATCTCTTTTCTCTTTTCTCTTACACAATAGTTACTCATGTAATCTCGGTAGCAGATTTTATTTATTCTACAAAACGTTTTTTCTTTGGTTTTAATTCTACAGAAGTACGATTATGACTTGATAGCCGTTGTACCACTCGCCACTTGTACGATGTTTCAATTCTACAAAAGTACGATTATGACTCTGTCTCGTCTTGTAACACCCAGCCGTTATCTAACGTTTCAATTCTACAGAAGTACGATTATGACTTTTCAATCCATGCTTTTATACCAATTTTGTCGTAGTTTCAATTCTACAGAAGTACGATTATGACTGAGAAAGGCAAGTCGCCAATACTGATGAAGAACTAGTTTCAATTCTACAGAAGTACGATTATGACTTGTGAGTACGAAGTTCATAGCCAACGAGTACAGGTTTCAATTCTACAGAAGTACGATTATGACTCACGTATACCATATGTTCCCCATTCATCATTAAAGTTTCAATTCTACAGAAGTACGATTATGACCTCTTTGCCACAATACAGGGGTTTCTTATAACGAGTTTCAATTCTACAGAAGTACGATTATGACAGAAATACGATAGCAGTGCAACATTAGAGATAACAGTGTTTCAATTCTACAGAAGTACGATTATGACATTCAACTAAAACGGTTCAACGTCTGTTGTGGTGGAGTTTCAATTCTACAGAAGTACGATTATGACTGAAGGGTGACTTCTCAGCACCCACATTTACCCGGTTTCAATTCTACAAAAGTACGATTATGACTTCTTGTTCTCTTCGCTCTTGGGTTGCACGTAACTCGTTTCAATTCTACAAAAGTACGATTATGACTCTTGGCCTGCTCTCGGACTGTGGGAGGTAACAAGGTTTCAATTCTACAGAAGTACGATTATGACCCTGCCATGAAATGGCGAGAATCCTAGTAAAATTATGTGCAAAGTTAGCAAAAAAATAACGAAAAAAATGTCGATATGGAATAATAATTTTTCATCGGGGTATCGACATCCTTATATTTAAATATGTTTCAAGAAGTTAAAGAACGAGTTTGTGAAAATGGTATTCCATGGATTTCTGCCGAAGTTACCATCGACATTGTTGTGCATCTATAAAAAGATATCGGTGGAGCCTCTTTCACATCCAATTATCTCCTTATCCACTTTGATGCCCTCTACTGCTATCTCCTCGTAGCGATCCGTACGCTGCGGATAGCTCCCCTCGTGTATGAGTTTGCCGTCATAAACAGCATCACTCATATGCTCCATGTTAATGCCGTTGGCAAAGAGCCACAACTTGCGATGACATATCTGGTAATAGTTGAAGTGGGTGCCTGTAGGTGTCATGTTTTTTTGTTTTTCTTAATTTCGCTTTCCAAGTCTTCCAGAAGTTTCATGTCTTCTTCATCAGCCAGTTGCGCTTCATAACCTTTCCTACGAGAGTCATATCTCTCATAGATTGCTCGCACATATTCTTCCATCTCATGGTTTGATACTTGCCCGTTTCCTTGCAATACGTCGAGTCCCTGGAATGTCAAGAGACTTTTCACATTCTCTCTCCAGAAATCAAGTGTCAAGTCCTTTCGCTCTTTTACTCTCAACTCAGCCGATTCCAAGAAGATGGTTACAATACGGTTCAGTTTGTCAATCTCCTCTGACTGCAAGTAGTTTTTAGCAATGACAATATCACCCTTGCGCACTATGCTTCCTTTCCATGTGGTCAGTCCCATATTTGGCAAGTCTGCATTAGCTCTCGACATAATGATTTCTGCAGCCGTATTGTGAGTGACAGCATAGAGTAACTTGTTTTGCGTTTCTGCAAAGAACATCTGAGTTGCTTTCTCTCGTGCCTCATAGTCGCTGCTTAATTTGAAGAGGTCGCGCAATTTCTGATAGAACCGTTTTTCTGAAGCCCTAATGTCGCGGATGCGTTCCAGCAGTTCATCGAAGTAGTCTGGTCGTCCGTCAGGGTTCTTTAAACGTTCGTCATCCATAGTGAAACCTTTTACCAGGTATTCCGTCAGATGACGGTTGGCCCATTGACGGAACTGTGTACCCCTTACTCCGCGCACCCTGAATCCCACGGCAAGAATCATCTCCAAAGAGTAGAATACCACATTGTAATTTTTGCCATCAGCAGCAGTTGTCAAATATTGTTTGACAACTGCTGTTTCGAGTAACTCCTTTTCTTTAAGGATGTTAATGATGTGATGACTTATCGTTTGCTTCGAGGTGGCAAAAAGTTCTGCCATCTGTTGCTGATTGAGCCATATCTTGCCGTCACGAGCATAGAGCACCACTGATGCCTTGCCATCAGCAGTGTTGTAAATGATGATATTTGATGGTTGGTCGGTCATTATATTTGATTCTCATAATTGAAACTGTTCATTAGTTGTATTAACCTCTTCTCTGCTACTTCTAATGCATCTGCGCTTTCTCTTTCGGTTATAACATAACTAGCGCATGGCAGGCTTACAAACACATCAGCCCCCACGTTTTCATCAATAATTGGTTTTGCCTTTAATGTACCTTCATCGTCCGTTAACTTTGCACGAATAGCGGCAGGAATTGTATTCGCATTTTCACTTATAGCCACAGCAAGAGTCTCCATGAGAGTGAATGTGCGAGCTTGATTTGAAGTTATACGCCAGTTGACAAGAGCCTTGGCCAAAGCTGGAATCAATTTATCACGCTGCTCCTTTGGCATAACAAGACATTCACCAAAAATATTCCTACTCTTTATCCATCCTTGTTGTTCCAACTTCTCAATCATTGCTTTAGACAGTTCTGGCTCATACTGGTTTAAAGAAACACAGAACAGTGTTCGCAGATCAATTGCCACATCATAGACAAACAAACCTGTAGCTCTGTAATTATCCGGTATCCACTTTCTATAAAGACTTCTATCTGAACCTTCAAGCAAAGCTTCAATCTGTTCTTTGCTCATTTCATTTCCTTGTGAGTCACGAACTTTGATCTTGTGTGTTTCAGGTCTATCTGAGCGATCAAAAGTTATATTTTCCTTAGATTTAGATGCCAAAAGAGGATGAAGGGGACGCATAGAAGAAATAGATAAAGGACTCCTGCGCTTTATTGTTCTTTCTTTACCATCTTTCAATGCACGCATCCAACCCCCAAATAGTTGATCAGGATAGGTAGGATCACAAATAGAAAGGACTTCTCCTTCGCCTAATGCCTTTTCTTTTACATTGAAGACAAAGGTGGTTGGAGCAGGTTCTATACCCAATTCATCTGTTAGAGTTGATAATATGGAACGCTTTACTTGTTGACCACTAGAGTAAGGCACCTGAAAACCAAACTGTGGATCATAGTAACTCTTTTGACCATTTTCAACGCAAAAGACAGTGTTTTCTGCGTGTTTCAGCCCACGCAAATAAATAAAATTACTTGTACTCATGTCTTATGAAATTAATTATTAGAATTCTAATTTTAGTAACTATGCATTGTTTTTATTACTTAGTCCTGCATAGTGAAACCTAACTAATGTTAAATAATATGTAACATTATCCGTAGGCATCATGTGTATGATTTTAGCATTATCTTCTATCTCTTTGAAAGATTCTACATCATGTGCAATGTCGCTCAATGCAGATAGGAAAGACTTCTTTGAAGATGTAGCCAAAATGTTTTTAACCATATTGCCTCTCTTTGTACTTAGTTTTTTGTCTTTATTGACATACGCCTGCAACATCTGTGCAAACTCAATGGACTTTGTCCATAATTCTTCGTCGTTTAACATTGCTAATAACCAGATTTGATATGTATGAAAATTCATTGATTGTTTTTCGTCGTATTTGGGGACTTTTAGATCTTTCCCATTCATTGGAGTCATATATTGCTTTAAGCCTTTCGGTTGCATTGCCTCAATACCAATAGCGCCTTTCTGGCAACAAGCTTTGAATCCAAATTCCGTACCCCATAGGTTTTCAGCCATTCTTCCTTCTTCTGTTCCAAATAGTTTTTCATAAAGTTGAATAGGCCTTCTTATGTGGTTAAGACTAAATGGAATAAAACCTATAGTAGTATTTGTTTGTCCAAAGTTATATATATAACCCATTATTTGGGGATTATTGAAATGTTGAGAAATCCCGATAATTACTTTTATCCAGGACTGTGTAGCAATACTCATCCCCTCTCTTGTGGTTTCAAAAGGATTAAATCCCGCTATCGGATAGTCTGAATGAAAGCCTCTGACATCATATCGATGAGCTAACCATTGTCCATTCCATGTATTAATTTGATTACCTTTTAATTTTTCATTTTCTGTTATGACTTTTCTATACAGTTTCCAACCTTCAAATATATCTAAAAGTATAACTGAATTTGAAAAAAGTATTGATAATCCACCCTGAAGACCAACACCTAAACTTGATCCTATCCAAGAAAGGAAAATATTGTCTTGTTCAAAATTAAAGTTAATATTCGTCACTTGTCCTGATGTTGTTGCATATTCCTTTTCTTCTGATGCAGGAAATCCTGGAGCAATACTAGCATCTGGAGTTGTGCATCCTTCAACTTTTGCAATAAATTCTTGTATTTTTTCTTTTCTTTCTTCCTTGGATAATGTCTCTACTTTCTGCCCTTTCTTCATTTGAACAAAAGGTGAGTTTTGAACCCACTGCAAATATTTGTTGCTGTCAAAGAATAATGGATGATACACTTCGACAAAAAAAGTCTTTGCATCATAGTTTTTGCCATATTTCTTGTTGTAGGCATCCAAAAATAATCTTCCTATTGTAGCTGTAATCATATTGGCATGGTTTTATATAAATTCATATCTTTTGAAAAATTCTGGTCTTGCAAACTCTACCAAAAGTCCCCGTTCATCATTATAAGCTTTATCCGGCACGACAAAAGGCCTAGCACCAACATCTAATTGTTTTAGTTTGTTGTATGCTATGCTTTTATAACTCACTGGTATTTCCTGTAACAGACGACTTTGTGGATTATTTATATATTCATCCTTGTCCGACTCTAGAACGCATACTGCTGAATTGATGTCAAGCACATCAAGCAAAGCTGATTTTGCATTGTGACATAATTCTTTGATACCCCACCTTCCGTCAACGAATATTACACCTGAATAATCAAGATTCACAAACTTTGTATTTGGATATACTGTGTCAAGCATCGTCTGTAAAGATGTTTCTTCAAGAAGAGCATCATTAGGCAGTATATCGTAGCTTTTTTGCAAAATATCTACGTCATATGGCAAGGCAGATTTCTTATCCATTGGTGGCTGGATGACATAAATATCTTTATATTTGCCTATTGTCTCTTCTGTCCTTTTTCTGTTGATTCGTCCGAAACGCTGAATCATTGCATCAATCGGTGCGCATTCAGTTATCATTACATCAAAACTGATATCTAAACTTACTTCAACCACCTGTGTTGAAACTACAATGCACGCTTCATTTGATGTATTAAAATCTTCTTTTAAGGATTTTTCCAACATATTGCGATCATTACGTTTAAAACGACTATGAATCAACATTTTATTAGTATTGGGAAACAAAACACCTATGCGGTCATATAATAATTGTGCACGCTGCACTTGGTTATAGACGATGAGTATCTTCTTTCTATCGCTGATAGCCCCTACTATAATCTCTATACAACTCTCAAAGTCAGTTGTTTTGTGCACAATATGCCGGTTGAATGTTTTAAGAATTTCATTTGGCAAGGATACTTCGTAAACTTCAGATGAACCACCAAGAATTTCTTTTACCCTATTATATAATATACTTGGCATAGTAGCCGTCCCTATGTGTATCCTACACTTGATAAACTTGAGAATCTCGATTATCTTCAATACGATAGCTTGTATCTCACTTGAATAAGTGTGTATTTCATCTAATATCACGTCACAACCTTCTAAATCAAGTAACATTGCTTCATATCCCTTGATTCCAAATACGATAGAAGACATCTGGTGTGGCGTAAGAATTTTTATTGATGCTCCTGGATGGTGCTGTAAAATGCTTTCTTCTACTCTCATGTCCCTAACCTTTAGACTTGATGCAGCATGAAGCAAAAATACCTGCGAGTTTGTATCCTTCAAATCAACTTTTATCCTATCATACATTGCATTTATAGAAGCCTGATAAGGCAAAGTGTAGAAGACTCTTCCTTTACAACGTCTGAGTAGAAAGTCTGTTTTTCCAGCACCTGTTGGAGCCGTAACTAATGTATGTTTTCTATTGTCACTTGCATCAACCAACGAAAGAGGGTATAAGTGATGAATACGATTATAGAAACTCAAATTAGGGTTAATGAAAAGTTTTTCTAATGATGCCTCCGTTTTATCTTCAAGTGCAGATGCGTAATGATCTGCTGCCATAAGAATTCCTTTCCATTTTGACGCACAGAGACCCTTCTCTTCACAGTAGTCCACTACATATTCATAGTTACTTTTGGCTTCTTTTATACTAATACTATGCACGCTTATTCCAAATTCATTAAGGAGTGAAAGTGCAATTGGGCTCCACTGTTCGAATCTATAAATATGACGATTGAAACAATCCATGTTGTAATCCAAATCTAAGAGGCCCTTCTCACCCACATCATTCACCACTGATTTATGATGAGCCACAATCATATCTATTAATACAGGACGCTCTGTTTTAGGGAAGAGTGATATAAAAAACATTGATGCAATTTCATGTCTAAACACAAAACCTGGTTGATGAATGTAACCAGGTTTTAATGTTCGTTGAAACAAAGGACTTACTTTTCCTATGTCATGTAAGATAGCTCCTTTTCGACAAAGTTCTTCATCCAAACCAACATGATGAGCCATTACAACAATAGTATCTGCCACACATTTTAAATGCATAGCCAGTGTCGTGCCTCCACGATCCTCATGCTTTGCCAAAATATAATCGTAACTATCACACATTATTTATAAAAGTTTATTGCCATTATATTCAATCCATCCATACATAGGGTTACCACCATCAAATCGATTAAAGCCTACCAAAAATGATTGTTCAGATTCTCCAAAGCGCAATTCAAATCCATCAAGCCTATCAAATTCATCTTCCGTGTATTCATATATGTCTGTACATGGTAGCAATATATCTTCATTTCTACATAAACATATATGTTGTTTTGAAGCAACTACAGCATCATTTCTATCTTTGAATGCCAAATACAATATAGGATCAAGCATTATACCACGCAACAGAATGGAACGTTGACGAGTCATCTGCTGTTTGCTGATTTTCCATCCTCTCGTCTGAGTTACCTCTTGTTGCATGTCAATAGCTGTATAACTTAGTTTATGTCGTTGAATCTTACTAATTACACCATTAGATTTCAATAATTCTGGAAACAATTTCTTTTCTATACCTTCAATAATAGAAGGTGTAAGGAACTGTTGACTGAACGTTTCTCCATCTCTAACAGCTGTCCATGGTTTGATAAATCCAAATTTGCCTGTGTATTTTACTATATACATAATTCTATAATGTCATTTTTATCCAATCATCCCGAACCCCATGCTGCCTTTCTCACCAAGTCCACTTTCATAGGCTATTCTCATCAACTCCTCGGGAAGGTCTATCTTGAAGCTGAAGCGATAACCACGCACGCGGGTTTCATTTGGAGTGCCAGCCTTGATGCGAACGAGTGAAGACTTTGGGTCGCTGAGTAACTGCAAATGGCAGTGGGGCGTGCCGCTGAAGGGCGTACCACATATTACATTGTAACGTGCAAGCAGACCGGCAAGGATGCCTTGCTCATAGCGTGGGTCTGAGGGGGCAAGGTAATCCATGTGACCACGCTTGTTTCGCAGGGATATGCAAATGGGTGAAAGCGTTTTGAAGATCATGTCAGGATGATATTCAAGCGGTGACATCACCTGTATCTCTCTCACCACAAACTGTGCACCTGACAGATAGTCTGACACTTGAATAATTTGTTGTTGAAACAGTCCTTGAATAAACTTTTGTGTGCTACGCTCTGGCAGTAAACTGATGTAGAGCGTTACTATATCCGACTTAATGATAAGCCGCTCACGCTGTTTGTCAATTCCATAATTGGGTACGATTAGATTGGAGAATGTGAAAAGCTTGAAGCGCTTGCCCTCTTGCTGATAACCATTCTCATGTAGCCATGCGGAAAACTCCGAGTCACTGCATGCGAATGTTTTATAGATGGCACTCTGCAAAGGGTACTGATAGTTGATAGGGATTTCACGCCCCATTACTTCAGGCTGTAACTGTAGCGTAATCTTAAATCTCATAATAACATTGTTTATGGTTTTTCTAATATAAATTGTAGGTTACAATCATATTATCAAATACACGATTCATGGTAATATAAACTTTTGTGCTGCCTACTATTGTTTAGCCAATAGCCGCAATGCCACCTACAAAGTTATAAAAAAACATTGAATGTGAAAACTTTTTTAAGACGAATTTATTTTTTTCCTCAACGAATGTCTTTTCATCAACCGTAAAGAAGTACAAATCTGGATAATTAGTTTCTTTTAATCGCTCCATAACTAATCCGTAGTCTTAAATAACCTGTAACTTAATAGAAAAAACAAATTATGAACATAAAGACTGTACATAGATAGCTGAATACATAGATAATGTTGCAATCATATTATAAATGTATTACCTTTGCAGCCGGAAAAAAGAAAAAGCCCCCTTCCACTTTCGTGAAAGGAGGCGCATATCTCTTTATACTGGCATGTTACCGTGTTTCTTCGGAGGGTTGCTCTAGTTCTTGTTGCAATCTTCTTTTTTGTTGGTATTATTTTCTTGACTTTTTCTCTAGATTGCGAATTGTAATGAAATGTTAAATCACCAAAATGTCCTATTTTTGCATTATGAATGTATTGCTATTTTATTCAAGTTTCGCTCAAGTGCTCAACTTCTTAGTCTTCAGGAGTAAAGAAGTAAAGGAGTTAAGACATTACCCTGGCTATTTGCTGTTTATTGACGAACCGAGGCTCATGCTGAGGTATTCTGTATTGTCTTAACTACTGTCTACTTGACTACTTCAGAAAGTTGAGCTATTTTACTTTTTCAGTTTTACCTTGAAACCTGTAACAGGGGTATTGACGTTGGTCTGCGTGGCATTTATCAGCAATCCCTCATCGGTGTGACGGAAAGTGACGGTTTGTCCGTCGGCAAGGCTGGTGACACGGTCAATGCTCTGGGCGTTGAGCGTTTGCAGGGCGAAGGGCTTTCCATTCCAACCTATGACAAAAACATATACAATGCTGTTGCCACGGCACGTGAAACGAACGTTTCTCTCTGCAGATGTCTTGTAAGCCCTCGTGCCATAAACGCCTTCACCGTAGGTTTTCAGCCAGGTGCCTACGGTACGCAGTATTTGTTGCTGGTCGTCGGGTATGGTGCCGTCGGCTTTTGGTGATATGTTAAGGCAAAGGTTGCCGTTCCTTGAGATAGTGTTGACAAGCGAGCGGATGATTCCGTCGGCACTCTGTAACTTCAGTCCCTCGATATAGCCGAACTTGTTGCCTATGGGGTCGTCCACCTGCCAGTAGCGGTCGAGAGTCTGCTGGGGAGCACGGCTCATACGCTCGAAGTCCTGTATGGAGCCTGCGAGGTATGCCTGTGACTTTGATTGTATGCTTACCTCCTTATGCCATTGCCATGCGCTGTTATAATAGTATCGTGCTATACGCAGTTTCCAAGGGTCGAGTGAGCGGTAATTGATGCCGTTGTCAAAATACAACAGGTCGGGTTGATAACGGTCTATTATCTCGTGTACACGCATCTCCCATTCGTTGAGGAAGGCGTTGCTCTGAGGATGCCGCCCCTCTTCTGCCGCTTCGTTTATTACAGCTTCCGTAGCACCACCAGTAGCAGGGGCAGCCAAGGCCTTTGGGCCCATGCCGCTTTGCAGGATAGGTTTCTGTGGAGGTCCGTACAGGTCTGCATAGTCAGGGTTCATAAGGTCGGTATCGTCAAGAGGCATATTGAGTGGATACATGAAGTCCCAGTTCTCTATGCGATGATTGCTCACGCCGAACTTCATTCCCTTGCCGCGCACTGCCTCTGCCAGTTCGCCGATGATGTCGCGATGCGGCCCCATCTCCTTGGCATTCCAGCGTGTAAGCTTGCTATAATACATTGCGAAGCCGTCATGATGCTCGGCTGTAGGGATTACATAGCGTGCGCCTGCCGCCTGAAAGAGTTCTGCCCATTGCTGCGGGTCGAACTTCTCAGCCTTGAACATAGGAATGAAGTCCTTGTAGCCAAAGGTCTTCTGGTCGCCCCATTTCTCCCGATGTGCGGCACTGAGGCCGTTATACATGTGCTTGGGGTACCACTCACTACCTGCGGCAGGAACGCTATACACTCCCCAATGAATGAATATGCCGAACTTGGCATCCTTGAACCACTGAGGAGTTTGGTAATGCTCAGCCACCGACTGCCAGTTAGCCTGATAGGGTCCGGACGGACACTTCTCAAGTTCTTCTGGTGTAACGCTGATAGTCTTACGGTTGTCAGTACGTATCAAGTGGGTGCATTGCTTAATCCAAAGGTCAGCCATCAGCCTGTGACCTGCTGCAGTAGGATGTATGCCGTCCCATATCCATTGCTTCATTGATACAAGCGGGTGCTCCTTCTTTTGTGCTGCAAACAGTTCGTCATAGCGCAGGAGCACGGCATCATAGTCTTTGGCTATTGTGGCAATAATGCCCGACAGTCGATGAATCAGGCTATCACGCAATGCGTAGTCTTCATTCGCGCCTATCTTTCCTACCTTGGCAACGAAAGGTGTTCCCAGTACAAATCTTATCTTCGGATTTGAGTTGCGAGCCTGGTCAAGCAGGTTACGATAGCGCTGTTCCCAGTCGGCAAAGTCAAAGTCTGAATCCTTGTTCTCTAAATAATAATGTACGTCATTCGTTCCTATCAACACAGACAGGACGTCAGGGTTTATCTTGATGACATCCTCCGTCCATCGTGCCTCAAGCTTTGTGAGGTCATCACCGCTGATGCCGCGATTCAGGAATTCGTACTCATATTCAGGCAGAGAACTCTGAAAATGTGCAGCACACAGCATCATGTAGCTATGACCAAAGATATGGTTCTGGTCCCATTGGTTGCGTTGGTCAGAAGGCGTGGAATGTCCTGCGCTGTTTCCCCATCCTCCATCAGTGACAGAGTCACCTATAAAGAGCACTTTGACATTCCCTGCTTGCAAAGTCAGGGAAAAAAGTGCTGCTATAATGTAAGCAATTGTCTTTCTCATTATGAAATGCATAAACTTAGTAAACTAATATTTTTCTTCGATTGACAATGTTTATTCCTTTCTGAAGAGTACGAAGCCTCTGGCCATGGATTGAGAATATACAACTGTTTGTTTTGTCCTGTTCTGTATCGATATTCTTAATGGAAGTCGGATTCTGTGTATCACCATAATACTTTAATTCCGCATTGTCGAAACCTACCCATGTGGCATTGCTTCCTGCGAGAACTTTAAGACCAACGGTTATGTCTGCTTTCTCTGTAAGAGTAAATTCTACAATATAGTTCTCTGAATGGTTTTTCTGAGTTGAAGAGCAATCTGTTGTGTTGTTGTTCGCAAAGATGACAATGCCCGTGCATCCGCCAGTACCCCTCTGTGCAATGACATCAGCCGAGAAGACGTACTTGCCTGCGGGCATGTCCTTGTATGTTTGCTGAGCGTAGTTAGGATTTGTTATGCCACCGCCATTGTATGCCTCCATGAACGGATTGCGCCCGAGAGCATTATAGTCGTGATTATTTGAAGAGTTGATATGAAAGCCTTTACTCTCTACATTAAGTATCTCCCAACCCTCAAGGCTACTCATGTCTGCATTCACAATAGTGATGCTGACTGGATTAAGGATTGTTGCATTGGAGAACTTGAATGTGTTAACAGCTGCGGTAAGCGTACTATTAGCCTCTGTCAGTTCTGGTATGCAGAAACTGTTAAGGTGTGACTTTGCGTTTGTTATAGCTGACATCAGGTCTTCCCCGCCTTCCTTGTAGTTGGCATTGCCATAGAGAGCTTCGGCTTCTGATATCACCATTTGGAGTTTCTGCTGTGCTGCTACGGCATCGGTGAGCTGAAGGGTATGGGTGTCGGTGACGACACCGTCCTCGCAAACTGTCACTTTAAGTGCAGTGCTACCTGCAGGAATCCTCGAAACCGCTGTAAGAGGAACATCAACTGTGGCGTATTTGTCAGTGGCAGGCACTGTGCCTGTAGCAATAATCACACCATTGTTTGTGAGAACCTTTATTACAGCACCTTCACGTGATGTTTTTAGTCCATAGTTTTTAACCTTTATACTCGTTGGCTTACTCTCGTTGTTGATAGTCGGAAGAATAGGTGACAGGTATGCAGGTTCGTAGTCAATGTATGAGAGGCGTGCATAGCCATAGCACATCTTGCCGTCTGTGTATTGACCGATAATCTTTGGAGCAAATTCATCGGCTGTGAGTCCTGAAGATGCGCCATTAAATGTTAGAATGAGATTGGCATTGTCATCTGTCTCGTGTGAGGTGACTGATGCTCCGCCACCAGCGTTCACTGTGCCATGAGAACCAAAACGGAGTGACCCAATGTTGAGAGCAGAGGCAGGTTCAAAGCCATCTTCCTTATATATTTTCACGCGTATAGCCACCGTTGCTGTGGTGATCTTCTCCTCATTAAGAACCTCCATTCTCATGCCCGGATTGAGAGGCATCACGATATTCTTTGAACTATGAATGTCCCCGGCAAGGTCTTGTCCCTTGTCAGAGTCGATTACAGCCATATTGAGATGTGTGGCACGTCCATACTGATCCTGATATACACGTGGACGCTCAAATTTATCCCATTTCTCCTGTGTCCCATCCTCGTGAATAGCAACGGTGGGATCGTATGCTGTACCAGTCTCACTAATCCAGTGGAATCCATCCTTTGAACGGCTGTAGTATGCAATCTTGTTGTTCCAATGGTTTACAATCATGTGGTATTGGAACTCATCCTTCCACACTACAGGATCCTCATAGTAACGTTGGTATCCACCAGGGTATGCAGACTTGTCGCTGACCTCTTCAAAATCTGAAAGTCCTGTCTCGCTTATCCACATAGCACCACCACGATCCATACAGTAAATAGAACCATCAGGACGCTGTGAGAAGGTCCAGTTTGAATATGACTGGGCGGTTCCCGTTGATAGTGCCCTATCACGAAGGTTAGTGGGCATCAGTTCCTTAGCGCCCCACGAGTCACCAAGTGTTTTAGATGTGTATCTATAAGCTGTTGTGTTGTTTATCAGAGCATAAAGCACATAAGTCCCGTCTGCTGCTTGAAACACTGTCGGATTGTGTCCAGCACCGATGTTATAGTTCTCTGTTAGATTGAAAGGTCCCTGAGGACTTGTTGAGGTGAGATGATAGATATCTGATTTTGACCAGTAACTGTGTGCTCTTTGAGTAGCATCCCATCCTGCGAGATACATATGGTAAATGCCGTTTGCATCCTTCATGATATTTCCTCCCCAATATGACAATGTCGGTTTGCCGTCAGTGGTAGAGGCTGGTTCCGCACCATTGTCAAGAAATCTGCCTTGCACACCTTCCTGTCCCCAGATCGCTTGTTCTGCAGACTTGGTGACAGAGCCTTGCATCGGAAGGATGCGATCTTTGAATTGTCCTCCATTTACGATTGTCTGTGCACTCATTGAAAGTGCTATGAAGGTTGTTGAAACAAAAAGGATTAGTTTTTTCATTGCTGTTGATTCGGTTTGATGCTTTTTATTCTATCAGGAACTTTTTCTTCATTATTCAAGTTTCGTATGCGCTCAACTTCTTAGGCTATAAGGATTTAGGTTATGAGGTTCTTGCTTTGGCAAGCGTCACTGCGTGCCGAGCGATAAGGTGATATATGTTTCTTCTTCACTAATAGGGTTGCTTTTTTCACCTTAAAACCTGAAAGCGAAGCGACCTAAAGACCTGATACCCAACGAAACTGGAGCTTGCGAAAGTTGAGTTCATTATAATCGCATATTCTTGTGTCAGGTGCAAAGGTAAGGATAAAATCGATATAAATAATGGAAAATAAAGATATTTTATTGTAAAAAAACGATATGCATAAAAATAAAGTAGTATCTTTGCACCTGTTATGAATGAAGGCCCCTTATATAATTTCCCCCTGTTGATGCTCAATGTGGGTTTTGCAAGACATTTCGGCGACTGGAATTGGAGGAATGTGCGTAGTCCGTTTGCCAGGCTCTATTACGTGGTGGACGGTGACGCTCAGGTGGAGCTGCCTGACGGCATAGTGTCCCTCCTGCCGCATCATCTGTATCTTGTTCCGCCATATACTATGCATAGTAATATATGTAAAGGCGTTTTCTCTCATTATTACCTGCATTTATATGAAGACCCCTCTTATGGTGGCAGCTTTTGGGATAACTGGAAGTTTCCCGTGGAGGTGGAAGCTGCTAATGATGACCAGAATCTTATGAAGCGGTTGTGTGAGGTCAATCCGGGAATGAAACTGAGCCAGTCGGACCCGGAGAGCTATGATAACCGCACTACTTTAATCAGTAACATACAGAACAATCAGCAACGCTCTGTTTGCGACAAGGTGGAGTCAACAGGCATTATCCTTCTTCTGCTCTCTCGTTTCCTGCGCCATGCCACTGCGGAGAAGCGTGTAAAAGATGTGCGTATAGAGCAGTCGCTGACATATATAAGGGAAAACATAGGCAGGCGTGTCAATATGGATGAGCTTGCAAAGGTGGCTTGTATGTCGAAAGACCATTTTATCAGGATGTTTAAGAGGGAAGTGTCGCATACCCCTAATGCGTATGTTACGGAAAAGAAGATAGAGCGTGCGGAATTGCTATTGGTTACTACTTTATTGTCTGTCAAGCAGATTGCTCTGTCTTTGGGTTATGATGACATGGCATATTTCAATAATGTATTCAAGCGGCATACCAAGGTGTCACCATTGCAATATAGAGAGAAATACTCACAGGTGTGATAGGGTTTTGTGCTACTGTATCAGCATCATGATGACAGACAGTATGGTGACAATCTGTATGAACCTGCGAAAGGCTTTTTCTGGGAAGAGCTTTACGATGTGTATGCCGATTTTTTTACAATTTGTATTGTTTGTTGGAATAATTTTGTAAATTTGTAGCGATAAACATTATTAATGTAAATTCAGAAGGAATGAGAAGGAATTTTCTACGTGCCTTGGTCGTCATGTCTATGCTTGCGGTTGCAAGTGTGACATTATATGCACAGAGATTTAGTAACTATGGTGACATCAACAGGACATGGATGAAGTTACCTATAACGGGTGTGAAGAATGGTAACATACTGACGCTGCTGGAGGCTTTCAACAAGACCTGGCGCACAGTGCCCGCCACGGAGTTGCTGGCTCAGCCGGTAACAAATACCGATGCTCCCGGTGGGTATGCCATTGTGGTGGACCGCCCTAATGGCTATGTGAGTATCAATGAGCTGGGAGATGACGGTGAGGCTCTCTCTGCATGCGTGTGGAAAAGGTCGAACGGCCATAAGCTCTTTGCCGTGGCTTATACCCGTTATCATGGAGTGTTCCCTCAGACATACGTTTATATGTATGACTATAACCAGAAAAACGGCAAACTGACCCCGGAGCAGAGCGCACTGTCACTCTTCAAGCCTTCATTTGACGGAGCCTATGGCGTTGACGCCGTTACGGTGCAGCTGCCGCAACACGGAAAGGACGTGGTGGTGACAGAGTTTATAATGGGGTGGGGCATGGCCATTAACCACACCTATTCATGGGACGGTATGAGGCCGAAGCTGTCGCGTACGGAGCTGGCATGTTATGATGAGATGGAGGATATATATAATAAGGAGTATATGATGGAGGACAGGATAAGGTTTGACAGGTATGCCCTTTATGATTTTGATGAGGATAACGTGCCTGAGGTATGGCTCTCTACGGACAATGAAGAGTATCAGGCGGTGTTCTCCTTGGTGAACGGTAAGGTGAGTATGCTCGCATCATCATATTACAAGACACATCTTATGTTCTTCTCTGGTATGGTGGGCAGTGCCGGCGGTTGTGGCACGGGGTGTTTCAGTGCCACCTATACACCACTGTCGAACAGTAAGCCTGTGTATAATCTTGTTGATATGCAGAGCTGGGATTACCAGAAGGATGATATGGTAAGTACATATTATAAGGATGGTAATGAGATTCCCAAGGCTGAGGGCGAACGGTTGATAAAGTCTTATGGCGAGCCTGTCGAGATAGTCCCTGCTATGAGACACCTGAGACCATAAAGTAAATCATTTGAAGAAAATGAATAGTATGAGAAAGATTATTTTAGCGATAATGATGCTCTGTGCAGTGTGTGCGTCGGCGCAGAATGTTACGGAGCAGCATGGTTTCAAGGCTATGCTGAACGGGAAGACTGCCGTAGAAGTGTTTTTGCAGACTGTTTGTAATGATGGCGACTGGCGTACGGCTGGTTATGTGTATTATCCCAATGCCAAGTCGCCTGCTCCAATCCTGATAGTAGAGAACTGGAGTGGTGAGTCCCCCGTGATGTCTGATGAGGACGATGTGGTGGATAAACGCTTCGTGGAGTATCAGCCCGATGGCGAGGTTACTGGTCTGCTCTATATTACGTATGCAGAGGTGGAGGGCGATTTCCAGATGATGAAGGGCTCGTGGAAAAATCCCACTACAGGCAAGGTGATGCGTATGACTAACTTTGAGGAGATGCGCGAGTCGCCAGACTGGTGGCCGGGGAGTCCGGAAGTGCTCAGTGCACCAGAACGTGACGCATGGCGGTTCTTATATAAGTTGGAGGATAAATATGACGAGACCGGCGACAGTGAGTGGATGAACTCAATCAGTGTGACATTTGAGGTGGACGGTATGGAACATCCCCTGAGTTTTGAGGAACCTCTGGTTAACTCTGTAAGCAGTGATATGGAGGAGACTCTTGACTGGGTTATAGAGAAAGACATCAACTTTGACGGTGTGTCCGACCTTATGGTGTATCTCGGCGTTACAAATAATGCACAGGCGGTGTATAAGGCTTTCGTGTGGAACCCCGTAACGCGGCAGTTCTATGATGTCGTGGCATTCCAGAATATAGAGGAGCCTACCTTTGATACGGAAAATAAGACTATTACCAGCGTTGCGCGTGACGGTATGACTTTATATATTGATACGTATAAGTGGAAGAATGGTAAACTGACCCTGGTAGAGAGTAAGGAAGAATCACAAGCCGAATAGAGAATATTAAGATATAGTGGACCAAACTGCCATACTGGCCATAAGATATTAATGATATAGTGGGGCATGAATACCCCGAAAAAGAAAAAGCCCCTTGCAAATATGCTTTTGCAAGGGGCTTGATGTATCACTTGTGCCCAGAACGGGACTCGAACCCGTACACCGTGAAGTATTGGTGTTTGAGACCAACGCGTCTACCAATTCCGCCATCTGGGCAAGCAATTATCACTCTTTTGTTAACATGAAACCACCCTTGGTCTCACTTTCGGTGTGCAAAGTTAATATATTTTTTTTAATTGGCAAAATAATAGAAGAGAAATTTTACAATGACTGTATATATTTCTCTGCGTCCAAAGCTGCTTTGCATCCGGTGCCTGCCGCTACCACAGCCTGTCTGTATGTAGGGTCGCAGACATCGCCTGCGGCAAACACTCCCGGTATCACGTTGCCTTCCTGGTCATAGACCTCCTGTGTCTTTCCGTCTGTCACGATGTAACCTTGGTTGTCGGTCTTTATGCTGGCCTTGACAAAGTCTGTGACAGGGGTATGTCCGATGGCAAGGAACAGTCCGTCGATATTCACGTCATAGTGCTTCTCTTCCGGTGTGTCCTTTCCTTCTACCACGTGCATACCCTCAACGCCGTTTTCTCCATAGAGGCCTGTAACGTTATGCTTGAACAGAATCTCGATGTTCTCAGCCGCCTTCACTCGCTGCTGCATAATGTCGGAAGCACGCAGGTAATCCTTGCGCACCACGAGGTAAACCTTCTGACACAGTCCTGAGAGATACAACGCATCCTCGCAGGCAGTGTCGCCTCCACCTACCACGGCAGTGACTTTCTTGCGGTAGAAGAAACCGTCGCACGTGGCACAGGCACTTACGCCCATGCCGCTGTATTTCTTCTCGTCCTCCAGTCCCAGGTACTTAGCCTTGGCACCTGTGGCTATTATTATAGCGTCAGCAGTCAGTTTGTCTGTGCCGTCAACGGTAACAACGTAAGGTCTGCCGGTGAAGTCAATCTCGGTTACCTCTCCAGCGCGTACGTCAGCACCGAAGCGCTCAGCCTGCTGCTGCAGCTCCATCATCATCTGGTTGGCGTCAACACCTTGAGGATATCCGGGGAAGTTCTCTATCTCCGTTGTCTGTGTAAGCTGACCGCCCATCTGCTGGCCTACATACACCACAGGTGACAGGTTTGCCCTGCCGGCATATATAGCAGCGGTGTAGCCAGCCGGTCCGCTACCGATTATCAAGCATTTAACGTGGTTCATTGTATATATTATGCTTCAATTAGTGTTGCAATCTTCTGGTCTATCTCTTCGGCAGGTACCGAAGCGTCGAAACGTGCCACTACCTTTCCTATCTTGTTGACGAGGAACTTTGTAAAGTCTTCTGTGATTTCACCAGGGAATTTCTCCGTAAGATACTTATACAGCATATCGGCGTCGTCTCCGTTTACCTTTACTTTCTTGAAGCGTGGGAATTCTGTGCCGAATTCTTCCTTGCAGTATTTGTGTATCATCTCGTCAGTTCCCGGGCATGACTTCGTAGGCTGGTTGCTTGGAAAATCAAGCACGGTAAATCCCTGCGAATGATATTTCTCATATAATGCGTTAAGTTCCTTGTACTGTTGTGTTGTGTACTCGCTTTTTGTTGCGGTGTTAACTACCAAAGCCACTTCTCCTACATAACCATTGAGTGGCACTGCATTTCCTTTCCTGTCCTTAACAGTGATTTCTTTTATTGAGTTCATTGTGTCTCTATGTTATCGCTTGCAAAGATAACATTTTTTTTTTATACTGGAAAACATTTCTGTCTTTTTTTATCTTCTGCCTCCGCCGTGAGAACCGTTGCCGCGGCTTGCTGCTCCTGCTCTGGTGCCTGCGGAACCTGCAGAACGTGTGCCGACAGAACCTGCGGCTCTTGCACCCATGGAATTACCTGAGCGTGTACCCATGCTGCTTCCGTATGAGCGTGTACCCATAGAGCTGCCAGTTCTCATACCTTCTTGTGTTCTGCTTTGATTATATGAGGATGACCTGCGCACTTGGTCATGTGAACCGTTGCTGCGGTAGTTGTTGTAGTTCTGACCGTTACTGTTGAAGCCCTGGCGGTTGTTGTTGTAGTTTCGGCCATTGCTGCGGTAGTTCTGGTTGTTGCTGTTATTGTAGTTGCTCCTGTTGTCATAGCGGTTGCCTTGACGGCTGTTCATGTTGCCGTTGTTGCTATGCCTGTAGTTGCCGTTATTGTGTCTTCCGTCTCTCATTCCAGAGTATGTGCGTCTGTCAGAGATAGCGGGGCGGTAGTGGTTTACGCGGTTTACGTACCAAGACCTGCCGCTGTTCCTGCGCCAGCTGTGTGTACCTCTGTAAGATACGTAAGCTGCCGGACGTGAGAAATAGTAGTGTGTACGGTGTGGGTAGTATGCATAGATGCTGAAGTGCCAGTAACCGTCGTTCCAGAATACGGGACGGAAGAAATAGCTTGCAGCCTCGTATGCGGCATACTGCCAGTCATAGAGTATGTAACTGAGGTCTATGTTACGTTGTCTCCATGGAGCGGCATAAACGTTACCCGTTCCACTTATCTGCATCAGGTAGTCGAAGTTTATCTCGTATGCGGCCTCATACTGCTCCTCTGTGAGGTTCAGCTCGTAAGCCATCT
>DFLE01000051.1:0-30249 GCA_002373375.1 Prevotellaceae bacterium UBA3627
TTTTGAAAATTCTATAGGAAGCAAGGAAATCGAGGTTTGCGTTAAGTGCTGTAATACAGCACTATACAGAACAAGGCATAGCTAAAGAATGACATTATAGGGCTTTTTCAGCGTGAAAGCTATGCTTTTACATGGTAAAGTGATAGCTTTCACACCCTAAAAGCTATGCTTTTACGACGTGAAAGTTATGCTTTTAGATGTTGTTTTACCGTTTTTTAGCTAAAAAAACGCAAAAAACGAAGCTTTTCTCTGTTATATTATTCTTCTGAGTTGGTAATCTTTTCCTCGGGTTTTCTCTGGATTGCGAATTGTAATGAAATGTTAAATCACCAAAATGTCCTATTCTATGTAGTTCGTTTTATCTACTGATTTTAGGATTATAGGATTGTTATCCTCTTGGTTCTTATGCAACAAAAATCCTTGAATCCTTGAATCCATAGACAAAACAAAAAAACATTCTCTACGGATGTTGGGATTTTAGGATGTCACTTCTGGAATAAACGGAAGTGGCAACTTTTTTTAGTTTTAGTCTGTTATATTTTGTTGTAACAAAACATTTTGTTACCTTTGTGGCGATTTACTAACTATAATTATGCGTATAGACAATAATCAGTTGTTACGGTTCTCCATTATTCAGCTACTCCTTTTCCTCGTTGTGGCGGCAGTGTCAGCACAAAAACCATTGACAGATGAGCAGAAAGCCCGTCAGCAGAACGTGCGTTGGCAGTATGCCGAGGCGCAGAAGTATGCGGAGCAGCAGAAGAAAGACAACTATGCCGGACAGTATGTTACGGTGAAGTGGCCGCGTATCATGGCGGCGGTAGGCAAGGTGGAAGAGACCATAGAGTACTTCTCACAATTGAAGGAGGATGAGAAAACTTCCATGCCGGTTTATGAGTTGCAGTTAGTGCGTAGTAGTCTGAAGCGTCCGGAGGCGTCGATAGGAGACGACTACAGTGAGTTCCTGTTTGACATAGCCACCGGCAACCTGGCGTTCTATTTCAATACCCATGTGTACTGGTGGTGCGGAGAAGAGGTGAAGGTGGAGACACGCTGCTACTATAACTCCAACGGCACGTTCAGTTCGGGCAGTGTCAAACTGAAGCCTGTAAAGGGAGTAGGGGAGCCCTTCTATCCGGAAGAACTGCAGGATATTGACGGTTTGGATGCTGTGCGCGAGTCATACCGATATAAGACGTCCTTTGACTACATAGCCAATTATTCTATGGAGTAGTCTTATACGGTGTCATACACACACTTCTTGTGCCACTGGTTTATCTTCTCCGTAAGATAGGCCTTGAAGCCTTGGTCGCCCGTTACCTCGATGTCGTCGTACATGCCGAGCACAAAGCGACCTATGCCCAGATAGCTGCACACATCAGTCTCGAAATACCATCTGCTGTTATCTTGTCTTACGAAACCGACGGCAGAGGCAGGGTATTCCTCGAGCATCACGTTGTGTGACAACTGTCCCATGTACATAGACACCTTCATGGTCTTCTCACCCGAGAAGGCGAAGAGGTCTGTGAACACCTGCTTGTGCGCATCGGGGTTATGCCATCCCTCATTGAGTTTTACCACGTCGCCCATGCGTGAGAGCCTGAAGGTCTTGTTCTTGCCGGTGGCAGGCTCGTAGCAGCGTATGTCATTGTTGTTATTGAGGAAGAGGAACGGCTCCACGCGCCTGTTGCTCACCGTGTGACTGTTAGGTGATGAGTAGTCTATTATCTCCACCACCTGCTGTTCCTTCACAGCCTCATACAGAGTGCTGCGTATGTGTGCCGTCTTGTGCGCCAGCTGTTCGTCAGAGAGTATGCGGAAGTCATAGAAGCGGTCGAGCTTGGCGTGCAGGTCGCGCAGGCGCGATGAGTTGTCGCCCGCCTCGTCTATGAGCTGCCTTATCAGCAGTGCCTCGTCCTCGGTAAACTGTAATAGGTCAAACAGCTTGGTGAAGAAGGCGCTGGAACGGTCAAGGCTGTATTTGCCCCGGCGTTTCTCTACCTTGAACCCAGCCTGTTCGAAAAACTCAATATAATAGTAGAAGCTGCGGCGTGATATGCCTGTCATGTCGCATATCTCCTCCGCGCTGTACATACGGTTCTGCGTGAGCAGTACTATCAGTTCAAGTTCTCTCTTCAGATGGTCGTGGCGCATGGTCTTTTTTTTGTATTGTAAAGTTACGAGTTTTTTTTTATTACACAAAGATTTCCTGATACAAACGGCGAAAAAACGCCCTTAAACCCGATGAAACCGTCGATTTGAAACAAAAACGTACCTAATTGAAACAAATCGGGAATGTCCCTTTTTATAAAATAAATTAAATTTGCCGTGTCAAATGTTAATCTGCTCTAAACAATAAATCGACTAACGAAAAATCGACTAACAACTAATATAACTAACAACAAATACAACTAAACTAAACAACATGGACTTAACTAATCATCTTTACCGCACAGACGGCAAAAGGGGGATAACGAAATCCCTTTGCGCTGGTATGGCAATGGCTATGCTGGCAGCAGGTACGCCATGCGTCCAGATGTTTGCTACGTCGCCCGAGGCGATGACGCAGGCACAGGGCAGAAAGGTTCAGGGTAAGGTCGTTGACCAGACCGGCGAACCGCTTATCGGTGTATCAATCCAGGTGAAAGGCACTCAGCAGGGTGCCGTGACAGACATGGATGGTAACTTCTCTCTCGATGCCGCACCAGGTGCGACACTCGTAGTGAGCTATGTAGGTTATCAGACACAGACTCTGAAGGCTTCTTCTACCATGAACATCACCATGCAGGATGACTCTCAGTCACTCGACGAACTCGTGGTCGTAGGTTATGGCACGATGAAGAAGAAACTCGTCACCGGTGCCACCACACAGGTAAAGGGTGAAGACATCATGAAAAAGAATACGACTTCACCTCTACAGGCATTACAAGGACAAACACCTGGCGTAAACATCACATCTACCTCAGGACAACCTGGTTCTGATATGAAGGTAGTAATACGTGGTCTTGGAACCGTGGGTAATGCAGAGCCTCTATATCTTATAGATGGAGTCGGTGGTGACATCTCAACAGTAAACCCTGCCGACATCGAACGCATTGACATCTTAAAAGATGCTGCGTCTGCAGCCATCTACGGTGCACAGGCAGCCAACGGTGTCGTACTCGTAACGACAAAACGTGGTAGCGAAGGTAGGACGCGCATCAATCTTGATGCCTACATTGGTTGGCAGTCTGTAGGACGTAAGGTGGATCTTCTTAACCGTGACGAGTACAAGGCTATCATGAATGAAGCATCGCTTAACTCTGGTAATGGTGCTATTGATTGGACGAAATACACCACCAACTATGACGCAAATGGTAATATGTACGATTCAGATTGGATGAACGAGATGCTTCATGACAACGCTCTTACTCGTAGCGTTAATCTCGGTATCACTGGCGGTAGCAAAAAATCTACTTATGCCCTGTCATTTGGATATATGGATCAAGAAGGCGTGGTAGGTGGTTCTGAGGTATCAGACTATAAACGCTATAATTTCCGTATTAACTCCGATCATCAAATAAACAAGGCAGTTCGCATAGGGGAGCAGCTGGGTGTCGTATATAAGAATAATCACGGTGTTAGTGTCGGCGATCAGTATAACAACTCTCTGCGTGGAGCCTTTGCCGCAGCTCCTATTGTTCCTATCTATGGTGACAACAATATATATGGTGTACCATATTACGATACAACAAATGATTCATGGTGGAAGGAGCAAGGTAATCCTTATGGCTTGATGATGGTTAACAATAATAGTGACAACCGTAATGTAACGTTTACAGGCAATATCTATCTTGAATGGGAAATCATCAAGAACCTGAAGTACAAGTCAACATTAGGTACTGTTTACTCTACCAGCGAGAGCCGCACATATAAGCCATATTACCATTTCTCAAGTTATACCTATAATGACAATATGGATCAAGCAACTCAGAGTATGGGACACGGCCTGGGTATGACATGGACAAACACGGTGTCTTATGACTGGACAGTGAAAGATAATCACATGTTCAACGCATTACTAGGTATGGAAAGCTATCGTTATGAGGGCACCAGTTTGTATGCAGCCAATGGTATGCTGAAGAATAATGACTGGATGCATGCGTACGTGACTAATGGTACGGGTAGTTCTACAGATGAGGGATTGGCAGCTACGGGAGCACCACACGATAAGAGTCGCAGCGTAAGTTATTTCGCACGATTTGGCTGGAACTATAAAGAGACTTATATGTTCAATGCTACATTGCGTGCTGATGGCTCAAGTCGTTTTGCCAGCGGACATCGCTTTGGTTGGTTCCCATCATTCAGTGCTGGATGGACTATCTCTAATGAGAAATTTATGCAAAATACAAAGTCATGGCTTGACTATTTGAAACTGCGTGCAAGCTGGGGTCAGGTGGGTAATCAGAATATTAGCAATTATCAATATTTAGCACCTATCACCACAAGTAACACACATTATAAGTTTGGCACAGGCATGGGTGCTACAGCTCAGTCTGCAAACTGGGGAGCATACCCAAGTCGTTTGGCAAACTACGATGTGACATGGGAAACCTCACAACAGACAAACATAGGTATAGACGCACGTTTTCTCGACAGTCGTTTAGGTGTAAACTTTGACCTTTACTGGAAGTCAACAAAAGATTGGCTTGTTGTTGCACCTATCCTTGACACCGCTGGTACAGGAGCGCCTTATATCAATGGAGGTGATGTGAAGAACCGAGGATATGAGTTTGCGGTGACTTGGGACGATCATATCAACAAAGATTTACGTTATCATTTGGGTGCCAACGTAGCATATAATCATAATGAAGTTGGCAACATTCCTAATGAAGACGGAATAATACATGGTAAGACCAATATGCTTTATGACAACTCAGATGAATTCTATCGTGCACAGAACGGTCATCCGATAGGATATTTCTGGGGATATAAGACTGCTGGAATTTTCCAGAACAAACAAGAGATTGCAGACTGGATAAGTGCTGGTAACGGTATAAAGCAGAAAGACGTACAGCCTGGTGACGTGAAATATATTGACGTAAACCATGACGGTGTGATTGATGAGAACGATAAAGTTGACCTTGGTAATGGTATGCCTAAGTTTAGCTTTGGCTTTAATATAGCACTTTACTGGAAAAAGTTGGACTTCTCTATTACTGCAAGCGGAGCTGCGGGGTACAAGATTGTACAGACCTATCGAAATCATGCAAATACAAAGGCAAACTATACAACAGAGATACTCTCACGCTGGACAGGTGAGGGAACATCAAACAAGATACCACGTGTGACAGAAAATAATATAAATTGGGATTTCTCTGATCTCTATCTACATGATGGTGATTATCTGCGTATCTCTGATGTTACAGTGGGCTACGATTTTTCTGATATAATAAAGTGTAAGTTCATTAACCAGTTACGTTTGTATTTCCAGGTACAGAACCTCTTCACATTTACAAAGTATAATGGAATGGATCCAGAGATTGGTTATGGAACTGATAGTTGGGTATCAGGTGTTGACGTAGGCTATTATCCACGTCCACGCACATTCCTCTTTGGCCTGAATGTAAAATTCTAAAATTTCTAAGACAATGAAAATAAAATTAAATATAATAGCATACGGAATGGTAGCCATGATGATGACAGGCTGTTCTGATAGCTTTCTTGACGTAGAGAGTATTACAGAGGGAAACTCCGAAACTTTCTATAAAACGGAGAGTGATGCTTATCGCGCACTTATAGGTTGCTATGCTGGATGGCGCGAGACAACATCAACGGGTAGTATTCCAATCGTAATGTCAGCAATGATGCAAAGTGACGAATGTTTTGCCGGTGCGGGTGTTGGAGATGCTACTAACTATAATGTAGTAGACCAGTTTGACTTGTCACAAGCACCATCTTACACTAATCTATGGGAGAACGACTGGAAGGCATATTATGCTGCTATTTTCCGTTGTAATACACTCATAGAGAAGGGTGATAACATACAGTGGACAAGTGCTGCGAAGAAAGGTACATATTTGGGCGAGGCGCATGCGCTGCGAGCATTATGTTATTTCGATATGGTGCGTATGTTTGAGAATATACCACTTATAGAAAAAGCAACGCAGGCTAATGTACCACAGGCAGATCCCGATGCGGTCTATGACCTTATATTCCGTGATTTGAAGTTTGCCATTGAGAATATACCTGCCGATGCTTATCCAAAGGCTAACGCAGCTTCAAACGATGGTCACGTAACGAAATATGGAGCAGAGGGCATACTTGCTCGCGCATATTTATTCTATAAAGGACGCTTTGGTAAAGAACCTGCAGGATGCACTAAGCAAGACGCACTTGATGCTTGCTTGGACATAATTGGTTCTGGTGAATTCGGTTTAGTAGAGAACTTTAAGAATCTATGGCCTGCAGCGTCAAGCGGACCAATCACTGTCGGTTCTGAGGAAAGTTACTCATATGAGGATTGGCTTGCAAGTTCAACTTTCGCTGGGCAGGGTAATAAAGAGTTTATAATCTCTATGAAGTGTAATGACACTCAGGATTACAATGGAAATAATGATGGTAACCGTTGGATTGTAAACATTGGTTTGCGTGGTATTCAAGCCATAGACTGCTCACCTTATGGTTACGGATGGGGTATTTGCACTGTTAACCCAGAATTGGTGAAAGCTTATGGTGTAGGTGATCAACGCAAGGCAGCTTCAGTAATTGATGTAGTCGGCGAGGGTATTGAACAGAAAGAGGGCTTTGAGGATTGCATAGCCGACCAACGTCAATATACAGGTTACTATGTTAAGAAATATACTCCAATGGCAACTACCGATTGTACACCATTACCATTTGCATGGGGCGTAACTGTTGGTGACGCTATGACTGAGCAGTGGCAGGATGTTATCATTCTTCGTTATGCAGATGTATTGTTGATGGCCGCGGAATTAGGAGCACCAGATGCACAACAGTATTTTAATATGGTGCGTGAGCGTGCTTACCGTGAAGATAATGGCAGTATTAACAGCAACTATAGTGAAGTGACTGTTTCGGAAGAAGCTATAATGAAAGAGCGTCGTTTGGAATTTGCATTTGAGGGCATCCGTTACTATGACTTGTTGCGTCAGGGAATAGACAAGGCTGCAAATACTATCGCTTGTAGTGCTCAGGTAAAGGATGGAGGAGTTGCTGCAACAGTCAATATCGTTGCTGATAATATTAAGGCAAAGAAAGGTCTCTGTCAGATACCAAACAATCAGATTACACGTTCTAACTACGTGCTGAAACAAAATGAAGGTTGGAAGTAAGAACTAAACATTAGAAACAATGAAAACAAAAAATATAATATTCACTGCATTATTGTTTTTATCAGCAATAATGACAGGCTGCTCGCCCGACGAGTTCAGCCTAGGTGGCCAGACGGTATCGCCTGATGACCTTGCAGAGGGTGTAGCGTTCACAATAGAACATGACGCTGACAATCCGAACATTATATACCTGAAGAGTCTCATGGGGTCTAAATACACAGTACTTTGGGAGCATCCGCAGGGACGTTCACAGGAACCAGAGGTTACTCTTAAAATGCCTTTTGCGGGAACATACACTGTAAAGTTTGGTGTAGAGACGAGTGCCGGAGTCGTATTTGGTGAACCTGTCGAGTTTACTATCAGCGACTTCTGTGCAGACTTTATTTCAGGCACAGTATGGGAGTACATTGCAGGAGGTGCTGGTGGCTCTAAAACGTGGGTGTATGATAATGGTCAATATGGTTATGGTACGGGTGAGTTTACCTATGGTAGCCCAGATGATAACCCAGACCTCTGTCGTAAATTGTATTATAATATAGCTTCAGGAGAGTCACTGTTTGTACCAAACTGGGATCCAGGCGTAAATCATACGAGTGCTAATTTTGCAAGTACTATGACATTTGACCTTGTAGGACGTGCTGGCTATTCTTACTATAATGGTGATACAGGCGAGACTCAGGAAGGTCTTTTTAACTTGAATGAGGATTTGCTCACTCTGACCCTTGTTGATGCAGATTTGATGCACCCAGACGGATGGACAGAACGTAGAGATACATGGCGCCAGAATATGCAGATAGTGGAAATAGATGAAAACCATATGCGTGTTGCATATACGCGTATCCCAGGTAGTTGGGGTGGTGAATGGATTGAAGTATTCAACTACGTAACAAAAGAATGGGCAGATAACTATCAACCAACTGTAGATAATACGATTCATCTGAAACATCAGTATAGGTGTAATGCCTGTGGAAAGCTGACGTTCTCAAATAATGCTCAGTGTCAGAGTTGTTGGAGCGACGATGTAACATTGAATCGCACATTTAACGACTACTTTGAGCCATTCAATCAGCTAACAACAACATATATGTTTGCTGATACAGAACCAATAGCATGGAATACGCTCAACGGTAGTGCAATCGGACGTAGTGCAGAAGATTATGGACAAATTGATTTATCTGACGTTATCTTTAAGTTTAATTCTTCTACGAAGTCACTTGAATTGACAGACCCTTCTGGCAATACAACGACCTTGACTTATAGCCTTGACGATAATGGTAAGATGACATTCAGTGGGGCATCACTTCCTTGGTTCAATGTTGCAGCTAATAGTGATTTGAAGTTTGGTAACAAGAAGAATGAACTACAGGTTATAAACTATGATGTAGATCCTCTAACGGGTGATATCACTGACATATACATAGGTTCAAAGCAGTATGATGCACAAGGAAATGCTTATGAATACCTTACTTACCATATTACAAAGTTTGTTGCTGGTGGACAAGAGTCACGTGCCGTTGCTTGTAATAGTTCATTGCTACATTATGGTGACATTGAAGGTAAAGGAAACTTCCGTATAGAAATATTTAACTGCTGGGGCTCAGGTACGGCTGATAATCCTCCTGTAAATTCTAATGAGATATTCTTTAAGAAACAGATGGTAATCAACTTCACAGTAAGCGGCTTAGGAACATTTGATAATGAAGTAGATGCATATGTGATGATTAGCGGTGCAGAATTGTGGGAACCTAAATCTGGAGTAAATGACTTTAAGTTCAAGGGTGATGGTACATACACCGTTACTGTTACCGCGAAGTCACCTGCTACTGAGAACCTTGTATTCTGTATTGACGCAAATAATGCTCAGTCACAATTGCCAGATTTCAACCTTAACGAGAATATGGTAGATCACAAACTTACGGGTGTGACTGTAACTATTAACTCAATAATGATGGATTAAGACGTATGAAAAAGTATATTGTTAAATCATTAGCACTGCTTGTGGGATTATGCCTCACAGCGTGTAGCGACGAGATGGACTATAGTCCTGCTGTTGGCGATATTATATCAGAAGTTACCACTGGCGATGCTGTTACAACAGCCTATTCCGCTGTTACCACAGGCACGGTGAAAGACCTTTCGGAGGTGAATGCCTCATCTTATACCGTAGGTGTAGTATATGCAGATACGGAAGCTGGGGTACAAGGTGGCACAAAGGTTAATGGTACTATCAATGATAATGGTACGGTAACGAGTGAGATTAAGGGACTCACTGTTGGCAAGACATATTACTATGCACAATTTGTTACATTGCAAGGCAAAGTGACTAAATATGGTACGACGAAGAGTTTTACTTGTACCAACTCTACTGTGACGACTCTTGAAGTAGAAGGTAAAAGCGCAACAAAGGTTACGCTGCTTGGTAAGGTTGCAGATGCAGATGATATTCTCTCTAATGTAGAGTGTGGCTTCATCGTGTCTGACACTGAAGATGCTACAGGTAATAATGTTACAATACCTGTGGAGACCGAGGACGCTTCTTTCTCAAAGGAAGTCAGCGGACTGTTACCTGGCAAGACTTATTACTATACCGCCTATACAAAGATAGGTAGCACTATAGTAAAGGGAAATGTGCAGAGCTTCACAATGGATGCACAGGTGATGGAATATGTTGACTTAGGTTTGTCTGTACTATGGGCAAAGTGTAACATTGGTGCTGAGACCGAAACCGAAGCTGGTGCTTTCATTGGATATGGTGACCAATCAGGTCTTAACTATTCTAGTGATATCAACGCATACACAGCTGAGAATATCTCAGCAACTGCAGCTGATATCGTAAATGGATTAGACATCGAAGGCGAGTCAAACAAGAAAAGTTCAACGCCAACGGAGGCGCAGGTTCAGGAGTTGCTGGCGTCAACTACACAGACTGTAGAAGATGGTGGCATACGCTTTACTGCTGCCAATGGTAACTCTATATTCTTACCTTTTGCTGGTTATCGCGAAGGAGAAGTAATACAGACTGCTGCAGAGGGTTTCTATTGGACAGGTGAAGTAAGCACAGTAAACAATAACTATGTTAAGACGCTGCATTTAAGTTCAGAGGCTACTGTAGGTGTGTCATTACGTAGTCTTGGTTTGTCTGTACGTACAGTTCGTAAGCCAGAGACAGCACCTGAGCTTGCTTTTGATAATAGTAAACTAAAACAGGGCGATTTTGAGGGTAACGGCAATTATCGTTTGGCTTTCTACAATCCTTGGGATGGTTCAAATTCAGCAGACGATCCATGCTTTAATCCTTCAGATTTGAAGTTTGGCGAGGCACTCACTGTAGTATTTGAGATAACAGGTATAGGTGATGCTACAACAACAGGTTCTGGTGGCTTTGCTGACGGTAATTGGAGTTGGGCATTTGATACAGAGAAGATTACTATCAGTGGCGATGGCGAGTATTCATTCAAGATTATAGGCAATGGCTCTGGCGTGAACTGTTGGTATTATGACCTTATTGGATTGTCTGATAAGGTAGGTGCTGAGAATATCAATGTTACCATAAAGAAGATTGTCTTGGATTTTCCAGGTGTGAAGCTTGACTTTGATAACTCAAAACTATTAGTAGGAGACTTTGAGGATAACGGAAACCTGCGTATTGATACTTACAACCCTTGGGATGATTCTGGTTCTACGGATGACCCATTCATGGATGTAAGCCAGATAAAAGCAGACCAGTATCTCTCTGTTACGTTCAAAGTGGCAGGCTTAACAGATGATGCCACCTGCGATGTAGCTTCACAAATATGTGATGGCAATTGGAACTGGTATGGCGCTAGGCCTTTGAAAATCAATGGTAATGGTGTCTATACTGTAACCTATCCTGCCACTGTTACAGGTGCAAACTGCTGGTACATTGATTTACCAGGAATACATACGTCATATCCTGACGCTACAGTTACGATACTTGGAATATATCAAGAATAATGAACAATACACATAATGCGGGGAGTGGGTGGCGTAAGTGCGCCACTTACTTTCCGCTTACATACTTAATACTGTTGTGCTTCTTCTGTTCATGCAATGCTGGTAGTGATAAGAAAACATCATCCAGAGCCAAAGGCGCATTGACAGAACAGTTCGTCGACTCTACCACGGAAGTGATGCTGACGGATGCAAATGGTAATGAGCGCAGTATAGAGCAGATGCATGGTAGTGTGGTGTTGATGGATGTGCTGTATGAAGTACCACAGGTTAAAAGTCCTCATCAGGCATTGCTTCGTGAGGTATATGATCAGTTTGCATCTCAGGGATTACAGATATATCAGGTTTGTATGAGCGAGGATGCAGATGCATGGCGCAATGTGGCGAAAGAATTGCCGTGGACCGCGGTATATGATAATAAAACCTTGCAATCTGCATTGATAGAGAAGTACAAGATTATAACTATTCCGTCAATGCGACTTTTTGACAGAAATGGTAAATCAATAGGGGGAGATATATCAGAAAAAGAATTGAAAAACAAGTTAAAGGAAAGTCTATGAAGAGATTCTTATATTTAGCAGTAGTGTTTTTCTGCATATCACTTACGTTGGTGGCTTGCAGCAAAGACGATGATACAGTAGAGGGATATAGTGGAGATGTAAAGGTCGTTAATGTACCATCTTTGATATCAAAGACAGGCGGTACAGCCAAAGTAACTGTACAATCAAGTTCACAGCCTACAGTAACAACAACAGCTTCATGGCTGACGGTAGAGGCTGGTACACGCACACAGTTAGGTAATACATCAGTAAAGTTAACTGCGCAACCTAATCCTGATACGTCAGACCGTACAGCAGAGATTAAGGTTATTGCAGGTAATCAGACAAAGACGTTTATTGTTACACAAACTGCCAAGGATGGCCTATTGGTAGAACAAACCACTTATGAAGTAGATGCTGATGGAGGTATTGTAACCGTCGCTATGAAAACAAATGTGGACGGTACTGTAAACAGTAATGTTTCATGGGTAACATTGTTAGACAAGACACGTGCCAATATGGCTGATGGCATTATTCAACTTAATGTCGAAGAAAATATTAGTGTAGAGCGTACTGCATCTGTTACTTTAACTTATGGTGACGTAGTAGAAACAATTACAATAAACCAACAGGGTGTAACAAGCAGTATTACCGCAACTGCAGCTGATATTGCAAAGTTGATGTACCCGGGTTGGAACCTTGGCAATACTCTGGAGGCGTGCGACGCCAACAACCTCTTCAACAATAACGGAGGCACAGGCTCAGAGACTGGTTGGCAGCCAACCACGACCACCAAGGAAGTCATTGATGCTGTGAAGGCTGCCGGCTTCAAGTCAGTGCGCATACCATGCTCATGGATATGCGGTCACGTCAGCGGCGGCACCGAGGCAAACCCACAGATAGATGCTGCGTGGATGGCTCGCGTAAAGCAGATCGTTGACTACTGCGTGAATGATGGCCTCTATGTAGTGCTCAATGACCACTGGGACGGTGGATGGATAGAGGTGCAGGGCTTCACTGGCAGCACTTCTTCATTCCGCGCCATGACCGATGATGAGGTTAACGCAAAGATTGTCACACTGAAGAGCCTGTGGACACGCATAGCAGAGGCCTTCAAGGGCTATGACGAGCACGTCATCTTCGCCGGCCTTAACGAGCCTTTCCAGGAATATAACCTCTTCAGCTCTCGCCATGAGGCACTCACCCCGATACTCTTGAAGTATAACAAGGCTTTCGTTGAGGCTGTACGTGCCACTGGCGGCAACAATGCCAACCGCATACTCGTAGTGCAGGGTCCAAGCGTAAACATCGCTTCTACCGTAAACTACATGCCTGCAAGCTCATTGCCAGAGGAAGCCGGCAAACTCATGGTCGAGGTACACTTCTATGACCCAGGCCAGTTCTGCGGCACATTCGATGCTTCTGGTGACAATGCCTACTACTACTGGGGCAATGGCAACCACAGCACCGACCACAACGCCGGATGGGGTGAGGAAAGCTACATACAGGAGCAGTTTGGTAACCTCAAGACCGCTTTCACCTCTAAGGGCTTCCCTGTAATCATCGGCGAGTATGCCGGTCTGCAGCGTACCATCACAGGTGGCGACCAGGCTAAGCATAACGCTTCAGTGAAGGCATTCTACCAGTGTGTCAACGAGTATGCCACCAACAACGGTATCGTGGCATTCGCATGGGACACCAACGACGTTGCCGGACTGGGCAAGGAGAGTGGTTCATCTACCATCATAGGCCGCGCATCTAAGAGCATCGTAGGTCAGAATGCCATGGATGGAATACTCGCAGGCGTAGCTGCCGGCACATGGATGAAATGAATGACGGGCAGTAACGTCTGATATAATGCAATAAACACAGCATTACCAGCGTTATATAACAAAGCGGAATACTATTGATAAACATACGAAGATGACATTACGTCTTAAAATATGGCTGTTGCTCTGTGCTCTCACATCATTTGGCGGGCTCAGGGCAGCAGCTTTTTCTTTTCATAATCTGGGAGTAAAGCAGGGATTGTCAAGCAATACTGTCAACACTATGCTGGTTGACAGTCGTGGCATGTTGTGGGTAGGTACGTCTATGGGACTGAACCGTTATGACGGCTATGATGTCAGCGTGTTCCGCTATTTCGATGTGGAGCGTACGCTTCCGGCAGCCAACATACACAGTTTGCGAGAGGATGCCGCCGGTAATATATGGATAAGGTATGACAACGGCATGGTCCGCTATGATATGCGCAGCCAGACCTTTCATGCCGACAACCGGCAATACCTGAAGTCCCTGGGCCTCAATGTCTCGGCAGAGAGTGCCATGACTGTTGACGGATGGGGTAACCTGTGGTTTGCCGGCGACGGCAAGGTGTGTTACCACAATTGTAAGACAGGCGAGAACCGTCAGTGGAAGGTGAAGCTGAGCATGAAGGGTAGTCAGTGGCATATCGTTGACTGTGCCGAGGGCTTGTACCTGTGTGATGAGCAGAGGGTATGGCGTTTCCTCGCCAAGACGGGTGGCATAGCGCCTGTTGCACTGCCAGCGAACATGAGAGGCAAGCACCTGCGCCTGTATGTGGACTCAGAGAACTCCCTGTGGATATACTCTACAGTCAATGAGGGCATCTATCACTACAAGGGTGTCCAGCTGGACATTCCCCATGGCGGAGGTTCCAATGCCATACGTGACATCTATGACGATGGCAGAGGTCGCCTTTGGGTGGCAACCGACCATAACGGCGTGTTCGTGTATGACAAGCAGAAAAACAGCACGGAACATCTGCGTAATGACCGTAATGATGCCACCTCCATAGCCTCAGACAATGTGACGTGCATCACCTCAGACCGTCACGGCACCATGTGGCTTGGACATTTTAAGTCGGGCGTGTCATACAGTTACTCGCGCCGCGCATTGTTCCAAAGCGGCGGCCGTCACTTCGGCGATATCAGTACCATGATGTATGACCGCCACGGCAACCTGTGGCTGGGTACTGACGGCGGCGGTGTATATATAGAGCATAGTGACAATACATACGTCAAGGCTGCATTGCCCGATATTACCATATCGTCACTCCTCGAAACCCATGACGGCACAGTGTGGGTAGGCACATATAACGGCGGACTGTATAAGATGCGCGGCTCCTCCGTAGAGAATATATACACACGTGAGGGTGGCGCACTGACCAACGATGCCGTATGGCAGTTGGCAGAGGATAACCATAACAAGGTGTGGATAGCGTCAGGATTTGGTCAGCTGTCGGTCTTCTCCCCCGTTACCGGGCGTGCAGAGACCGTTATGATGGGCAAGCAGTCCATACAAGGTCTGTCGCTTGCCTTTGATGGCCGCCACACCATGTATATCGGTTCGTATTACGGCGTGTGGGTATATGATACAGACAGCAAGAAGTCACGCTGCCTTACTGGCAACCGCAAGGGTACGCAGAAACTGTTGCAGCCCGCGGTGGTGTCGTTGTGTTATGACCGCAGCCGCGATGCTCTGTGGGTGGCCCACGCCACTGGTGTGAGTGTGCTTGATATAAAGAAAGACAGCATATCATACATTGACGACACCAACGGACTCTTTGACAATAATGTAAAAAGCATAGTACAGGATAAGCAGGGCAATATGTGGCTGAGCACCAGCCATGGTTTGTCGTGCGTACAGATGTCAAAGGACGGTTATGTCACTCATAACTTCTATGGCAACGAGGGATTGTATAATGACTATTTCAACACCTTCGCTGCCACGCTGAGTCCTCAGGGCGACGTGCTGATGGGCGGCAGTGACGGCTATACCCGCATCTCGCCTCAGGTGATGTATTCCAACAAGAGCCGTCCGAAGCTCACGTTGTCAGAGGTGACGGTGGGCGGACGTACGGTGCCTGTCGACTCTGAAGTGTTGCGGCTCGCGTATGATGATTACCAGATAGTGCTGCGCTTTTTCACCGGCGACTTGTCAAGTGCTGGCAGGGTGCTCTATGCTTACCGTGTCAAGGAGCTCGGTAAGGACTGGGTATATACCGACAAGAACAAGATAGAGTTCTTCTCCCTCACTCACGGCTCATACACCCTTGAGGTGAAGGCGGCTGACGAGAATGGCAACTGGGGCGAGGTGACGACGCTGCGCATAAAGGTGTCGCCGCCGTTCTACCTGTCTTGGTGGATGCAACTGTTCTACTTGCTGTTGGCAGGTGTGGCTATATATATGATATATCGCTTCGTGCATAACCGTCACCACCGTCGTATAGAGGAACAGCGCCGACAGATGGAGCAGGCACAGCAGGCACAGCTGTCTGAGATGAAACTGCGTTTCTTCACTAATATAAGCCATGACCTGCGTACGCCGCTGACGCTCATCATCAGTCCGCTGCAGACCATCATCGCCGAGCTTACAGGGCAAGACAATACCAAACTGAGGGACAAGCTGAGGATGGTATATCGTAACGCAGAACTGTTGTATAATCAGGTCAGCACGTTGCTTGACTTCCGCCGCCTTGACGTAGGAGCGGAGAAACTGACTCTGCAGTCCATTGACGTGGCACAGTATGTAGGTAATATCTGCCTGTCATTCCAAGACTATGCCAAGGAGAGGGGGATAGCCCTTAGTTACGAGTCGCAGCGTGAACACCTGTACTTCACTGTTGACGCTGAGAAACTGAATAAGATAATGTATAACCTGCTGTCCAATGCGCTGAAGTACACTCCCGACGGCGGCAGCGTAAAGGTGACGTTGGCTGCAGACCAGCAATTGCGTATCTCCGTTGCCGACACTGGCTGTGGCGTGAGCGATGCCGACAAGTCTCGCATCTTCCAACGCTTCTATCAGGTGCGTACCGATGATGCCAAGGCTGGCAGTGGCATAGGCTTGCATATCGTAAGTGAATATGTGCGTATGCATGGCGGCACCATCACCGTTACCGACAATGAGCCGCAGGGCGCTGTGTTCACATTGGTGATAGACCGACAGGAGAACGTGCAGGAGGGCGGACAGGAAGACGTGCAGCGTCAACCGGATGCCGATGCCCTTGCAGCTCCAGTGAGGGTTGATGACGTAAAGCAGTGCATACTCGTGGTGGATGACAACAATGACTTGCGCACGTTCATCGTTGACAGTCTGCGCACCGCGTATGCCGGCAAACACTATGAGATACTTGAGGCTCCTGACGGCGTGGAGGCGCTGGAGCGCTTGAAGGCTAATGAGGTGACGCTGATAGTCACCGATATCATGATGCCGCGCATGGACGGTATGGAACTGACCAGACGCGTAAAGACTGACATCCAACTGTCTCATATACCAGTCATCATGCTCACCGCCAAGCAGACAGACCGCGACATTGTCAGCGGACTGAAACTGGGTGCCGACGACTATCTCACCAAACCCTTCAATATGGAGCACCTCTTGCTGCGCATAGACAAGTTTATAGAGTGGCAGCAGCAGAGCCACGAGATGTTCCGTAAGAAGGTGGAGGTCAACCCCTCAGAGATAACCATCACTCCGCTTGACGAGCAGTTCGTGCAGAAGGCGCTGACGTTGGTGGAGGAACACATGGCCGACAGCGACTACAGCGTGGAGCAGCTGAGCTCAGACCTCAGCATGTCTCGTGCCAACCTGTATAAGAAGATGATGAACATCACTGGACAGAGTCCTCATGACTTTATGCGCTCCATAAGGTTGAAACGTGCGTGTCAGTTGCTTGAGCGCTCGCAGATGCAGGTGTCAGAGATAGCCTATGCCGTAGGTTACAGCTCGCCCAAGCGTTTCTCTGAGAACTTCAAGGCAGAGTATGGCGTTACTCCTTCTGAGTACATGAGGCGGTCAGCGCAGTGATGCGCAGAGTAAAAAAGCACAGACAAAATTTGGCGTTTATATTGTTTTTTCGTAACTTTGCCGTTACAGATGAAGACAATTTTAATATACCTTATAGTCATCAACGTCGTCACTTTCGTGATATACGGCTATGACAAGTGGCAGTCGCAGCACGGAGGATGGCGCATCAGCGAGAGAGCCTTGCTGGGCTTGGTGGCTGCCTTTGGTGGAGTAGGGGCGCTGGCTGGAATGTGGGGCTTGCGTCATAAGACCAAGCACCGTCTGTTCGTGGTAGGCGTGCCAGCAATAATGCTGGTGGAGTTCCTGCTGTTCAATGTAGTGTTGTATCTTATTACGTCATCGTGGTAAGACCCCATCCCGGCCCTCCCAAGGGGAGGGTGACCAAATGACGAGAAGCCCATAATGGCTCAATCCCCCCCGCTTCGCATCTCCCTTCCCTTGGGAGGGACGGGGTGGGGTTCGAATGACCAAATTATTATTTAATCTTTAATTCTATACTAACTATGATTGATCTTATTGTCAGTATTATCATTGGAATTCTCGCCGGAGCTATTGCCGGCAAGTTGACAAACCAGAGTGGCAACGGCTGTCTCATCAATCTTCTGCTCGGTGTAGTAGGTGGTTTCGTAGGTGGCTGGCTCTTCGGAATCCTCGGCATCAACATGGGCGGTGCGCCTTCATGGCTGGGTGCGCTGATTACCGCTACGGTGGGTGCTGCCCTCGTATTGTGGATTTGGAGTAAACTGAAAAAATAGTGACAAACAATTTTTGAATTATGAGTTCTTGCTCAGGCAAGCGTCACTGCGTGCCGAGCGATGAGTTGGCTGCGTTCAACTTGTAACTCATAACTCATAACTCATAACTCATAACTCATAACTTGCTTATGCAAAACATTCCTTCTGTATTCTGGCTCGTGCCCGTAGCGTCACTGGTAGCGCTGGGCATGGCACTTTATTTCTACCTTCAGATGAAGAAGGCAGATGAGGGTACTGACCGCATGAAAGAGATAGCCCTGCACGTGCGCAAGGGCGCCATGGCATACCTCAAGCAGCAGTACAAGGTGGTAACCATAGTATTTATAATCCTCGCCGTTATCTTCGCCATCATGGCTTACGGCTTCCAGTTGCAGAACCCATGGGTGCCGTTCGCATTCCTTACTGGTGGTCTGTTCTCTGGTTTGGCAGGTTTCTTCGGTATGAAGACAGCCACATACGCCTCTGCACGTACAGCCAACGCAGCACGTCAGAGCCTCAACGCCGGACTGAAGGTGGCTTTCCGTTCAGGTGCCGTAATGGGACTTACCGTGGTAGGTCTCGGACTGCTCGATATCGCCATCTGGTTCGTGGTGCTCAATATGGCAGGCGTTGACAGCCTTATTACCATCACCACCACCATGCTGACATTTGGTATGGGTGCTTCCACTCAGGCACTCTTCGCACGTGTGGGCGGCGGCATATACACCAAGGCTGCCGATGTGGGTGCCGACATCGTGGGCAAGGTGGAGGCTGACATCCCTGAGGATGACCCTCGCAACCCTGCCACCATAGCTGACAACGTAGGCGACAACGTAGGTGACGTGGCTGGCATGGGCGCCGACCTCTATGAGAGTTATTGCGGCTCAATACTGTCAACAGCAGCGTTGGGTGCCACGGCTTACCTGGGTACACAGATGCAGCTGCAGTATGTCATAGCACCTATGATAATAGCAGCAGTGGGCATATTCCTCTCACTCTTCGGCATCTTCCTCGTACGCACTGAGGAGGGCGCAGGCATGAAGCAACTGCTCCACTCACTGGGCCTTGGCACTAACGTCAGCGCATGCCTCATTGCAGTGGCTACGTTTGCCATACTCTACCTGCTTGGCATAGAGAACTGGATATACATCTCTTGCTCCGTTATTGTAGGTCTGTTGGCTGGTGTCATCATAGGTCAGGCAACGGAGTATTATACCTCACACTCTTACAAGCCAACACAGGAGATAAGCGCAGCGTCACAGACCGGTGCCGCCACCGTCATAATAAAAGGTGTGGGTACGGGTATGATATCTACCATGATACCTGTGGTGACCATCTCTGTGGCTATCATGCTGAGCTACCTCTGTGCCAACGGCTTTGACCTTGACGTCAACGCACAGGCTCTGTCCAAAGGTCTATATGGCGTGGGTATAGCTGCCGTGGGTATGCTCTCTACCTTGGGCATCACACTGGCAACAGACGCTTACGGTCCGATAGCCGACAACGCCGGCGGCAATGCCGAGATGAGCGAACTGGGTGAGGAGGTGCGCAAGCGTACCGACGCTCTTGACGCACTGGGCAACACCACCGCCGCTACCGGCAAGGGATTCGCTATCGGCTCTGCAGCCTTGACAGCATTGGCTCTGCTCGCCTCTTACATAGAGGAGATAAAGGAGGCAGTGCAGCGACTGGCATCTGCCGGCGACCAGCACATGGCAGATATACTTACACAGATACAAGACATACCGGCCTTCATGAACTACTTCCAGGTGAACCTCATGAACCCGAAGGTTATCGTGGGTGTGTTCATTGGTGCTATGGCTGCATTCCTCTTCTCTGGCATCACCATGGGTGCCGTAGGCCGTGCCGCTGAGGACATGGTGAAGGAGGTGCGCCGTCAGTTCCGTGAGATTGCCGGCATACTTGAGGGTAAGGCTACGCCTGACTACGGCCGTTGCGTGGAGATTTCCACACGCTCTGCCCAGCGCGAGATGATATTCCCATCGCTGCTCGCCATCATCATACCTATCCTCGTGGGCGTATTGCTCGGCGTGGCTGGTGTACTGGGACTGCTCGTAGGCGGACTGGCAGCAGGCTTCACGCTGGCTATCTTCATGAGTAACGCCGGTGGTGCGTGGGACAATGCCAAGAAGATGGTAGAGGAAGGCAACTTCGGTGGCAAGGGCTCTGAGTGCCACAAGGCCACCGTGGTAGGCGACACCGTAGGCGATCCGTTCAAGGATACGTCTGGTCCGTCGCTCAACATCCTCATCAAACTGATGTCTATGGTCTCTATCGTGATGGCAGGACTCACAGTAGCTTTCCTGTAAGGCGGAAAAAGGCCAAATCGCTAAAATGTCCTATTTGCATCCTTCCGTTAACGCCTCGTGCTTGCGATATTTCAAAATTATTTCCCGCTGGTCGCGTACAGCGAAATCTGCGGATGGTTGTAACTGCTTGATAATCAGTAGTAGGATATAAAAAAGCATAAAAAAACGGTAGTTTTTGCCCTGTAAAAGCTATGCTTTCATGGTGTAAAAGCTATCGAATGACACTCTAAAAGCTATGCTTTCACATCGTAAAGTGATAGCTTTCACGAAAAAGGGGGCGCGAAAAGTCGATTTTTCGCGTCCCCTTATTGTTTTTTATGCCTCTTTTTCTTCTATTTTACGTTTTTTCGTTGACATGATTTTAATCAAGCAATGACAAAAATGTCCTATTCTATGTAGTTCGTTCCATCTACGGATTTTGGGATTTCAGGATAGTTGTTTTTTGCTTCTTCTGTAGTTTGAATTCCTTAAATCCTTGAATCCTTAGAATACTTTTCTTTTGTCTATGGATTTTAGGATTTTGGGATTGTTATATTTTCGGTTCTTCAGCATTGCAAAATCCTTGAATCCTATAATCCTTAGAAATACATTTTCTGTCTGTATCTGCCTCTACGGATTTTGGGATTATAGGATTTTTGCGTCAGGCATCGACTTAATTCAGCCTTTATCCTTGACTCCTATCTGTCTCAGAATGATGCACCATTAGCAAAAGCGAAGTGAGCAAAATATCAGATTATAATCTGTGAATAAATAAAAGAAACGGTGTCATGCATAGCGTCATGACACCGTTTCTTGTTAAATTATATATTTTTATGATGGCAAAAAGCAGTTGTTTCACGGAAAAAGTGTAACTTTGCAAATGGAATAAGGGTGATGGATGAAGGATGAGGGTTTGTTGCCTGATATTCCCAAACGACCAAACGACTAAACGACCAAGATATGAAACTTCCTATTGGCATACAAGACTTTGAGAGCCTCCGTAAGGACGGCTACCTCTACGTTGACAAGACGGAACACGTTTATCGCCTCGTCTCGGAGGGACGTTACTACTTCCTGTCCCGTCCGCGCCGCTTCGGTAAGTCATTGCTTTTATCAACGATAAAGTCGTTGTTTCTTGGCAAACGCGAGTTGTTCAAGGGACTGGCGATAGACCAGAAGGAAGATTGGGACTGGGCAGTGCACCCAGTGATGCACCTTGACTTGAATACGGAGAAGTATGACAGCAAGGAGAAACTTGAAGGCAAACTCAACTCATTCCTTTCAGAAAACGAGAAACTATATGGCAGGGAAGAATGGGAGAATACCTTCGGCATACGTTTTGAGGGAATAATAAAGCGCGCCTACGAGAAGACCGGCCAGCGCGTGGTAATCCTCGTGGACGAATACGACAAGCCACTGCTGCAAGCCATAGGAAACAAAGAACTACAAGAAGAGTATCGCGGCACGTTGAAAGGCTTCTACGGAGCACTGAAGTCCATGGACGGCTGCATCAAGTTCGCCATGCTCACCGGAGTTACGAAGTTCGGCAAGGTCAGCGTGTTCAGCGACCTAAACAACCTTGAGGACATATCCCTTGACTATGGCTATCATGACATCTGCGGCATAACAGAGCAGGAACTGCTTACATGTTTCAGTGAGCAGATAGGCACATTGGCACAGCGAGCCAGGATGACGCGAGAGGAATGTATAGAGAAACTCCGTAAGATGTACGACGGCTACCACTTTTGTGAAGATGCCCCAGGCATATATAACCCGTTCAGCGTACTCAGCACATTCAAGAAACAGAGTTTCGGCAGCTACTGGTTTGAGACCGGCACACCGACATACCTCGTAGAACTGTTGCGCCGCCACTACTACGACCTCGAGGACATGGCAACGTCAGAGGTCACCGCAGATGTGCTGAACAGTATAGATGCAGAGTCCACCAACCCTATACCAGTGATATACCAGAGCGGCTACCTCACCATCAAAGGATATGACAAAGAGTTCCAGATGTACAGACTGGGTTTCCCGAACCAAGAGGTGGAAGAAGGCTTCATAAAGTACCTTGCACCGTTCTATCTTGACAACAGGGAGGAAAGGTCGGTATTTGACATAAGGAGCTTCACGTCAGACGTCAGGGAAGGCAATGCCGAGCAGTTCCTGAGCCGACTGAAATCACTTTTCGCCAGTGCGCCATACGACAGTGTGAAGGGTGACAAGGAAAACCATTTCCAGAATATGATGTGGGTGGTGTTCAAGATGATGGGTTTCTACTCACAGACGGAATACCACACCAGCGACGGACGCATAGACCTGCTGGTAGAGACACCGCAGTACCGCTACATCATGGAGTTCAAGCTTGACGGCACAGCCGAGGAGGCACTGCAACAGATAAAAGACAAGAACTATCAGCTGCAGTTCTTCGGCGACTCCCTCACTATCAGCAATGGCTGGGGAGGGGCTAAAACCTATATAATAGGTGTGAACTTCTCCAAGGAGACCCGCACCATAGACAAGTGGATTATAGAGTAGTTCTTCCACAGATGACATGGATTAACCGACCACAGATTACCGGGATTACATTGATTATTTTTTCGACAACGGATTTAGACGAATTTCTGGTTCTTCAGTAGTATACAACAAAGACCAAAGTTATCTACTACATTTTAAGGTGAACGATACCATCTGTGTCCATCTGTTCCATCTTGGTTTCAATGGACTATGATAATACTGCTTGCTGAAATTATTGATGTGTGCTTAATCTTTAGTATTTGTCAGTCTTGCCACTTAGTTTCCCGGTAATCCACAATCCTGTATAGGTGATGAGGCCGTTGATAAGCAGCATCTCATAGCCGAAACGGTAGTCAGAGTATGTGGTGACAACATGGTTGAGCACTAAGCATAACAGGGGCGAGAGTATGCACACCAGCGCGCTGCCGTCCCTCTTGCGCTGCCGTGGCTTGTGGGTCATGGCATAGGCGAAAAGACCGAGCAACGGACCGTAGGTGTAGCTTACGAGTATATATACTGCGTCTATCAGTGACGTGGTATTGAAGTGGTGGAACAGTATGCAGCAGATGGCCACCAGCAGTGTCATGAACAAGTGAACGAGACCTACGGACGGTCGTTTGCCGCCCTTACCGTCGGAGGACAGGAAGTCCACGCAGACGGTGGTGGTGAGTGCGGTGATGGCACTGTCAACGGTGGAGAATGACGTAGCCACTACGCCGAGCACGAAGAGCGTCAGCGTTATGCCGCCTGTGCGCAGGCAGTAGAGTGTCAGCAGGTCGTCGGGATTGTCAGGCAGCGGCGTGCCCTGACTGTTATATACACCGATAAGCATCACGCCTAACAGCATGAAGAGGGCGTTTACGGGCAGGAAGGCGAAGCCATAGGTACACATATCCTTCTGTGCGTCGCGCAGCGTGCGGCAGGTGAGGTTCTTCTGCATCATGTCCTGGTCAAGGCCTGTCATCACTATCACGATGAACACGCCAGAGAGGAAGCGCAGTGCGAAGCCTCCGGGCTGCCATGTGTAGCCCGTCTTGCCGAGGGAGTGGGGCAGGGTGGGCCATATATCCGGGCCTATGCTGATAATGAGCAGCGCGAGGCATACTATCATGCACAGTGTTTGTACGGTGTCAGTCCATACCAATGTCTTTATACCTCCCCTGCGTGTGTAGAGCCACACGAGGAACAGCATAAGGCATACGGTGATGGTGAAGTCACAGTCTGCCACCCTGCTGATGATGAAGCACGGCACATAGAACTTGGCCGCCGCTCCCAGCAACTTGGATATGACGAAGAAGGCAGAGCCTGTCTTACAAGCCTCGTCGCTGATGCGTCGGAGGTAGGTGTATATGGTAGTGACGTTATGCTTATAGTAGATGGGCAGCAGCACGTATGCCACTACAAAGTAACCGCCTATGAAGCCTGCGCATACCTCAAGGTAGGTGAAACCGGAATGGAGCACCATGCCCGGCACGCTTACGAATGACACGCCGGAGATGCTGGCGCCTATCATGCCAAAGGCCACCATATACCACGGTGACTGCCGCTCACCGCGGAAAAAGGCGGTGGCGGTGTCTTTCCTCTTTATCATCCTGCTGACCATAAGCAGCAGGGCGAAATATGCGAGCAGAATGTATATCATATATTACAGTGTGGCCTCGGGACTGCTATTCTGAGAAACTTATTTCCTTTTGTTCAGTTTCAGCAGACGCTTGTATTCCTTCTTCGTGATACGCATGAATGAGCCGTGCTGCGGCGCCGTCACTCCCTTTATGTTCTCAGGTGAGCGGAAGTTGCGCATGAACTTGTCGGCATGGCAGATGCGGTAGTTCCTTGGGCGTGAAGAGTACTCTATGTAGGCTATGCGCCATCCGTCCTCTCCAGGCACCTGAAAGGCTGACACGCCCTCACACTTCTTCTTGCCCTCGAAGTTCACGTAGTCATCGGCCACAGGCTCGCTCCACGGACCGGTGAGTTTGGATGCAGTGGCGGTGAAGAGTCCCGGCTGTCCGCCCTCTTTCTTTATCATCATGTGGAAGAGACCGTCTGCAGGCACGTAGTTGATGTCGGCGTCGATGGTGGCATAGCCCCAGTCGAAGAGCGGCTGCGGCTGTGTCAGTTTGGTAAACGTCTCATCGGCGTAGCTGTAATACATACGGTCATACTTCTCCTCGGCGCGGTTCCACATGGAGTAGTAGATGAAGTAGCCGCCCTTCTTACCGTCAGGCCACAGGTAGGTCTCATCCCAGAATATCTGCGGAGCCCACACGCGGTTGATGGTTGACCAGTCGTTGTAAACGCTCTTTGCCTCGGGGTCGAGGAATATGGATGTGCCCTTGCGGTAGTCAAAGGTGGTTGACTTCCAGTGTATGAGGTCGTCAGAGGTGAGCAGGTTGATGCCATAGTTGTCCCACGCCTCCTTCTTGCCCAATGCCTTGGTCTTAGAATTGTTCATGTCAGTTGTCACCATGAGGTAGCGTTTGCAGTCGTGGCTGCGGCAGATGTATGCATCGCGTGTGCCGCCCTCGATGCCTGCCAGTTCGGCGGAGGAGAAGATGCTGTCACCCCCTATGATGTCCTGCCAGTTCTCTGCGTCCTTGCTGACTGCGAAGGCAGTCCACTGTCCGCGGTCGCTCATGTGGCAATATAGGAAATACTTTCCCTTCTGAGGGTTTACTGCCTGCGCCCCAGTGAGTGTGAGCAGACAGATTGTGAGTAAAGTAGATAGTCTCTTCAACATAGTCGTTAGTTATGAGTTATGAGTTTTGAATTATGAGTTCTTTTAGTCGGCCTACGGCCTTTATAAAAGCGTCACTGCGTGCCGAGCGATGCATTGTTAATCGTCTCCGGCATCATCTTTCTCAGTATACCTACTGCCTCCTTCACGCTTGGAACGCTCTTGACGATAAGCACGTTTTGTCCCTTCACCTCTTTGATGTCACAGAGGCGTGCGTGACGACTCACATAGTTGAGGATGGAGTCGAAGAATGGGCTTTGGTAGAAAGCGCTGTCATTGTTAGAAACAAACTGCATCTTCATGATGTGCTGTTTCAGCACCAGCTTCTCGCAACCCAGTCGGCGGCCGAGCCTGCGCAGTATCACCACCATCATGAGTTCCTCGCCCTCGGTGGGCACAGGACCGAACCTGTCCTCCATACGCTTGCGGTAAGCCTCAAGGTCTTGGTCGGTCTCGATGTTGTCAAGCTCACGGTATAGAATCATACGTTCGCTTGAGCCGGGAACATAGGTATCAGGGAAATACATGGCGAGGTCGCTCTCCACTGTGCAGTCATCTACGAAGTCATCGCCGGTGAGGTTCTCGCCCTCGCTTATCTGCTCCCTGTAGAGGTCTTGGAACTCATCATTCTTCAGTTCGTTGACCGCCTGTGACAGTATCTTCTGGTAGGTCTCATATCCCAAGTCCTCCATGAATCCCGATTGCTCTGCACCCAGCAGGTTGCCTGCTCCGCGTATGTCAAGGTCCTGCATGGCAAGGGCGAAGCCCGAGCCGAGGTCGGAGAATGTCTCCAGAGCCTCAAGCCTGCGGCGGCTCTCTGTAGGCAGATAGCTCAGCGGCGGTGCCAGCAGGTAGCAGAAAGCCTTACGGTTGGAGCGTCCTACACGACCGCGCATCTGGTGTAGGTCAGAGAGTCCGAAGTGGTCGGCGTCGTTTATTATTATGGTGTTGGCGTTAGGAATGTCTATACCGTTCTCCACGATGGTAGTAGAGAGCAGCACATCATAGTCGTGGTTGATGAATCCCATCACCACCTTTTCCAACTGCTCAGGAGGCATCTGCCCGTGACCTACGGCTATGCGGCAGTCCTTCACATGGTGCTCTATGATGGTTTTCATCTTGTCGAGCGTGGCGATGCGGTTACAAACGAAATATACCTGTCCGTCACGGCTCATCTCAAAGTTGATGGCGTCAGCCACCAGTTCAGGAGAGAAGGTCGTTACCTGAGTGTCAATAGGCTGGCGGTTAGGTGGTGGAGTACGCATGATGCTCATGTCGCGCGCTCCCATCAGCGAGAACTGCAGGGTGCGCGGTATCGGCGTGGCTGACATGGTCAGGGTGTCCACGTTAGTCTTCAGTTGGCGCAACTTCTCCTTGGTTGACACGCCAAACTTCTGTTCCTCATCAATGATGAGCAGACTGAGGTCATGCCACTTCACGGTCTTCGACAACATGCGGTGTGTGCCTACGAGTATGTCAACCTTGCCGGCGGCGAGGTCCTCTATAACCTGTTTTGCCTGCTTCGTGGTTCGGGCGCGTGACAGGTAGTCCACACGCACAGGCAGTCCGTCCAGTCGTTTGCAGAACGTCTTATAGTGTTGGAATGCCAGCACCGTGGTAGGCACAAGCACAGCCACTTGCTTAGAGTCGCACGCCGCCTTGAAGGCTGCGCGTATAGCCACCTCCGTCTTGCCGAAGCCCACGTCGCCACATACGAGCCTGTCCATAGGACGGGCAGCCTCCATGTCGTGCTTCACGTCTTGTGTGGCGCGCATCTGGTCGGGTGTATCCTCATAAAGGAAAGAGCCCTCAAGCTGGTGCTGCATGAACGAATCGGGAGAGAAGGCAAAGCCCTTCTCATGGCGGCGCTTGGCATATAGCTTGATAAGGTCGCGCGCTATGTCCTTGATGCGTTTCTTCGCCTTCTCCTTTATGCGCTCCCATGCGCCGGTGCCGAGGGTTGACAGGCGTGGCGGCTCGCCGGTATCGGCGCGGCGGTATTTGCTTATCTTGTAAAGAGAGTGTATAGACACATCTACCTTGTCGTTCTTCTGGTAGATGATGCGTATCACCTCCTGATAACTCTGCTCGCCTGAGGGAGAGACGGTAGGTATGCGTACCAGTCCACCAAACTTACCAATACCAAAGTCCACGTGCACTATATAGTCTCCCGGCTCCATCTCCTGCAACTCCTTCATGGTGAGAGCCGCCTTGCCGCGCTTGGTGGTCTCAGCCTTCAGCTGATATTTGTGGAAACGCTCAAATATCTGGTGGTCGGTAAACAGCACCATCTGCAGGTCATTGTCAATGAATCCCTCGTGCAGAGTACCCTTGACAGCCGAGAAAGTGACCTTCTTCTCGTCAAGGATTACGGACAGGCGCTCATGCTGCTTGTCGCTGTCTGAGAGGATGCAAGTCTTGTATCCTTTCAGTTGGTAGTCATCTATCGTCTGTGCCAGTAACTCAAAGTTCTTATGAAAAAGAGGCTGGGGCGTGGTGGACAGGGTGAGGTGTGTGGCATTGGCAGGCGTAGCCCTGCCGCCGGTAAGTTCTATGGTCTTGAACCTCTCAATGCTTTTCTCGAAACGTGATGCCTTACATAGGTTGAGCTCGCGTGTGAGTTCACGCATCACGTCAGCCTTCTCTGCCTCGGTTACGCCAGAGAGCCTGTCAGTCTTGGCGGCATTGGTAAATCCCTCCTTGTAGATGAAGTCGATGTCATCGATGACAAAAGCCTTGTCATGGGTTATGATGACGGTGTCGTCGGGCAACAGGTCGGGCAGCGGTACCTTCTCTGTCTTGGTGGCAGCCACCTCAGGCATTATCGTGGCGTTGTCAAGACGGTCTGATGACAACTGTGTCTCTACGTCGAATGTGCGCAGGGTGTCTATCTCGTCACCGAAGAAGTCTAACCTATAAGGATATTCGCATGAATAAGAATAGACGTCGAGGATGCTGCCGCGTACGGCAAACTGTCCCGGCTCATATACATAGTCGCATTCGCAGAACCCCAGTTCGCGCAGTTGTCTTACCACCTGGCTCATCTGTACTGTCTGTCCACGCTGTATGTTGATGGAACTCTCCACAATGTTTTCCTTGGATATCACCATCTCTGCAAGTGCGGAGGGGTAGGTCACTATCAAGGGAGCGGAAGACGGTGACGCCAGTTCAGAGAGTATCTCGGTGCGCAGTATCTCGCTTGATGCGTCACGTTGTCCGAACTTCACGGCGCGTTTGTATGATGACGGGAGGTATTTCACGATGTCGCCCACCATGGTGTGTAGGTCCTGATACATATATCCGGCCTCGTCAGCATCGCGCATGATGATAAGGAGGGGACGCCCGGCGCTCTTGGCTGTGACAGCTATATATAGGGCGGCGGCAGACTGTGTCAGTCCGTTGACTACGGCATGACGTTGCTTCTTGTCCTTCAGCATCGCTGTCATCGCCTTGGCTTGAGCCGAGCGGGCATACACCTTCATTATGTCTTTAATATCTGTCGCCGTCATTATACAGTCTATGATTAAGACTGCAAAATTACAAAATTATGGCGAGGTGGCAAAGTGAATGACAGCCTATTTTCTTTTTTACAGGGCGTATTTATACAAAATAATCTTAAAAATTAAAGATAATCAAGAAAATATTCGTGCAATGCGATGAAAATTAGTACTTTTGTGTCCTGAAACATAGACAACAGACGAATAGAAACGATGAGACAAAGCGACAGCGTTATAATCATTCCGACATATAACGAGAAGGAAAATATTGAGAAGATAATACGCGCCATCTTCGCCTTGGAGAAGGCTTTCCACATACTTGTGATTGACGACGGCTCGCCTGACGGCACGGCTGAGATAGTACACAGGCTTATAGATACAGAGTTTCAGGGACAGCTGTTTATAGAGGAACGCTCAGGTAAGCTGGGATTGGGTACTGCCTATATCAAAGGATTCAAGTGGGCGCTGGAGCGTGACTATCAGTATGTGTTTGAGATGGACGCCGACTTCAGTCATGACCCTAATGACGTGCCGCGCCTCTACAGCGCGTGTGCCGACGAGGGATATGACGTGGCCATCGGCTCACGATATGTCAGCGGAGTGAACGTGGTGAACTGGCCTATAGGTCGTGTGCTGATGTCTTATTTCGCTTCAATGTATGTGCGCATAGTCACAGGTTTCAAGATACACGATACCACTGCCGGTTTCAAGTGCTACAAGCGCCGTGTGCTGGAGACGATAGAGCTTGACAAGATACGTTTCAAGGGCTATGCCTTCCAGA
>DFLE01000051.1:30290-94779 GCA_002373375.1 Prevotellaceae bacterium UBA3627
GGCTATGCCTTCCAGATAGAGATGAAATACACGGCATATAAGATAGGCTTCAAGCTGAAGGAGGTGCCGGTTATATTCGTAAACCGTCGCGAGGGCGTGAGCAAGATGAGCGGCGGTATCTTCGGCGAGGCTTTCTTCGGCGTTATGCGCCTGCGTTTAGACGGTATGTTAAGGAAGTATCCGAAGCTACCTGAGTGTCAGGCCAATTGACGAGGTAAAGCACGTCTTTTGCACGTGTGATGGCTGTGTATAGCCAGTGTATATAGTCGGGGGTAAGCATGTCATCGGTCATGTATCCTTGGTCCACATACACATGACTCCAACCACCGCCCTGTGCTTTGTGGCAGGTGATGGCATAGGCATATTTTATTTGCAGCGCATTGTAATAGGTGTCGTCCCTCACAGCCTTGAGGCGGTCAGCTTTGTGAGGTAAGTCCATATAGTCAGCCATCACACCGTCATACAGAGCCTGTCTCTGTTCTACAGTCATGGCTGGTGCCTCGCTCTGCAGAGTGTCAAGCACTGCCGTCAGTTGCATCTCCTCATCATCATAGTCGGGAAAGCGTAGCGTGATGTCTGCAAAGCGGAAACCGTAAAACTCTCTTGTGCGTCGTGCGCGGCACACAGTAGCCATGTCACCGTTGGCGATAAAGGTGAGATGTTTTTTCTCTGTATCGTCTATCGGTTTGCTGGCTTCGGGACTGTTGAAGTAGTGGTTTTTTACTATCATTATCCTGTCACCGCCACACAGTTCCTCCTCGTAATCAAGAATTCTTGTTCGTATGCCGTTGTTATATATGTTTGCGCGTTTGTTGCTGCGTGTTATCACTACGGTGTCATCTATTCCCACGCTGGCATAGCTTTCCTCCAGCGTCTCTATCAGTTTATTTCCCGGTAGCACCATTATGTCAGCAAAAGCCTTGAAGTACAGTCTGGGCAGCTGCGTCACGTCATCATGCGTTATCAGCTGTCTGACCAGCGTAGCGTTCCACAGTATGCCCGACTCTTCCGCCTGCCTGACAACCTCGTTGAGGTCAGCATCCACAACCTTCAGACCGTAGCAGCCTATCACTGCGTTGTTCAGGGCAGGTGCCTCTTCCTCACCAACGGGTGGCAGCTGTGCCGTGTCGCCCACCAACAACATCTTGCAGTTGCGACCGGAATAGACGTATGTTATAAGGTCGTCAATGACGCCGCCGCCGTTACCTTTGAACATTGGCATACCGTCAGTCTGCAGTTGGGGGATAGTGCTTATCATTGATGCCTCGTCAACCACAAACAGAGTGTCGGTGTGCATGTTGACATCAAGACTGAAGTCGCCGCCGATGCTTTTCTGCCGATATATCTTGCGATGGATTGTTGATGCCGGGTAGTCGCAGTTCAGCGACAGCACCTTGGCAGCCCTTCCTGTGGGCGCAAGCAGCACCACCTTTTGCCGCAGCGCAAGCAGGGAACGCACCATGACACTTACTATGGAGGTCTTACCTGTGCCTGCCGAACCACGTAATATCATAGCCGTAGGCTCTCGTGATGCCATCAGTTTTATGAAAGCCTCAATGGCGGAGAACTGGTCAATGGTGGGTATAAAAGAGGATTGTTGCAGTATGAAGTTTTTGAATTCAGTCGTTGTCATGCGGGCAAAGTTAACTTTTTTTTTCATCTCAGGCAAACTTTTTTTCTGATTAATTTGTTAGGTTTGCAAATAATCTGTAACTTTGCCACCGTATAACAAACACATTTATTTAAGGAGGAAAAGAGATGAAAAAGAATATTAAGTGCTTAAATGTTGTCGTAATGACAATAATGCTCGCCATGCTGTCAACCCTCAGCTGCAAGGCAGAACAGGTTATCTATGACGAGAATAACAAACACGTTCTCTGTCGTATAGATGACAACGGCATAGTATATGATAGGTTCACGCGCCGCGTGGGCAGGTTTGAGCAGGACGGCACCATAAGGGACGGCTACGACGTGGTCAGGGGCAAGATTGATGCCGAGAACACCATACGTGACGAGAAAGGCCGCTACATAGGTTGCATACTGAAGAACGGAACCGTGCGCAACGGTCTGAACAGTTACGTGGGCAAGATTTCAAAGAAAGGCGTGGTGAAGGACTGCGCTGACCGTGTCATGGGTATAGCCAAGGATGTGGACCGCCGTATTGTGGCCGTGTGGTTTTTCTCTGACATGCTAAAGAGATAAAGGCAGATGGCAGAGACGACAAAAGGCAGAAGTATAAAGATAAGGGCAGGGCAGGACTCGCTGGCTTTCCTCACGAAGGAGGCTGACGGCAGCAGGGCGTTCCATCCGTATCAGATAAAGACAGGAATGTCCGTGGCAGCAAACCTGCGTGAGGCATTCAGGACAGAGGAGTATCTGAGGGATGGCATAGACTATGCAGAACTGATGGTGACGACACCTGTCATCCTCTTGCCCGTAGATGAATATGATAACCTTGACGAAGAGCTGACAACAGAAGACTTGTACAGCAGCGTCATGACAGGCCATAAGGGTGAGGAGAAGATAGTCAGGCCCATGGACGACTTTGATGCCGTGGGTATCTTCACCGTCAACAGTGACCTTCACATGGTAGTGACAGACAACTGCAAGGAGGTGGCTGTGCATAATGTGATATACCCTGTATGGCAGCATTTCTATAACAGGTACTACCAGTCAGGGCAGCGTAGGAAGTTGTTTGCCTATTTCCATGACAAGTCTGTTGATGTGTGCCAGTTTGAGCACGGTCGTGTGCGTTTCGCCAATACCTTTGACGCAACGCATGCGCATGATGCACTCTATTACATACTCTTCGCATGGAAACAGCTTGGTATGAACCAAGCAGAGGATGACCTTTTTATAATAGGTGCTATGCCTCATGAGCAGTGGCTGCGTGGCAGGCTTGCCACCTATGTCACACGAATCCATGATATCAATGTCAGCGCCAGCCTTAACCGTTCGCCGTTGGCAGAAATAGAGGGTATGCCCTTTGATATGATGATAGAATAATGAGGGTTATAACGGGAAAATACAAAGGAAGGCATTTTGATGTGCCGCGTACGTTCAAGGCACGTCCTACGACGGACTTCGCAAAGGAGAATATCTTTAATGTCGTTATGGGTTACATGGATATTGAGGATGTTACAGCCCTTGACTTGTTTTCCGGTACCGGCAGCATTACGCTTGAGATGCTCTCGCGTGGTTGTAGTCATGTAACGAGCGTTGAGGCCGACCGTGACCATGCGCGTTTTATCAGCCAGTGCCTGGCGAAACTAAATGTCGAGAACCATACCTTGATACGTGGTGATGTGTTCAGGTTTGTCAAGAGCTGCAAGAAAAAGTTTGACTTTATCTTCGCTGACCCTCCATACGCTCTGCCTACGTTGGCAGAGATACCCGATAAGGTGCTGCCATTGTTGGCTGACGGCGGGTTGTTTGTCTTTGAGCATGGCAAGCAGTATGACTTCTCAGCTAATCCTCTGTTCCGGGAACACCGGGCCTATGGTAGCGTGAACTTCAGCATCTTTAAGAGGGAGGGGCTGGAACAGGAACAAGAAGAAGAGAACTGATAATGAAAAGAATAAATAATAAGGAATAGAAAATAAAAAAGGAAGAATGAGATAATCCCATTCTTCCTTTTTATATATAGATACAGTTTGTATTAAACCTGTATTTTATTAGAGCCCCAGTTTGTTCAGAGCCTTGTTAGTGGCCTTGTTAACCTCATCGTTAGCTTTCTGCTTAGCTGCATCTACCTGCTCATTGGCTTTCTGCTTAGCAGCGTCCACCTGCTCGTTCACCTTCTGCTTGGCAGCGTCCTTGCCCTCCTGCACCTTTGCGTCAGCAGCATCCTTGACCTCTGTTGCAGCCTGGTTAGCGTCAGCCTTAACTGCGCTGGCAGCCTGTGTTGCCAGCTCAGATATGCTTGTAGCCTTTACGGTGTTTACCAGATTGTTGATAGTCTCGTTACCACTGGCAATAGTCTTTATCTTGTCAGCGTTGGTGTCAACAAACTCCTTAATCTTTGATGCGTAAGCCTTTGCTGTAGCGGTGTCACCCTTGGCAATCAAGTCAGCAATAGTCTGCTGAGCCTGCTGTGATAGAGCAGCGAGGGCTGCTGGGTCGTTAGCGTTAAGCTTCTCGCCAAGCGCTGATACCAGTGACTCGGCATCCATTACTGAGTCAGTAGCGACACTGTCAACCACTTCTGCGTTCTCAGCGGTCTTGTTTCCACATGATGTGAAGGCCATCACCATTCCGGCAAGAGCCATAAAGAATAGTTTTTTCATTTGTCTTTTCTTGTTTTGGTTAATATTATTGGTGCGTAACATGGCGTTACCACCGTTAGTTAATTAGTGTAAAGTTGTTGCTATTCGCAAATGTACGAAGTTTTTTAGTCATAGCAATGACAACCGTTGTTTTTTTAACTTTTCTTAAACACTAGGCGCAATATGGTGAACTGTACCAGCATGGCTGTTGTCATGACGATGACGGGAGCCACCAGTCTGTGCACGCCTATCTGCATACATATCCAGAAGAGCGCTGCCTGCAACAGGTAGTTTACGGTGTGTGAGCCGGCGAAGCCTGCAAAGTGCTTCCACGTCGGACTCTGTCTGAAGGTAAAGCGGCACGTGGTGTAGTAGTTCACGAGAAAACTGATGGCATATCCTATGGAGTATGCCACGTTTACCTCGATATACTTCTGCAGTATGTAGTATATGGTATAGTGTATGGCGGCGGCCAGACACCCGTTCATGATGAAGCGTATAAACTGTGCCTTTCCCTTGTCGCCATCCTTTATATTATGTATCTTTTCGCTCAGCATAGAGATTGGTATAAGTCATATATCTGTCGTGTGAGTTTCTCTGTGTCGAAGTTCTCCATGCAATACTGCCGTGCCCGTATGCCACGTTCTTCGCGCTCGGTGTCGTTGTCCAAGAGGTGTCTCAGTGCCTCGGCAATCTCATCCACTGATGACGGTGAGCACTGTATGGCGGCGTCGCCGGCGGCCTCGGGTAGTGATGATACGTTGCTCGTTATCACGGGACAGCACTGCAGAGCTGCCTCCACTACGGGCAGACCGAATCCCTCATAGAAAGACGGGTACATCAGCAGCTGTGCCTGTGCATACAGAGCCTTCAGTGTCTGTGCGTCATGTATGTTGCTCTCAATATGTATTACCCCGTCCATGCCGCCGCGGTCGCTGATATAGTACTCCACTTGTTTGCGGTACTCCCTGCCGTTGCCTACCACCACGAAGTGGGGGCGGTTGTCATGGGGCAACTGCTCGTATGCCTCTACCATTCCCAGCAGGTTCTTGCGACTGTTGATGGAGCCGACGGTGAGGATAAATGGCTCGCCATTGAGATAGGGCAATGCCTCGCCTACTATCTTTGCAGCATCCTTCTTGTCCATAGGCTCATAGAAAGTAGGCTGCACTGGCTGGTATATTACGCTTATCCGTTGCTCTGGAACATTGTAGAAACGCATCACGTCGCGCTTGGTGGACTCGCTGATACACACCACGTGTGTGGCGTGGCGCGCGCTCCAGCCGTACTTCCAGTCATATATAACCCTGTCCCACGGTTTATACATATCAGGGAAGGTGCGCCATGCCACGTCGTGCATAGTGACAATCGAGGGAATGCCCTGCCTCGCTGTATCACGCGGCAACTCGTTTGACAATCCGTGGAACACATCACAGCCGTCATTCTTCGCCTTCGCGCCGAGACGGAAAGTACGCTCCAGGGCCTTGCTGTCATACAGGCAAGTCTCAACCTCAGGGTAGAGAGCAGAGATGTTGCCTACTAGTGTGCGGCTGTAGTTGCCCAGTCCTGTGCGGTTATGGAAATATCTTTTTGCGTCGTAGCCAATCTTCATAATAGTTACAAAGTTATAAAAAAAAAAGCAAAATAATGTCATTTCTTTTTTTTTTAGTAACTTTGCACTTTGAAAATAAACTAATTGACTATAAATTACATCTAAGTAAAGGATATTAAATAACTAACGTCTTATATGAAAAAAATCTACTCTACACTTTTGTTGTTTGTTACAACACTGTTATGTGCTCAGGCGCAGATTACCCCTGTAAGCCAGATGGAGAAACTCGGCCGTGGCGTGGTGGCGGTGCCCTTTACAAACGGTGGCACAGGTCGTCTCGTCACATGGCGCATATTGGGTACGGACGACATGACGAACACACGCTTTGACGTATATCGTAACGGCTCAAGAATAGCGCAAAATCTGAAAGTGTCAAACTACAAGGACGCAAGTGGCACTGCCACATCCAAGTACCATGTGGTAGTAAAGGTGAACGGTGAGGAGGTGGAGACCACAGAGCCTGTGCAGGCATGGACCAACGTGTGGATGAAACTGCCTCTTGACCGCCCTGCCGCAGGTGCTACCAGTGGCGGAACATACTCGCCTAACGACTGTTCCGTAGGCGATGTTGACGGTGACGGCGAATACGAGATATTCGTGAAGTGGGATCCGTCAACAAGTAAGGACAACTCGCAGGGAGGTGTTACAGACAATGTGTACATTGACTGCTACAAGCTTGATGGCACAAAGCTGTGGCGCATAGACCTCGGCAGGAACATTCGCGCTGGTGCCCACTATACGCAGTTCCAAGTGTATGACTATGACGGTGACGGCAAGGCTGAGATGATTTGTAAGACTGCTCCTGGTTCACTTGACGGTACAGGAGTGTATGTGAATCAGGCTACGGACAACGCTACCATCAAGGCTGCCGACAACACTAAGGACTGGGCAGCCGCAGGCGGAGGTCGTATAAACGGTGGTCATGAGTATCTCACCGTTTTTGATGGTCTGACAGGTAAGGCCATCAACACCATTGCCTATTATCCTAACCGTAACGGTACAGCTACGCTGAGTGCTGCCTCAGGTACTAAGGACTGGGATACACGTTCTGATAAAAGCGATACAGGCAGTTATGGCAACCGTGGCGAGCGTTATCTTGCAGCTACCGCATATATAGATGGTCCCGACAATAATGCCAGTGCTATATTCTGTCGCGGATACTATACATACGCATACATCTGGGCAGTAAGTTTTGACGGTGAGAAACTGATACCACGCTGGCTGAGTTCTCATGAGTCAGGCACTGCTTACAAAGTTGTTACATGGGATGCGGAAGGTAATGCCACAAACCGCGAATTCAGCAACCTTAAGCCTACCAGTGGCAGTGGCAGCGGCACGATGTTTGGCAACGGAAACCATAACCTCTCAATCGTTGATGTTGATTTCGACGGAAATGATGAGATATTGTGGGGTTCAGCCGCGCTGAATCATGACGGCACCCTGCGATTTGCCACTGGCTTCGGTCATGGCGACGCCATACACGTGGGCCAGATGATTGCAGGTGTCAAGGGTTATCAGCAGTTGCAGATACACGAGGAGGGAACGAAGAATGATCCTGAAGCAACATTCCCATATTTCGGTTGGGACTTGCATGATGCTTCTACGGGAGAGATTCTTTACTCTGCTCATGGTGGCGGCGACAACGGCCGCGGCATGGCTGCGCAGTTGTCTGCGAATACCAAGGATTGGTGGTTCAGTTCTTCAAATGATCGCCAGCAGCGCAGTGCAGCTACTGGCGAGGTGGCATCCACTGCCAATGGTAACGTGAACTTCCGTATGTATTGGGATGGAACGGTGCAAGAAGCTCTGCTTGACGGCAATACACTTGACAAGTACAATGACAGCAGTAAATCATTCGGACGTCTTGTGACGTTCTATAACCTTGGTCCTGGTTCTACTTGCAACGGTTCAAAGAATACTCCAAACCTCTCGGCCGACATTTTCGGCGACTGGCGTGAGGAGTTAGTGCTCTACAGCGTAAGCGATGCTGAGACTTATCTTGGCATCTACAGTACCAATATAGAGACTAAATACTATGTGCCGACACTGATGCACGACCATACCTACCGTATGGGTATCTGCTGGCAGAACACTGCATACAACCAGCCACCACACCTCGGCTATAATCTCGCTGTGGCAACTGCTCCGTACCTTGAGCAGACGCAGTATGAGGTGACAAAAGATGAGGAAATGAGTATCGTTATACAGGCTTGCAACACTTCCGCACTTACCTATAAAAGAGGCGTAAAGCCAAGTGGAGAGTCATCAACGATTATATCAAAACTGGGAGAACAGACAAAACGCGTTATTGACAATGACAAGGAAACCTGTACCATCACTGGCACTTTGACAGAAGAGGGCCTCTACAAGGTGGCTATCCAGATGACTGGAAATGATGGTAATAATGTTATTGATACCGTATATATAACCACTACTGCTGCTGATGCCATAGTTCAGACGAAGGTGGCTGACAAGGTGACCAAGACTACCATCTATGACGTTTACGGTCGCCTGATGCCGGTAGCAGAGTTAGGACAGTTGCCACGCGGCATATACCTCCTGCGTGAGGAGACTGCCGCCGGTGTGGTGACTACACGCAAGGTGACAAAAGAGTAAGGATTCTTACGGTTCGCTATATATGATAAGAGCTGTGTCAATAACATGACACAGCTCTTATTGTTTCATCTAACGTATCAGTCGTTATTGCCAAAGCAATCATATTGTAAAGTAAATTCACTGAGTTAACTCTGCAAATTCACTGAAATAACTCAGCGAACACAGTGAGTTTACCTTCTCAATCCAATGACATGGCACCCTCAATGTAGTCCTTCGCATACTGCGCGTAGTGTTCAGCGTAGGCTTCAGCCTTGCCTATGGGAGCTTTCTTGATGAACTTGGCAGGTACACCGCCCCATATCTCGTGTTCGCCCACCTTGGTGCCGCCCAGCACCAATGCGCCGGCGGCTATGATGGCACCCTCGCCGACGTCGGCACCGTCGAGTACCGTGGCACCCATGCCAATGAGGCATCCCTTGCGCAGTGTGCAGGCGTGTACGGTGGCATTATGTCCTATTGTGACGTCATCTTCCATCACTGTAGGACCGGTGGTGTTGGTCACATGTACGCAGGCACCGTCCTGCACGTTGCAGCGGTTGCCCATGGTGATAGGAGCCACGTCGCCCCTTACCACGGCACTGAACCATACTGAGCATTCGTTGCCCATCTTGACGTCGCCCACGACGGCTGCCGTCTCACAGAAATAACAGTTGTCACCCCATTGTGGGGCCTTGCCGTAAATACTCTTTATTATTGCCATACCTGAAATGTTTTTAGTCTAAGGTAATTTTCTCTATCAGCTTAGGAGCAGGCAAGGCAGGTAGTGTCTGCTCTGTGCTTATCTCCTTTATGCTTCTGGCATGGGGCGCTGCACCCTTGGCGGCAGAGCTGTAGCTTCGCATGGTGTCAAACTGCATGAAGCGTCGCTGCAGTTGCTCGTTATGAATGTTGCCCGGTGAACCTTGTGCCACCTTTAATACACGACAGTAGATGATATAGCGTGACAAGGCGTTGAATGTCTTGCTGTCCTGTTCTATCACGTCATTCATCAGGCTGCGCCATGTAGGGCGGTAGAAATTCTTTTCCGTGGTGTACCATCCCAGGTAATTCGTGTTGTCGCCTGTGTATAAGGTGGTGCTGGGTGTGAGATAGGTGTAGCCACCTTGAATCCATCCCAATTCCTCGTTGCTGTATCCGGCATCGCAGGCGAAGAGGTAGCCTATATCTCCGGGCTGCATGGTGTGTCCGCCTATGACATACTTCGTTACGGTGCCGCCAGAGGTCATTCTGAGTGTGCCTTCAACAACAGGGTTCTCTGTGTCAGCGTCATACTTGGTGTTGATATACAGACCGTTCTTCTGCAAGTTGAGGTATTTGTCTATGACTTCTTGTGAGGGGGCGTCATATTTCTCTGTGTACTCATCAGCCAGTTTGCCTATGCCGTGACCTATCGCCTCGTGTTGTAACACCTGGGTGAAATAGCTTACGTTGTTTACCTTGCATCCTGTGGGTACGTAAGCGAGTGAGAATCCACCCGGAATGGAGTCGGTAGAGCTGTAGTTGGCAGCCAACTGCGTGACACCGCCATAGCGGGTGCTGTTTACCAGCATTATGACAAGGGCGTTGTGGAATTTGCTATAGTCCTTCTTCAGCGTGTACCATGCATAGTTCTCTATCTTTGTATTGTCACCCGTAATCATGACACCGGTGGTGCTTTCAAAATAAGTGGAGAAAGCAGTGTTACGCTGTGTTGAGGTGATGCCGCTGACCTCAGATGCAGCCTGCACCTCATATATGTCGAAATATGCTTTGAGAGATGTCATCGGTTCCACTGCGAATAAGGCATTTACGGCGTTACTTACGACGTTGTGGTATGTGCCAGAGGTGATGTCGCTCTGCAGGTAACCGTCAGCCATAATGATGATGGGAAAGCCATTGCCTACGGTGTGCTGTTGCAACACCTTCACGTAACCCTTGGAGTTGTCTGTAGGATAAGTGAAACTGAAAGATGTTACATCGTCTTCGTCCTTGCCGCATGAAGCAAGGAGTAGTGACATGAATATAATGCTGATATGTAAAAGCTTGTTCATATGTCGTTAACTTCTTGATTGCTATTCTTTTCACGGTATGCCACGCTCCATGCGTAGCCCTTCTCTCTATTTACTCCGCTGTCAATTCTCACTCCTTTGGCGCGTGCTGACGACAGACATGTCTTCATGTCGTCGGTGATGCCCTCGCCGGTGAGTTTCAGCAGGGCCTCCTTCTGTGTCCACAACATGGTGAAGAGCGCATCGGGGTCGGCGGCCTCTTTTATCTGCTGTAATTCGTCATCGCTCATACAGTATTGCGCCAGCCGCTCCTTGTAGCGGCCGGTACACTCCACGTCGATGCCCACCTCGTCACTGTCCAATATGCAGCCTATGGCAGCCTTGCAATGGGATATGTTGAAGAACCTCTCGCCGGCACCGGGCGTGTCCTGCCCGTCGGTAGTACCTGGGAGCATGAACGGCTTGCCGTGCTCGGCAGTGCCGAAGACAGGTCGGAAACCGGTCATCTCGCTCAGCAACAGGTATGACAAGGCACACTCGCGTTGTCCCTGCTCATGCCTGAACTTCTGCGCCTGCTCGCGCCGCCAGGATGGGAGCCGGCACAACAGTTGGTCGGTGGGGGCGTAGTCAGAGAGGTTGTCTATTATTTTGTATCTCATAGTAAATGTGGGTGTAAAGTTACGAAAAGTCGGGCGAAATACAAAATAAAAGCTTTGACAATTGAAAAAAAAATTGTAAATTTGCAATGTAAACATATAAGGTGGGAATATGTGGTGTCCACCTTGATGATAACCTAAGGATATAACAAGTTAACGGAGAAGAAGAAATGAGGATAATACCAAATATATGCATGGTGGCAATGATGATGTGCCACCTTGGCGCTGCGGCGCAAAGCTTTACCGCGCAGGCAAAAGAGTTTGAGTGCGGCCAGATGTTGTTTCGTACGCCTGCCACAATAACGGTCATGATGCGCAACACTTCTACGTCGCCTGCTGCCGTGAAGTATGTTGACACAGGTTGCGGATGTTCGCAGGCGGCATATACCGCCGGCAACGTTAACCCGGGACAGGATGTAACGCTCAACATTACTTTTGACTGTAAGCAGTTGGGACACTTTGACCGCATAGTGCGTGTATATGACACAATGTCTGACACTCCGGCGGAGTTTGAGGTGCGTGGACAAGTTGTGACACGTGTGGAGAACTATACGGGCGACTACCCTTTCAAACTGGGCATATTGATGACTGATGTGGAGTCAATAGACTTTGACGATGTGCACAAGGGTGTGCTGCTGACGAAGAAGATACAGGTGTTTAACCCATCCGGGCAGACGGTGGAGCCGGTGATGCTGCGTCTGCCGTCATACCTCACGGCAGAGATGAAGCCCAGGGTGCTTGGTCCGAAACAGAAGGGCACGATGTATGTCACGCTTAACTCGCGTGAGGTGCGTGACTACGGACTTACGCAGTCAACCATCTATCTGGCAAAGAACGGTGCCGACAAGGTGAACAGAGACAAGGAGGTGACGGTGTCAACGGTGCTGCTGCCGCCTGTCATCGCTGCTGATGACGTGAAGCGTGCCTATGCTCCTCACATGGTGATGTCGTCAAAGATCTTGAATATGACAGAGCTGCAAAGCAAGTCAAAAGCAAAGGACGAGATAGAGATAAGCAATGACGGAAAGGCTGTACTTGAGATATCCAAGGTGCAGCTCTTTACTGCCGGACTGCAGGTGCAGTTGGGTAAGCAGCGTCTGGAGCCGGGCGAGTCAACAAGGCTGAAGGTTACCGCCATAGGCAAGGAACTGAAGAAAGTGCGTACGCGTCCGCGTATCCTTATGATAACAAATGACCCTAATAACCAGAAAGTGGTGATAAACATACAGAAGTAAAGTATGGAGCATCCAGAGAACCAAGCTGAATACAAGGGGCTGACAGTCAACAGCGGCGTTAGTCAGCCGTCGATTATCAATCCGTATCTCAACAGACGGCGTTTCGTGCGTAAGCGCTACACCGTTGACGAGATGGTGGACGGCATATTGGCTGGCAATGTCACTATGTTGTCGCAGGCTGTGACACTGGTGGAGAGCGTGTTGCCCGAACATCAGGCTATGGCGCAGCAGGTGATAGAGCGTTGCCTGCCTCACAGCGGCAACTCCCTGAGGATAGGTATCAGTGGCGTGCCGGGTGCAGGAAAGTCCACTTCGATAGATGAGTTCGGGCAGTATGTGCTGTCGCATTATGGCGGCAAGCTGGCAGTGCTCGCCATTGACCCCTCATCAGAAAGGTCTAAGGGCAGTATATTGGGTGACAAGACGCGTATGGAGAAACTCTCCACACATCCTGATGCTTTCATACGCCCCAGCCCATCAGCGGGCAGCCTCGGTGGCGTGGCGAGGAAGACGCGTGAGACGGTGATACTGTGTGAGGCTGCAGGCTTTGACAAGATATTCATAGAGACGGTGGGAGTAGGACAGAGCGAGACGGCTTGTCACTCTATGGTTGACTTCTTCCTCCTTATACAGGTGGCCGGCACGGGTGATGAGCTACAGGGCATAAAGCGTGGCATAATGGAGATTTGCGATGCTATTGTGGTAAACAAGTGTGACGGCGACAATGTGAGACGATGCGAGATGGCGGCACAGGGATTCCGCAACGCGCTGCATTTCTTCCCGAAGTCTGAGAGCGGATGGACGCCGCGTGTGCTGACATACTCTGGATTATATGCCCTCGGCATCAAGGAGATATGGGAGATGGTATATGAGTACTTCGACTATGTGAGGAAGAACGGTTACTTCAGCTATCGCCGAAGCAAACAGAACAGATACTGGATGCGAGAGACCATCAATAACGAGTTGCTGGGACACTTCTATAACAACCCCGTGATGCAACAGGCTATGCAGGAGATGGAGAAAAGCGTGCAGGGAGGAGAGAAGACCAGCTTTATGGGAGCGCATGAGCTCTTGGAGAAATACTATAGAGAGGGAATAAATACAACAGAGAGTTGAGTAGCTAAGATATTATAAAAAAGACAGATGATGGACGACGAAATAATAATACAGCAGGAGGCAGACAAAGAAACAGACGGACAGCCGGACTACCGCCCGGTCAACCGCTTTGATGCCTCTGTGGTGCATCACCTCAGCGGCATGTACCAGAACTGGTTCCTGGACTATGCCTCGTATGTCATCCTTGACCGTGCGGTGCCACATATAGAGGATGGCCTGAAGCCGGTGCAGCGACGCATACTCCATTCCATGAAGCGTATGGATGACGGTCGCTACAACAAGGTGGCGAACATCGTGGGCCATACTATGCAGTTCCACCCGCATGGCGATGCCTCAATAGGTGATGCCCTTGTGCAGATGGGACAGAAAGACCTGCTTATTGACACGCAGGGTAACTGGGGTAATATCCTGACGGGTTCGTCGGCTGCCGCGCCGAGATATATAGAGGCACGCCTGAGTAAGTTTGCCTTGGAGACAGTGTTCAATCCAAAGACTACGGAGTGGCAGATGTCATACGACGGCCGCAACAAGGAGCCTGTCACGTTGCCGGTGAAGTTCCCGTTGCTGTTGGCACAGGGCGTGGAAGGCATAGCCGTAGGTCTGAATTCAAAGATAATGCCGCATAACTTCTGTGAGATATGCGACGCAGCCATAGCATACCTGCGTGGCGAGGAGTTCCATCTGTATCCAGACTTCCCTACGGGCGGCAGCATAGACGTTTCTAAATATAACGACGGCCAGCGCGGCGGCAGTATCAAGGTGAGGGCGAAGATAGAGAAACTCGACCAGAAGACACTCGTAATACGTGACATACCATTCTCAAAAACCTCAGAGACCCTTATCGCGTCTATCACTAAGGCAGTGGAGCGCGGCAAGATAAAGGTAAGGAAGGTGGAAGACCTCACTGCAGCAAACGTGGAGATACTGGTACACCTTACGCCCGGCGTAAGCTCAGACAAGACCCTCGACGCCCTCTATGCCTTCACCGACTGTGAGATAAGCATATCGCCAAACTGCTGCGTCATAAAAGACCGCAAGCCACAGTTCCTTAGCGTCAGCGATGTGCTGCGCAGCAGTGCAGACCAGACGATGGAGCTGTTGCGTAGGGAACTGCAGATAAGACGCGATGAACTGCTGGAGCAGCTGTTCCTCTGTTCGTTGGAGCGTATCTTCATAGAGGAGCGTATATATAAGGATAAGAAATATGAGAACGCTGCCTCCATAGATGCCGCCTGTGAGCATATTGATGAGAGGTTGACACCGTTCTACCCGCAGTTGGTGCGTGAGGTGACCAAGGATGATATACTGCGCCTCATGGAGATAAAGATGAAGCGCATACTTAAGTTCTCCAAGGACCAGGCTGATGACCTTATAGCAAAGATAAAGGCTGAGATAGCGGGCATAGAGCGTGACCTTGGGCGCATGGTCGATATCACATGTGAGTGGTTTGAGTATCTGAAGACGAAATACGGTGCGGAGCATCCACGTCTTACAGAGATACGCAGCTTTGATACTATCGAGGCCACCAAGGTGGTTGAGGCTAACGAGAAGCTCTACATAGACCGTCAGGAAGGCTTTATAGGTACCAGTCTGAAGAAGGCTGAGTTCGTATGTAACTGTTCTGACATCGACGATATCATCATCTTCTACCGTGACGGTAAGTTCAAGATTATCAGGGTGGCAGACAAGATAGACGTGGGCAAGAACGTGCTGCACCTCGGCGTATGGAAGAAGGGCGACCGCCGTACCATATATAACTGTGTGTACCGTGACGGCAAGAACGGACGTTACTTCGTGAAGCGTTTCTTCGTTGACTCATGTACCCGCGACAGGGAGTATGACATTACGCAGGGCACTAAGGACAGCCGTGTGATGTACTTTACTGTCAATCCTAACGGCGAGGCAGAGGTGATAAAGGTGACACATGAGCCTGGACCTCGCATCAAGAAGATATTCTTTGACTATGACTTCGCCACACTCGACATCAAGGGACGTGGCAGCAAGGGTAACATCCTGACAAAATATCCGGTGCATAAGATAGGTCTGAAGAGCCACGGACACTCCACGCTCGGAGGCAGAGAGGTGTGGTGGGATCGTGATGTCAACAGGCTCAACTACGATGCCCACGGCGAGTCATTGGGTAAGTTCCTTGATACTGACAGCATACTTGTGGTGCTCAGCAACGGCGACTTCTATATTACCACGCCTGACCCTAACAACCACTTTGAGCAAGACATACTGCGCATAGAGAAATGGGAGGAACACAAGCCGTGGACGGCAGTGCTGCTTGATGCAGACAATAACGGTTTCGGATATATCAAGAGGTTTGAGATGGAGGCGATAAAGAACCACCGCTCGTTCCTTGGTGACAACAGTGGAAACAAACTGCTGTTGCTGACAGACACTCCTTTCCCTTATATAAGGGTGACATTTGGAGGCAATGACAGCTTCCGTGAGCCTATGGAGATAGACTGTGAGGAGTTTATCGCCGTCAAGGGCTTCAAGGCAAAGGGTAAGCGCATCAGCACGTTCGCCGTTGACAAGGTAGAGGAGCTGGAGCCTAAGAGGGTGCCTGAGACCTCGTCAGAGGGAGAGGGGGAAGACGAGGACATCGCGGAGGAGGAGAACCTTGACCCAGATGCTGGCAAGACACAGCAGCAGGTGAAGGACGAGATGACAGGTCAGCTTAACTTGTTTGAGAGTTGATGAGAGTCGACAGCCTGTTCATAGCGTTGATGATGCTCTGCCTGTCTGGTCATATTAATGCACAGGAGACAGAGGTGGCCACTATGCTTGGCGTGGGCGGTGCAAATATGCTTGACACCTATCTGTCGCAGGAGAAATACCGTGGCATGGAGTGGCGTCTGATGTCAGAGGTAAGGCGTGACCGTCTGTATATGGACAGCTTGTCTATGGGCAGTACCGGCGGCTTGACATACGGTTTGAGTCATGAGCTGGCATTCGCCTACACTCATAACCGTGCCCGCAACGGACATGAATACTCCGGCCATTATGTGTTTGCCTATTCCGTGACAAGACGTTGGGACATGCTCCATGATGCCCTGCACATATATGTCGGCGGTATGGCTGAGGGACTGCTGGGCGGTACCTACAACAACCGTAACAGTAATAACAACCCGGCACAAGGCTATCTCAGCGCCGCTATAGGCGCACACCTTGCCGTACGTTATGACCTTACCGTGTTTGGCAAACGAGTGACGTTGGGCTATGAGGCGAGATACCCATTGGTCGGCATGATGTTCTCACCTAATTACGGGCAGTCGTATTACGAGATATTCAACCTCGGCAACTATGACCATAACATTGTGGTCACATCTCCAGCCACCTTCCAGCTGAGACAACAGCTGACGGCAGATGTTATGCTGAAAGGCAAGACATCCCTGCGCCTGGGCTATCTTTGCGACATACGCCAGGCCACTCCCAACAACCTTAAGCAACATCACTATTATAACGCAGTAACGATAGGCATAGTAATAAGGAAATGAGGAGCTTGAGATACATATTAGTGGTAATGGTGTCGGTATGCGGCCTTGCGTCTTGCGTTGACGTAGAGGAATACCCTGACACGGTGGTGGGCAATACCGAGGCACTGTGGCGCATCATGGACGAGCGCTACTGCTTCTTCCGGGAGAAGAAAGAACTGTATGGAGTGGACTGGGACGAGGTGCATACCCTCTACAGCTACCAGGCAGAGCATGCCCCCCGGTTGTCGCAGACACAGTTGTTAGAGTTTCTCGGTGGTATGCTCGGCACACTAAGGGACGGCCATGTGAATCTGTCCACCTCTTTTGATTACTCACGTGACTGGTCGTGGAAGGAAAAATTCCCGGCAAACTTCTCTGACTCCATACAACGCATATATCTTGGTACCGACTATAAGATAGCTTGCGGAATGTCTTACCGCATCCTTGATGACAATACTGGCTATGTGTATGTGCCGACCTTTGAACATGAGCTGGGTGATGGTAACATAGACCAGATACTCTATTACCTTGCGCCATGTAACCGTTTGATTATAGATGTGCGCAATAACGGCGGCGGCCTGCTTACCGAGGCGCGGCGCCTGGCATCACGCTTCTGCAGTGAGCCTACGCTAGTAGGATATATGTGCCACAAGACAGGCAAGGGGCATGATGACTTCTCAGAGAGAGAGGAGCAGTGGATAGAACCCTCTGCCGGTGTGAGGTGGAACAAACAGGTGTATGTGTTGACAAACAGGTCTGTTTACAGCGCTGCCAACGAGTTTGTGAAATATATGAAATGTATGCCACAGGTCACTGTGGTTGGCGACAATACCGGCGGCGGCTCAGGTATGCCGTTCTCCTCTGAACTGCCTAACGGATGGTCGGTACGCTTCTCTGCCTGTCCTATGTATGATGCTGACGGCAACAGCTCTGAGGACGGTGTGTCTCCGGATATTGCCGTAGATATATCCCCGGAAGATTATACGAAAGGTATAGACACAATAATAGAGACAGCGAGAAAAACAAAATAATGAAATAATTCAAGTTTCGCAAGTGCTCAACTTGTTGGGTTATCAGGTTATAAGGTCATGAGGTGAAATATGTTTAATTGTGGTGAATAGTTGCCTAATATCACCTTAAAACCTTGAAGCGAAGCAACCTAAAAACCTTAAACCTCAACGAAACTGAAGCTTGCGAAAGTCGAGTTAATTATTAACCAGTGCCTCCGCTATTACCATGTCAAAAGGTGTTGTCACCTTAATGTTCTCCCTACGTCCCTCAACCAGTGTGACTGTCACTCCTATAGACTCCACCACACTGGCATCATCAGTAAATTGTTCCCTGTAAGTCTGCCGGTATGCACGTTTCAGCAGCTGTATGTCAAACACCTGCGGTGTCTGCACCAGCACATAGTCACTGCGCATCACATTCTTTCCGCTAACCACGCTGCGCAATGTCTCTATTACGGGTGTGACAGGTATTGCCGCTCCCTTCTCATGTGCTGCGTCATACAGCCTTTTTATCATGTCACAGTCAACAAAGGGACGTACGCCGTCATGCACTCCCACTACGCCCGTGGCATCGTCGGGGATGGCTGCCAATCCGTTGCTTACAGAGTGGAAGCGTGTCTCGCCTCCCTGTACTATTTCGTGTGGCGTGTCAAAGTGATACTCCGCACACAACTCCTGCCAGTACTTACGGTGAGCCTCAGGTAAAACCAAGATGATGCGTATGTCATCAGAATACTGGTGGAAACAGTCTATGGTGCGCATGAGTATAGGCTTGCCTCCTACGGTCATAAACTGCTTGGGAATGTCGCCCCCCATGCGCAGTCCCTTGCCTCCAGCTACTATTATGATATAGTCCATGCCGGGTATCAACTCATGAGGTGGTTGAACATCATACCCTCGCGCAGCTGCTCCGCCTCTGCACCCTTGCCCAGCATCTCCAGTATGGCGTAGGAGAAGGGCAGCGTGGCAGCAGGTCCCTCACCTGTTATCACGTTACCGTCAACGGTAAACAGTTCCTTGGTGTATGTGGCTCCCGTCATCTGGCTTTCAAAACCGGGATAGCAAGTGGCGCGTTTGCCCTGCAATATGCCGAGACCGCCCAGTATCAGAGGGGCAGCACAGATGGCTCCCACCTTCTTGCCCTGCTCGTGTTGTCTCAGTACGGCGGTGCGTACGGCCTCACAGTCGTTGAGATTTGTGGCACCCGGCATACCGCCAGGCAGCAGCAGCATGTCTGCATCATTGACGTCAGCCTCTGCCACGGTAGTGTCACATATTATGCGTACGCCGTGAGACATTGTTACCTCTGCGGTCTTGTTGATACTCACGGTGACCACCTCCACGCCTGCGCGGCGTAATACGTCAGTCATTGTAAGGGCTTCTATCTCCTCAGTGCCGTCGGCTATGTATTCGTAAACCTTTGCCATAATTTTTTGTTCAATTAAAATAAATAATGTATATTTGCATTTGCAAATATACATTATTTTTGTTTAACGGCAAAATAAACCCGATGAAAAAAGAGAAAATACGTTTCGCCATCTTCGGCAACGAGTATCAGGCAAAGAAGTCGCAGGCGGTGTTTAAGCTCATCGCCATATTGCAGCAACATGAGGCCGAGGTATATATAGACCGTCCCTTCTATGAGTTTATCACCGAGGGACAGCGCATGGACGTTAATGCTAATGGAGTATTTGATGATGATGACTTCACGGCAGACTTCGCCGTCTCCATGGGAGGCGACGGCACCTTGCTCAAGACAGCCTCGCGTGTGGGGTCCAAGCAGATACCCATCATCGGCGTGAATATCGGCAGGCTGGGCTTCCTGGCAGATGTCAATCCGTCGGAGATAGAGCAGGCCATCTCTGCTATCTATGCCAATGACTATCATGTGCGCGAGCACTCAGTGATAAAGATAGAGACCAACAACGGCGACGAGGTGATAGGCTCCCCCTATGCCCTCAACGATATAGCCCTGCTGAAGCGTGACCATGCATCTATGATATCCATCCGTGCATCCATAGACGATGAGTATGTCATGACCTACCAGGCCGACGGACTGATAGTCACTACGCCTACGGGTTCCACGGCATACAGCCTGTCTAACGGCGGTCCTATAATAGCGCCTTACACCGGCACACTGTGCCTTACGGCGGTGGCGCCCCACAGTCTCAACGTGCGTCCTATAGTGGTGCCCGACACCTCTGTCATAACCTTGAAGGTGGAGAGTCGCAGCCACTCTTTCCTTGCCGCCGTTGACGGACGCTCCTCTGGTCTTACCGAGGGTACCGTGGTGACCATATCAAAGGCTCCGTTCTCCACACGCATAGTGCGTTTCGCCCACCGTCACTACTTCGCCACCCTGCGTGACAAGATGATGTGGGGAGCAGACGGGAGGTGATAATAGACCCACCCCAGCCCTCCCTGTGAGGGAGGGAGAGTCCATTGAGGTTTAGGGTTTTTAGGTCGCTTCGCTTAAAGGTTTTAAGGTGATATCACCTCATGACCTTATGACCTTACGACCTTACAACCTCATGACCTTATAACCTCATAACCTCATAACCTTACGACCTCATGACCTATGAATTATAAACAGTTATTGCGCTGGCTATGGCGCTCCACATCATACAACAGACTGCAGGCACTGCTCAATGTCATAATAGGACTATTGGACGTGGCTGTCAGCCTTGCCCAGATATGGGCGGTGAAGCATGCCATTGACGTCGCCTCCCACAATGTGGAGGGCAGCGTCATCATGTCCGTTGGTGTCATTGCCCTGCTCATACTCTGTAATTTCATTCTCTCCATATCCTCGGTGTGGGTGCGCAACGTGCTTGGCATAAAGGCGCAGAACCGTATGCAGCAGATGATGCTCGAGCGCATACTGCGCTCAGAGTGGCGCGGACGCGGAGCCATGCACAGCGGTGATGTCATCAACCGTCTTGAGAGCGACGTTGTCCAGGTGGTAAACTTCTGTGCGGAGACGCTCCCTAATGCCGTATGCGTGTTCACGCTCTTTGTGGGCGCCTTCTTCTTCCTCTTCTCCTTAGACCATCTGCTTGCCATCTGCATAGTATGTCTGTTTCCTGTGTTCCTGTTGCTCAGTAAGGTGTATATGGGCAGAATGCGCCGCCTCTCTCGTGAGGTGAGAGAGAGCGACAGTCTGGTGCAGAGCATGTTGCAGGAGTCTGTGCAAAACCGTATGCTCATCAAGACCCTTGAGGGTGAGGGCATCATGGTGGACCGTCTGGAGGGACACCATCAGGAGCTGCGTCGTAAGGTGCTGCGTCGTACACGCTTCTCTGTCATCTCCAACCTTATCGTCAATATGGGCTTTGCCACTGGCTACATCATAACCTTCGGATGGAGTGCCGTGCGCCTCTCGCTCGGTACACTTACATACGGTGGTATGGCAGCCTTCCTGCAACTGGTAAACAAGATACAGCAGCCAGCGCGTAACCTCTCAAAGCTGGTGCCGCAGTTTGTGTCGGTGTTTACCGCCGCCGAGCGCCTGATGCACCTTGAGGACATACCCCTGGAGCCTCAGGGCGAGCCGGTGACGCTGCCCGGCGTGTGTGGCGTAAGGCTTTGTGACGTGAGCTATTCCTATCCGGACGAGCCGGCTAACAATATTATCAACTGTCTGTCATACGATTTCCGCCCCAATACCTGCACTGCTATAGTGGGCGAGACGGGAGTGGGCAAGACCACCTTGCTGCGTCTTATCATGGCGCTTACCAAGCCCACTGAAGGCACTGTCTCCATATATGCGGACAATGGTACGGAAGAGGTGGCGTCGCCGCTTACACGTTGTAACATAACCTACGTGCCGCAGGGTAACACTATGCTCAGCGGTACCATACGCGATAACCTGCTCTTGGGCAATCCCGAGGCCACTGACGACGATATGTATGCCGTGCTTGCCAAGTGTGAGGCACACTTTGTGAAGGAGCTGCCCGACGGCCTTGATACCAACGTGACAGAGAGTGGCGGTGGACTGAGTGAAGGTCAGGCACAGCGTATCTGCATAGCACGCGCCTTGTTGCGTCGCTGCTCCCTCCTCATACTCGATGAGGCCACCAGCGCCCTTGACCCTGACACCGAGCGCCGCCTGTTACAGAATATCCTTGCAGGGCATACCCACACCGTGATATTCATAACCCACCGCACTGCCGTGCTCGACTATTGTGATGCACAGCTGCGACTGTAGTATAATTAATAATTTAAGTTTCGCTTGTACTCAACTTCTTAGTCTTCAGGAGTAAAGAAGTAAAGGAGTTAAGACATTACCCTGGCTATTTGCTGTTTATTGACGAACCGAGGCTCATGCTGAGGTATTCTGTATTGTCTTAACTACTTAACTACTGTCTACTTGACTACTTCAGAAAGTTGAGTTAGTTAGTCAAACTGTCACGTATGGTGGTAATTTGTTGACAAAGTGATTTTCCTTAACCTCGAATGCTTGCGATATTACTCACCAACTTGTCTTTTGTCTTGAAAAACGGCAAGGAAACTGGTGTGAGTGTATCTGTATGATTATTAAGACGATATGATTATTTTGCGTTTTTCTTGCTGGGAAAAGTACCGTTTTTCGGCGTGAAAGCTATCGTTTTACGGTGTAAAAGCTATCACTTTACCATGAGAAAGCTATCGAATGACACTGTGAAAGCTATCACTTTAGGACATAAAAAGCCCTTGTAAGCATCACTTACAAGGGCTTTTCTTTATTGTTTGTCATATATATTCCACAGTTTTTCCATAGCCATATCTATCCCTCCGCTCTGGTTTGGTTTTCAGAGTGGAGAAAGTTGATTTGACGCTTTGTTAGCAAATATGGCTAAAAAAGTGACAAAATGATATTTTTCTTAATTCTTCTTGAGCATAGAGAGATATTCTCCCAGCTTGTCCTCCAGCCCCAAAGTGGCAGCAAGCTGCTTCAATACAGCCTGCGCCTGGTCGAGAGACAGCTCCCCGTTCTGGAACTTGCCGATGATGTCCTGCGGGTTGATATTGCTGAGGTCGCCCAGTCCCAGGTTGGCGATGATGTCCTGCAAGCCTCCGGTCTGTGCGCCGTCAGCAGTTTTCTTGCCTCCGCCCAGCATATTGCCGATGGTGCCGATGATACTACCGAAATCCATAGTTTTCCTCCTTTTGTTTTGATTAGTTATTCAAGTTTCGCAAGTGCTCAACTTGTTGGGTTATCAGGTTATAAGGTCGTAAGGTCATGAGGTGAAATATGTTTAATTGTGGTGAATAGTTTGCCTAATATCACCTTAAACCTCTAAGCGAAGCGACCTCAAAACCTTAAACCTCAACGAAACTGAAGCTTGCGAAAGTTGAGTTAGTTAATATTGTTGGTTTTGTTTCTGCTGGTAAAGTTACGAAAAAAAATATTAACGGCAAAATTTTTGTTTTGTTTCTAAGGATTGGTGTGTTTTGTCTGCGGATTTAAGGATTAAGGGATGCTTCCTCGCTGCAAGGGACTTCCTAGGAAGTAATTAAGGTTAATGAATCTTCAGGGCATAGCTTCTGCACTCGACACAAGGTGATGTTCGGCAGAGCGGGAAATTCCTTTAATCCTTAAATCCTTGGACTATAGACTTCATGGGGACAAGGGGGAACCTTGAATTCCCAAAGTGTTTGTGTTGTTGTCCTGTTGCTTGTTTTGTGTTGTTGTGTAAATTCGGAGTGCAAAAGTACGTTAAAAAACTGAGGTGCGCAAGACCGCCGCGCAAAATCACAACAAATGGGGATAGGGTGAATACTTATGTTTGGGGAGGCTCTGAGGTTTTGAGGTTAAACGTGAGGTTGAAAATTATGCATTTATGCTTGCACTTTGTGCAAAATTATGAATTTAATTATTATGAATTCTTTTGCTGTTTCAGAAATAAAACGTAACTTTGCAATGGGTAAGTACTGTCAAATAATATAACAGATATGCGTATGGACACAAAGAAATTGATACAGCACAGTTTAGAGGGATACTATCCTTCAGATGGCATGGCATATCTTTTTGGTTCGAGAGCCAGAGGGGATGCAAACCCGGATTCAGACTGGGATATTCTGTTGCTTATTAATAAGCAGGGACATGCCACAGACGAGGATTATCATGATTATGCTTATCCTTTAGTGGAACTGGGGTTGTCAATTAATGAGAAAATCAATCCAATAATATACACATTGTCGGATTGGCAGAAACGAAGTTTTACGCCATTCCATCATAATGTTATGAGAGAAGGAATAAAGTTATGCCATTAGAAACAGAGGAAAGAAATGTCCTGATATATTCTTTTATCTCTCGTTTGCAGAATATGAGGCAGATGGGAGATTATGATGATTTATTTGATTGGGCAGAGGAAGATGTTCTTCCTAAGATTCCTCAGGTTGAGAAATTAGTGTGTAAACTTAAAAAGATGACTGTGAAAAAAACGTTGCCGTAATAATCCTGTGAGAGAAGTTAAACTATGTTTCCAGAACTAAAGAAGATATATACCAAGGAGCAGTTGTCGGCGGTTGAGGCCCAGCGCCGGGCAGAGTTCATAGCCTGGGGACCGGCGGTGTTTCAGTCGCAGAGGCTGATGATAAAGCTGGGACTGTTTGACATGCTGCGCGACTGCGGTGAGGAGGGGCTGACACGCGCGGAGATAGCAGAACGCACGGGGCTTAGCGACTATGCGGCAAAGTGCCTGCTGGAGGCTTCGCTCTGCATCGGGTCGGTGCTTGTAGATGCTGACAACGGTCGTTATACGTTGTCGAAGACCGGATGGTTTCTGCTCAACGATCCCGCTACTCGTGTGAATATAGACTTTAACCATGATGTGAACTACGAAGGGTGGTTCCATCTGGAAGAGGCACTGCTTGAGGGCAGGCCAGCCGGACTGCGTCACTTCGGACCGTGGCCCACGGTGTATGAGGGGCTGTCGCAGCTGCCGGAGCAGGTGCAGAAGAGCTGGTTTGGCTTTGACCATTTCTACAGTGACTCGTCATTTCCCGAGGCTCTGGATATAGTCTTCGGCAAGTACGGTGTGAAGTCGCTCTATGACGTTGGCGGCAACACTGGCAAGTGGGCGCTGAGATGCGTGGAGTATGACAAGGAGGTGGAGGTGACGGTGCTAGACCTGCCGCAGCAGATAGAGATGATGCGTGAGAATACGAAGGGCAAGCCCGGAGCGGAGCGCATAAAGGGATACGGCATCAACCTGCTTGACGCGGCGGCTGCCTTCCCTAAGCGTGAGGGCGGACTGGACGCTATATGGATGAGCCAGTTCCTGGACTGCTTCTCCATGGACGAGATAACGAGCATATTGAGCAGGGCAAGGGAGGCAATGACGGCTGACACACGCCTCTTTATCATGGAGACGCTGTGGGACAGGCAGCGTTTTGACACCGCGGCGTTCTGTCTCACCATGACGTCACTGTATTTCACAGCCATAGCCAACGGCAACAGCAAGATGTATAACATGGAAGATATGTTGCAGTGTGTCAACGATGCCGGACTGCGTCTGGAGAATGTGTATGACGGACTGGGACAGGGCCACAGCATACTGGTGACGCGCAAGGTATGACCAAAGGAGAGATGGATGCCATAGACTGCAGGGAATTGTTGCCGCAGGGTGCTCCCTATGTGATGGTTGACGTGCTGACACGCCATGATGAGGGTATGACGGTTACGGAACTGACTGTGGCTCCTGACAACTACTTCGTGGTTGACGGTAAGATGTGCGGTGCCGGGTTGGTGGAGAATATGTCACAAAGCTGTGCTGCAAGGATAGGCTACATCAATAAGTATATACGTAAGAGCATACCGCGTCCCGGGGTGGTGGCGGCTATAAAGACGCTGGAAGTCCACGGGGAGCCCATGGTGGGTGAGACGATAGTGACGAGGGTGAGGGTGGCGTATGAGTTGGAGGATATGCTGATGGCGGCAGTGGAGACGGTGGCAAAGAACGACGGTCGCTTGCTGCTGACAGCGGAGGGAGTAGTGGTGACAGTAGCGTAAACGAAGACGGAATAAGGGCGGAAGGAAGAAAGAATAAGGTTTATTACCAATCAAACCTTAATCCTTAGTCCGTTAATCCTTAATCCAACGAAGACGAAGACGGAATAAGGGCGGAAGGAAGAAAGAATAAGGTTTATTACCAATCAAACCTTAATCCTTAGTCCGTTAATCCTTAATCCAACGAAAACGAAGGCGGAATAAGGGCGGAAGGAAGAAAGAATAAGGTTTATTACCAATCAAACCTTAATCCTTAGTCCGTTAATCCTTAATCCGACGAAAACGAAGATTTTTTAATACAAAACTTGCGTAAGCATAATGGAAGAACTGATAAACGAACTGAAAGAGAGAATAATAGAGGCACTGAACCTGTCGGACCTGTCACAGGATGATTTTGACTGTGATGCTCCGCTTTTCGGTGATGATGGTATAGGGCTTGACTCTATTGACGCCCTTGAGATAATAATGCTGCTGGAGAAACACTACGGCATAAGGCTCGCTAATGCTGCTGAGGGTAAGGATATCTTCAAGAGCGTACGTACGATAGCTGAGTATGTAGCCAAGAACCGCAAGAAGTAGTGCGCGGTTTGCAGTGTGAGTTATGAAGGTTGATGACTAAGGAGGAACAACGATACAGGATGCGGCGGCGCGGCGTGTGTGTCATCATCCCTACGTATAATAACGCAGGGACGGTGGCAGACGTGGTGTTGCGTGCCAAGGCGGAGTGTGACGATGTTATAGTTGTCAACGACGGAAGTGATGACGGTACTGCCGCGCTGTTGGAGGGCATCGAGGACATTACGGTTGTTACGCTTGCCAGGAACAGTGGCAAGGGCGCTGCATTGAGGGCAGGTTTCAGGGAGGCTCTGAGCAAGGGCTTTGCTTATGCCGTGACGCTTGATGCCGACGGACAGCATTATCCTGAGGACATACCTTTATTGTTGCAGGCTAACATTGAGCATCCAGAGGCTCTGCTGATAGGCGAGAGACGTGACCTGGACAGCATGAGCCGTTCAGGGGGCAGCAGGTTTGCCAATGCCTTCAGTAACTTCTGGTTCAGGGTGCAGACATGGGTGCCGCTGCGAGATACGCAGACAGGCTACAGACTGTATCCGCTAAGACGGTTGCATGGCTTGTCGCTGCTGACATCGCGCTATGAGGCAGAGCTGGAACTGTTGGTGTTTGCTGCATGGCACGGAGTGAAACTGCACAGCGTGCCGGTGAGGGTGTATTATCCTCCACAGGAGGAGCGCGTGTCACATTTCAGACCAGTATATGACTTCTCGCGCATCACGTTGCTTAATACCATCTTGTGCTTCATGGCATTGCTCTATGCCTTGCCGTTGGCATTGCTGAGACTGCTGCGCACGGTGGTATATACAGTGTATTCGCTGTTGTTCTTCTTTTGCTGGACTATTTTCTTCCTGTTGCCGGCATCGGCTGCGGTGGTGCTTGTCACGCATGACAAGGAACGGCGCACATGGAGGTTGCACAGGTTGTTGAACTTCGTGGGGTGCCTGGTGATGAAGTGGCACGGCATACCGGGAGTGAGGAGGAGTATGGATAATCCTTATGGGGAGACATACCAGCGTCCGGCGGTGGTGATATGTAATCATCAGTCGCCGCTCGACCTTATGGCTATGCTCGCACTGTCACCAAGGATAACGCTGCTTACCAATGACTGGGTATGGAACAGTCCTTTCTTCGGTTTTGCCGTGAGACATGCCGAGTATTACCCCGTAAGTCAGGGAATAGACAATGTGATGCCGCGGTTACGCTCGCTTGTGGAGCGTGGCTACAGCATAGCGGTGTATCCTGAGGGTACACGCTCGCCTGACTGCAAGATTACACGTTTCCGTAAGGGGGCTTTCCGTATAGCAAGGGAACTGAAGCTAGACATCATCCCAGTGATAGAGTATGCGCCGGGTAAGTGTCTGCCCAAGGGAGGGCATTACCTGAGGCGTGGCGTGTTTCATGTCAGGATAGAACGCCCCATACCGTTTGAAGAGTACTCTAAGATAGGGGAGGACAAGGACATTGCGGCGTGGTTCAGACATTATTATGAGGAGAAGTATTCGGAGATAGCTGATGAGCAAGACCGTTTATGCAGATAATTTTACGTATATATGACAATCTGGCTGCCCACAAGGGACTGAGGCGGTGGGTGCTTGCGAGCATTACGCTGCTTGCGCTGGTCTCGGTGTGTGGGTTGTCATATAAGGAGGACATAACAGACTTCCTGCCTGCGAGCACCCATGAGCGTGAGATGCTCGAGGTATATAGGAATGTGTCGGGGGCCGACCGTTTTATAGTTGTGTTCTCTGATAAAGGCGGCGCTGACAGTATTGCCGGTGCGGTGGCAACATTTGTTGAGACGGTGAAAGGTGAGCCTTGGGCAGGGAAGATGACTGCTGAGGTGGATATGGAGAGGGTGGCGGAACTGACGGGCTTTGTATATGATAACATGCCTTACTTCCTTACCAGTGAGGACTATGCGCGCATGGACTCCATATTGTCTGTGCCGGGAGTGGTGGCAGAACGCTTGGAGGAGGACAGGAATATGCTGTTGCTGCCATCGGGGAGCATGATGGCTGAGAACATAGGACGTGACCCGCTGGGACTGTTCACTCCGGTAATAAGCCGTCTTGGTGAACTGAGGCAGGGACATGGCTTTGAGATATATGACGGTTATGTGTTTACACCTGACATGAGCAGGGCTATAGTCACGATACCGTCACCCTACGGCAACGCAGAGACAAAGAGAAACGCACAACTGCAGGAGTGTATAGAAAAGGCTGCAGAGAAGGTTCGAGCCTCTCATAAGGGAGCAGAGATACATGTGACGGGCGGCCCTGCCATTGCCGTAAGTAATGCCGCACAGATAAAGCAAGACTCAATATTGGCGGTGGCTATATCAGCAGTGCTCATCTTGTCATTGTTGGCGTGGTCCTTCCGCTCTGTGAAGAGCATACTGCTCATGGCTTTGTCAATAGGTTGGGGATGGCTCTTCGCATTGGGATTGATGCATTTTTTGAGTGAGAGTGTGTCAATAATAGTTATAGGCATATCAAGCGTGATAATAGGTATAGCAGTGAACTATCCGCTCCATCTCATGGCGCATCTGACGCATGAGCCGTCAGTAAGGCAGACGTTGAAGGATATAAGCAAACCTCTGTTGGTGGGTAACATAACGACGGTGGGAGCGTTTATGGCGCTCATACCGATGCAGGCCACGGCGCTCAGCGACCTCGGACTGTTTGCATCCTTGCTGCTTATAGGAACAATAGCGTTTGTGCTGGTATTTATGCCTCACATGGCAGGAAAAGGACGCCAAGAGGTAAGTAGTGGTGGTGAGTCTAAGACTGGCGACGGTCTGCTGGCTTGCGTGACTACGGTAAGGTTAGAGAGAAAGAAATGGCTTATGGCTGTAGTGGCGTTGCTGACGGTGGTGTTCGGATGGTTCAGTCTGAAGACAGAGTTTGATACTGACATGTCGCATATAAACTATATGACACCAGAGCAACGTGCAGACATGGATTATTTCGCACGCCTTGCGCAACGTGACACTATGCAGGCGCGTGAGATTACTTATGTAGTGTCACGAGGCGTAACGCTGGATGCGGTCCTTGACTCTGTGCAGGCTACTGGCTTGGACAAGATGGGACACTTCCTGACTTCGGAGAAGGAGCAGGCGCGAAGGTTACGTATGTGGCAGGAGTTTAAGTCCCGTCATGAGGCAATGCTTATGCAGGAACTGCCGGGACAGGCTGTGAGGTGCGGCTTCTCTGCGGATGCCTTTACATCGTTCACTGATATGATGAGAAGAGAGTATAAGCCGCAGACGTTCGGATATTTCATGCTGCTGACAAATACCGTATTCTCAGGAAACCTAAAGTGCTTGAAAGGTACGCATACGTTCACTGTAGTGGAACAGGTCACAGACCGTCAGCCGCTCCACGGTGAGACATTCACCGCAAGGAGCATCAATGGGACGATGGCCGCGGCGCTGTCAAGTAACTTCAACTATATCGGCATAGTGTGCTCATTTATTGTATTCCTGTTCCTGTGGATGTCATTCCGCAGTCTCAAGGTGGCAGTGATAGCCTTCGTGCCGATGGCCTTAGGCTGGGTATGGATACTCGGTATCATGGCTATGCTGGGCATAAAGTTTAACATTGTAAACATAATACTTGCCACCTTCATCTTCGGACAGGGTGACGACTATACCATATTTATTACAGAGGGATGTCTGCGTGAGAAGCATGAGGGCACTGACATACTGCCGGCATACAAACGCAGCATACTTCTCTCGGCTGCCATAATGTTCATAGGCATAGGCACGCTCATCTTTGCCAAGCATCCCGCCCTCTTCTCGCTTGCGGAGGTTACGATAGTTGGCATGGCATGCGTAGTGTTTATGGCGTGGGTAGTGCCGCCGTTCCTTATAAACAGACCCACCCCAACCCTCAATGGTCTTTACACCCCCTCCGCTTCGCTTCTCCCCCGTTTCGCGGGGGAGCGCAACCCTGTGAGGGAGGGAGCCTCCCCCCAAAAAAGCGACTAAACGACTAAACAAACAGACCCACCCCAACCCTCCCTGTGAGGGAGGGAGCCTCCACCCCAAAAAGCGACTAAACGCCCAAACAAACAGACCCACCCCAACCCTCCCTGTGAGGGAGGGAGCCTCCCCAAAAAAAGCAACCAAACAACCAAACGACTAAACAACCAAACGACTAAACAACTAAACGACTAAACGACCAAACGCCCAAACGAATAAATGATGAAAGAAAGAATAAGACAGATACTTGAAGATAACCTGCCGTTGGTGGACGTTGACTCAGACTACCTCTTTGCTGAGTTATCATCACTTGACATTACCACCATTATGATGCTTCTCTCAGAGGAGTATGGCGTGGAATTGGGTGCCGCCGATGTTACCCCCAAGAACTTCATGACCGTTGACAGTATAGTGGAGATGGTCAAGCGGAAACAATAAACTTATTTATGGTCTCGGCGTTCATGCTGCGTGCCGAGGCATCAAATATATCCTTATACAGTCCGCCCTGATGGTACACCTCAGCAGGTGTGCCGTGTTGTACCACGTGGCCGTGGTCCAACACATATATTACATCGCTGTCTATTATCTGCCCGATGTTGTGGCTGATGATGATGACGGTGCGGTTTTTCTCTCCAGTGTTTCTTTAAGCCATTCAAGGAACTCACCCTTCCATTGGCGGCATTCCTCCGTGCCTTTCGTGTCAGACGCTCCGAAACCATGTCCGCCAGTGTTATATTGTATGTAGCGATGGGGTATGCCGTTTGCCGTGAGGGCAGAGTCGAGCAACTCCGAGTTCTGGTATTTCACCACAGGGTCATCCTTGCAGTTTACGAGGAATACAGGGGGGCAGTCGGGTGTGACGTGCCGCTCCAGCGACAGGGAGTCGCGCATAATGCTCCTGCGTTTGCCGTATTCGCCCAGCAGAGCTCTGCGTGAACGCTTGTGTACGTATGGCTTGTGCATGGTCACCACAGGGTAGATGGAAGCTACGAAGGCAGGCTTGCGCTCAAGCATCTCTGCCGTGAGCATTGCAAGGTGTCCGCCGGCGGAGAATCCCATGATGCCTATCTGCGTGGTGTCAATGCCGAGGGAGTCGGCGTGTGAGCGCAGGTAGTCAAACATATCGGCGGCATCGTTGAGGGCGTCGGGATGACGGTGGCCGCGGTAAATATAGCGTGTGTGCATGATATAGTCAAACACACCCTGTACGCGGTATTTCAGCAGAAATGCGCGTATGCCGTTAGCCTCCAGCCATGACACCACCTGCCTGCCCTCTGTCTCCATGTCATGCCAGCAGTATGAGCCGCCGGGACAGACGATGACGGCAGGTCTCTGCTCTTGTGCCGTGGCAGTGAAGAGCCTGTTGCCTGCGGAAAGCAATAATAGCAGGGCTAATATGAAGCAGCGAATGTTCATTATTATTTCTTGCCAAGCACCTCAAGCACCTTGTTGGCTATCAACTGTGCACCCTCGACGCTGGTGTCAGAGCCGTTAGTGGTGTAGCGTTTCTTTATTCGCTCCTCACTGCTTTTTACAGGCAGTTCTTTGTCAAGGCGTATTACCGTGATGCCAAGTCGCTTGCCACACTCGCCTATGATGTCTGCCACCTTGCTGTTACGTGGCTCAGCGGCAATCATCGTCTGCATAGGGGCGAGCAGCACTATGGTTGCATCGGGGAATGACTCGCGCAGCACCTCACAGTTAAATCTTACGGACTCAGCCAATGATGTAACCAGATGGGCTTTCTTCATCAGCAGGTCTTGCAGCGGAGTCTTGAAAGCCTTGTCCACCGTCATGTTATACATCTCAGGGCGCTGGCGCTCCAGCCAACCGTCACATGAGCCGGCGGCAATGATGATGAGGCCTGGCTCTGGCTGGTCACCGTTTTTATAGTTTTCCTTGAAACGGTTTACCTGATTGTATATGACGTTGTCATTGTTAGCTCCGCGCAGTGTAGGCGAGAGGTTTAGCTTGGTGATGGCGTTGTCGGTCCATGTGGCGCCGTTGCGTGCATAGCTGATGCAAGTAAGAGGAGATGCCTGTTGCTTGAACCAGTAAGTCCAGCCGCGCTCTACGGTGCAGCTGTCTCCGCCCAGTGCAGTGTTGGAGTCTCCCATTATCACTACGTTGAATGGTGGTGTTACCGCGTGACAGTATATCGCTGTTGCGCAGACTGCTAAAATGATGGTAAGTAACTTCTTCATATTGTTTTTATTTGTTTAGTGGGTTTTAGTGGTTTTATGGGCGCAGTAATAATTATGAATTGTGCATTATGAATTATGAATTATGCATTATGAATTATGAATTATGCATTATACATTTCTCTATATGCTTTCCTGTCCAATTTGCCGTTAGGTGTTTTTTTTATTTCCTCTGCAGTATTGTAATACAACGGCACCTTATACCTTTCGAGTGTCTTGCTTATATGTGTAGCTATATCGCGCTTGTTCAACTTATGACCATCGTTGAGCACGATGATAAGCTCCGGCGCCTCGCCAAGGATGGGGTGCGTATGAGATATGCAGATGCACTCGCGCACGGCAGGGTGTGACAGGGCTGCCTCCTCCACCTCCTGTGGAGCTACTTTCAGCCCGCCCACGTTGATTATGTCGTCCTTGCGCCCGGTGATGTGGAGCATTCCCTCATCATCTATCCATCCGCCGTCGGCAGTATATACAGTGCCGTCTCGCATTACCTGAGCCGTCATCTCTGGCTCATCCTTGTATCCGCTCATCAGGGTGTCTCCCTGACAGGCTATGGTTCCTTCGTCTGTGATATGGAAAGATGAGTGCATGAGCGGTTTGCCCAGACATCCGCTGAGGCATCGCCCGTCGTTGTAGTTGTATGTGCTGATGACTCCCGTCTCCGTTGAGGCGAAGGTGTTATACAGACGAGTGTTGGGCAGCAGTTCGCATAACCGCAGCATGTCGGGGTGGGGCAGCGGTGCGCCTCCTGCCTCGATGAAGTCTATGCGGTCTGTCAGCGCAGACAGTCTGTCGGCAGCCTGAGTAAGCAGTATGCGTATGCTTGATGGAACAAGGAATGTGGCAAAGTGGCTGCCGCCCTCTTCTATGGGCTGCAACAACTGGTTTACGCTCTTCATTCCGTCCTTTATTATATATAAGGTGCCGCCCATCATCAGGGTAGGGAAAATCTTAGACCAGCATCCGAGGTGGTCCATCGGACCTGCTATTATCAGTGTGGTGTCGGGGGTGTAGCCGTGTCCGTTGATAAGGTTCTCGCTGTTGGCTATCACTGCCCGCTGACTGATGATGACACCTTTCTGCTTCCCTGTGGTACCTGTGGTGTAGAGAGTGAAAGAGCCGTCCCAACTGTCACCCAGCAACGGCATGGGCAACGGCTCGTGGTTGAGCATCCTGTAGTATAGCGTGGCGTATGTGAGTGTATGCCGCTCTTCGCCTCCTACTATGACGGCAGTGCGCTCTGGCTGTCTGTCAGCGTGTTCTTTTATGTATTCAAGAAACGTCTTCAATATGCTTTTCTTTTGTTTTTCAGATTGTCATCAAAAAAAAGGTTTTTGTGACATATTGTAAAGATTTTAGTTAAATTCGTAACGCCAATCCTTAACAGGTGTTAAATATCGGGCGGCGTCGTAAAAGCATAGCTTTTAGGGTGTGAAAGCTATCGAATGACGTCGTAAAAGCTATGCTTTCACACTGTGAAAGCATAGCTTTCATTTTGTCATTTGCGCACTATGCATTTTAGCTCACATTTTGCACAAAACTGTACACTATGAATTATGCACTATGAACAGTGCACTGATTAATCCCTTTGCTTTATGCCCATACGAGCCTCCACCACGTTGATGACGTAGTCGCCCAGCTTCTCGCACTCGTTGATGAGGTCTATGTAGATAGAGCCGATGGCATAGCTGTACTTATGGTCGCCCAGGTCGTTGATGTTCTGCTCCTTCAGCTGGTCACGGAAATTGTTTATTTCAATCTCTATGTTGAAGTTGCGGTTGGCATTCAGATAGTCCTTGCGTCCCTTCATGAGGATGTTCATCTGCGTCAGTGCGTCATTGGTGAGCGAAAGCATCTGGTGAGCGTGGTTAAGCTGCTCTTCGGTGAAAACCTCCTTGGAAGAGTGCAGACGGTTGATGGTGCGTGCGATGTTGTAGCAGGAGTCGCCAACAGACTCTATCTCGCTTATCTCGCGCATCATGGCACGTATCTTCGCTTTGGTCTCGTCAGACAGGTGCAGGTCACTTACCTGGTCAAGGTACTTGGCTATCTCTATCTCCATGTTGTCTGATATCTGCTCATACTTCTCCACGCGTGAGAAGAGTTTTACGAAGGCAGTGTCATCCTTCTCCTCAAGCAGTTCGCATGACAACCCGTACATGCGCTGTGTACGGTCGGCAAAGTTGCATATCTCCTTCTGCGCCTCGAGCAGCGAGAGCTCCGGGGTGTCCATAAGGCCAGTCTGTATGAAGTGCAGGCGGAAATCTTCTTCCTCTTCCTCCTGTGTGCGCGGACTGGTTATTATCTTGCAGGCTATCTTCTCTATCTGTGGTATGAACCAGATGAGTATCATGGTGTTGATAACGTTGAACGAGGTGTGGAACGTGGCCAGCACGAAGGGCAGCAGCATGGGGTTGGGGTGCTCGGGGTTATAGCCTACGAAAGAGCATACCATGTCGGTGAAGGAGCGGAATATAAACATTATCCACACCACGCCGAAGATGTTGAAGAACATGTGTGCGAAAGCCGCGCGGCGTGCCTGCGTGTTGGCTGTCATGGCGGCAATGTTTGATGTCACCGTGGTACCGATGTTCTCACCCATTACCAGCGCTATGCCGAGGTATATAGGCATCACGCCTGTGGCGCAGAGCGTCATGGTGATGGCCATGACGGCTGCCGATGACTGTACGCATACTGTCATCACTCCACCGATGAAGAGGAAGATAAAGTATGACAGATATCCGTCCTCAAAAGACTTGAAGAAGTCTGTCACTGCCGATATCTGTTCCAGGTGCATGTCGGTGCCGGTCATCTTCAGCGTTCCCAGACCGAGCAGCAGGAAGCTGACGCCGAAGAGGAAGTCGCCTATGATGCGACGTGTCTTGCTGTATATCAGCAGCAGTCCGATAAAGAATGCCGGCCATACCAGGTCGGTGATGTTAAATGTGAAGCCCGTTGACATTATCCATGCGGTAAACGTGGTGCCGATATTGGCGCCCATGATGATGGATATGGCTTGTGCCAGTGTCAGCAGTCCGGCGTTGACGAACGATACCGTCATCACCGTTGTGGCTGTAGATGACTGCACGGCGGCGGTGACAAAAGCACCGGTGAACATTCCCGTGAAGCGGTTTGTGGTCATTGCCTGCAATACGTGACGGAGCTGTGGACCAGCCATTTTCTGCAGGCTCTCACTCATTGACTTCATGCCGTACATCAGCAGTGCCAGTGAGCCTATGAGTTTCAATACAATCCAAATAGACATAGGTTCTTCTTCTTTATGTTATAAATGTTTACAGTGCGTTAAGCACCTGTTCCTTTATCTGCTCAAGCTCATCTTTCATCTGCACCACTATGTTCTGCATCTCAGCCTGGTTACTCTTTGAACCAGTGGTGTTAATCTCGCGTCCCATCTCTTGTGCTATGAAACCGAGCTTCTTGCCTTGGCTCTGAGGCTCGTCCATGGTCTCGCGGAAGTATTTCAGGTGGTTGGCAAGTCTCTGCTTCTCCTCTGAAATGTCAAGTTTCTCTATGTAATATATGAGTTCCTGCTCCAGCCTGTTCTGGTCATATTCCACATCGGGCAGTTCGCGCAGGCTCTCAACGATTCTCGTGCGTATCTTCTCTACGCGGCTCTGCTCCCATGGCTCAATCTCCTTTGCCAGACGGGCGATGTTGTCAAGTTTCTCTTCAAACTTCTTGCGCAGTGCTGCTCCCTCCTGGGCGCGGAAGTTGTGCAGGTTGTTCAGTGCCTCGTTGATGGCTGTCTGTGCTGCAGCCCATTCCTCGTCGGTCAGTTCTGTTGTCTCGTCGTGTGACATCACGTCGGGCATACGCAGTATCATCTGCATCATCTCTGACGGTGTCACCTCTCCGCCCATCTCCTGCTGCATGGCCTTCAGTTGTGCATGATAGTTCTTGACCAGTGCCATGTTGATGGTAGGTACGTCACCGGTAGTGTCGCTCTCTATCCAGATGGAGAAATCTATCTTCCCTCTTACGACGCTTGCCTGTATCATGCGGCGTATCTCTATCTCGCGTTCACGGTATATTGGAGCTATGCGTGTCTGGCAGTCAAAATTCTTTGAGTTGAGTGCGCGCACCTCCACGTGTATCTTCTTTTCTTTGTATGTTGCCACGGCTTTGCCGTAGCCTGTCATGGATAATAGCATCTTGAAAAAAGCAAAACGATGATGTTCCTCAGTAGTAGAGGAACATCATCGTCTTTTTTTATTTGTCGTTTATTATGTACAGTCTCTTAGGAGTCATTATTTCACACTGATCAGTTCGACAGTGAAGATAAGTGCAGAGTATGGTGGTATCTTATCACCCATACCGCGTGAACCGTAAGCCAGCTCCTGTGGTATGTAGAACTCAAACTTTGAGCCTACAGGCATCAGCTGCAGACCCTCGGTCCAGCCTTTTATCACCTGGTTGCACTTGAACTTGGTGGTCTGTGGGTTACGCTTATAGCTTGAGTCAAACTCTGTACCGTCAATCAGGTGGCCTTCATACTTCACTTCAACCTCCTGGTCAGCCTTTGGACGCTCACCGGTGCCCATTGTGATTACCTTGTACTGCAAACCTGAAGCGGTAGTCACTACGCCCGGCTTGGTCTTGTTAGCCTTGAGCCACTCCTCGCTTGGGCGTGAGAATGTCTTGTTGAAGTAGTCTTCAGCGGTCTGCATGTTGAACTTCGTAGTGTCGCCTTCCAGTGCCGCAATGAAGCCGGCGTAGAGCTGGTCACTGTTAACGGTGTTGCCAGTGCTCTGCAGTTCCTTGTTTACACCCGGTATCATACGAGAGTTTATCATCTGGGCGATGCGGACACCTTCTGAATATGCAACGAGACGTGGGTCGTTGCCTTTTGCCTTCAGGTCCTTCAGACCCTGGATGAAGTCTGCCATGTATGCGGTGTCAACGTTCTGCTGCTGCAGATAAGGGATGAGACCGTTGGTCTGTATGTATCCTGCTGCATAGCTTACAGAATCGCTGGTCGCCTTCTTTGATTCGGCAGAGACAGCCACTTGTGACGTAGCCGCTGTGGTTGCGTTCACTTTCTTTGGCTTCTTAGCTGCGTTGACGCTTAGCACCATAGCAGCGAGAGCCATGAATATGAATATTCTCTTCATAGTGTTATACTCTTAAAAACCTTATTTGATTTTTACAAGTTCGATGGTGAAGATAAGGGTAGAGAAAGGCTTGATGCTCTGACCCTGCGCACGCTCGCCGTATGCCAGCTCCTGAGGAATATAGACCTCCCACTTAGAGCCTTCTGGCATGTGTACAAGAGCGTCAGTCCATCCCTTGATTACCTGGTTGCAACGCATGGTGACAGGTTCGCCGCGCTTGTAGCTTGAGTCAAATACCTGACCGTCGATGGTCTTGCCTTCATAATGTACCATAACGGTAGAAGTATCAGCAGGCACAGTGCCGGTACCAGCCTTCAGCACCTTGTACTGTACACCGCTTGGCAGTGTTACAACGCCTGGCTGCTTCTTGTTGTTGGCGAGGAAAGCCTCGTTCTTCTTCTTGTAGTCGCCATACTGCTTCTCCATGTTGGCTGCCTTGATGGTGTGCATCTTAGCCTCAAGAGTCTTGCGTGCAGTCTCGAGGTCCATCAGCTGCTTCTTGCCAGTAACGCCAGACACGAAACCAGCGAGGAGGTTCTTCAGAGAGATGGTCTGGGTAGAGTCAGCGCCGAAGAGCTCGTAGTTAAGTCCCTGTACCATCTGTCCGCCTATCTGCTGACCTATCTGGATACCAGCATAGTAGGCTGCCTTCTTCTTGTCGTCGCCGGCAGTAGCGCCCTCGTTGAGACCCTTGATGAACTCATCTATATATGCAGTGTCAACTCCAACACGCTCTACGAGATATTCCTTCAGGCCGTCGCTCTGTGACATACCAACGGCATAGCTCAGAGTGTCAATGTCGTTTTTCAAGTTTGCGGTTGGAGTACCGTTACCGCATGAGGTAAATACAGCTGCTGCAATGGCTACGCAAGCAGCGAATGTGAATTTCTTCATTTTTTCTAAATTGTTTTATTGTTAGTTTTTATTTTCGTCGGATTTAAGGATTAAGGATTAACGGACTAAGGATTAAGGTTTGATTGGTAATAAACCTTATTCTTTCTTCCTTCCGCCCTTATTCCGTCTTAGTTGGATTAAGGATTAACGGACTAAGGATTAAGGTTTGATTGGTAATAAACCTTATTCTTTCTTCCTTCCGCCCTTATTCCGTCTTCGTTGGATTAAGGATTAACGGACTAAGGATTAAGGTTTGATTGGTAATAAACCTTATTCTTTCTTCCTTCCGCCCTTATTCCGTCTTCGTCTTCGTTTACTTCACCTCTATCAACTCAACGTCGAATATCAGAGTGGCGAATGGAGGAATGGCACCTGCGGAACCAGCCTCGCCGTAAGCCAGGTGGTAAGGTATGAAGAAACGGTACTTGCCGCCTTCTTTCATCAGCTGCAGACCCTCGGTCCATCCTTTTATCACACCGTTAAGTGGGAAGGTGGCTGGAGTGCCGCGCTGTACGCTTGAGTCAAACAGTGTACCGTTGATGAGGAAGCCCTCATAGTGGCATACTACGCTGTCGGTGGCCTTTGGTGATTTGCCGTTACCCTCTTTCAGTACCTTATATTGCAGTCCGGAAGGAGTTGTTATCACTCCGTCCTTCTTTGCGTTCTCCTCAAGATATTTCTCGCCCTCAGCCTTCTGGGCCTTGCCTAACTCGGCTGCGCGTGCACGCTGTTGCTTCTCCTGCTCTACGAAGAACTGCTGAGTCAACTGCTGTGCTTCTGCGTCTGTCATCTGTGGTTTACCATTGACACAGTCCTTGATTGCCTGTGCAAAATCATCTAAGTTCAGTTTGTCAGCACCCATGTCTTTCAGCTGACGTCCGATTCCCATACCAAGGGCATAACTTGTTTTATCCATCTTAAATTAATTTCAATAATCATACAAAATTACTCAAAAGTTTGCATTTACATCTATTTCAGCATGCTAAATTATGTTAAGACGGTTGTGACACCTTTATTTTCCTTATTGCAAAATAATCTATATCAAGAAAAAATATTAACTTTGCATTTGTGGTATAACATGACGACTTCTCCCTCCCTTGCAGGGCGAGACGGAGTTGGTATAACGAAAACTGCGATATGAAAAAGAAGATTGTGGTATTGACCGGCGCAGGAATGTCGGTAGAGAGCGGCCTGAGCACATTCCGTGATGCAGGAGGTTTGTGGGACAACTATCCCGTAGAGCGCGTTGCCACGCATGAGGGGTGGGAGGCTAATCCTGATTACGTCAATGACTTCTATAACATGCTGCGCGTGAAATACAAGGATGTGCAGCCATGTGAAGGCCACAAGTTGCTGGCTGAGATGGAGAAAGATTATGACGTGACCATCGTAACGCAGAATGTGGACGCACTGCATGAGGCTGCCGGCTCCACAAAGGTCATCCACCTGCACGGCGAGATGATGAAGATGTGCAGCAGCCGCGACGTTGACAATCCTCGCTATCACGTCTCACTACCGCACGAAGGCTTCGGCGAGACAGGTCTCGAGGTGCCTCACGGCGAGAAAGCCGGCGATGGTTCGTTGCTGCGTCCTTATATTGTTTTCTTCGGCGAGAACGTGCCTAATATGTACGATGCCGCACAGGTGGCACAACAAGCCGATATCTTTATCATCATAGGCACATCGCTCAATGTCTATCCCGCTGCCGGACTCGTACAGTATGTTAAGCCCGGCACTCCCATATACCTCATTGACCCGAAGCCTGTGACAGCCAAGGCAAACGTCACTCATCTGCAGTGTGGTGCCAGCGAGGGAGTGAGGAAGGTGATGGAGAAGATCTGAGTAGAGTTCAGAGTATAAAGTTTAGAGTTACATACGTAAATTGTAATCACACTACACATTACACATTACCCATTAAACTATAAAAACATGAAGATACTAATCATGAACGGTCCCAACCTTAACCTTCTTGGGGTAAGGGAACCAGGAATCTACGGCGACAGCTCGTTTGAGAGCTACCTGCCGAAACTGAAGGAGCGTTACCCACAGGTTGAACTGGAGTATTACCAGAGCAATATCGAGGGTGAGATGATAAACAAGTTGCAGGAGGTAGGCTTCACCTACGACGGCGTGGTACTTAATGCCGGTGCATACACCCACACCTCCGTGGCACTGCACGACTGCATACGCTCACTGAAGTGTCCCGTCATAGAGGTGCACATCAGTAACGTACACCAGCGTGAGGAGTTCCGTCACCACTCATATCTCTCCCCTGCCTGCAAGGGCGTGATATGCGGTTTCGGGCTTGACAGCTACCGACTGGCTGTCGAGGCACTGTATGGTGCATAATGCATTCATCCCTCATTCATCCCCCTTTTAATCAAAGAACTCAACTTTCGCAAGCTTCAGTTTCGTTGGGGTTTTAAGGTTCTTGCTTAGGCAAGCGTCACTGCGTGCCGAGCGGTAAGGTCGCTTCGCTTAGAGGTTTAAGGTGATATTTGCATACCAAAGCATTGACAACAGCATATCTCACCTAATAACCTGAAACCTCAAGACCTTAAAACCTAACGAGTGAGCGCATGCGAAACTCGAATCAAAGAATCGTAAAGATATGGTGAAAACCGCTGAGGCGGAAGATGTCCTCTACATCCTCATTCAGGTTTCTCACCACTACCTCGCCGCCGCTTTGTGCGCTGTTTTTCTTCAACTGCATGAAGAAGCGAAGACCTGAGGAACTGATATACTCCAGGTTCTTGCAGTCAACGACAATCTTGCCGCCAGGTTGCTCTGCCACACGGTCAAGTATGTCTGCAGCCTCAGCAGATGCGATGTTGTCAAACTCGCCGTTCAGGGCAATCACAGTCTCGTTCTCTTTCTGTTCAATATTAATGTCAAACATAGTATTCTGTTCGTTTTTATAGTTTCTTTTTCAATATAAGTACGTTTTGTCCGTCGGGGGTGCGCTCATAGTTCACGTCATCCATCAGTTGCTGGTACAGATATATGCCCAACCCGCCTATCTGACCGCTGCTTACCATCTGTTCCGGGTCAATCGGCGGCTGGGCAAGCGGATTGAACTCCTCCCCGCTATCGCTGATTGTAATTGTGAAATAGTCCCCGTCATCATCCGTTGTCGTGTTGAATGTCACATCTATTTTTCCAGCCACCCCCTTCGGGTAGGCGTAGTGGATGACATTTGACAAAGCCTCCTCAGTCGCCAGCACTATCCTCTCCGACTGTCTGCGGCTGAGTTTCATACAGCCGCAGTATTCGCGCAGCAAGCCCTTTACGCGTCTGAACTCCTCCACGTCATTTCTTATCACGAGACTCACGGGCTGTGATGGTGTATCGTTCTCTATGCACACCAGCGTGATGTCGTCACGCTGCTCTGAACCGCCGAAGAACTGCTGTGTGGCATCCATGATATGCGTCACCACAGACTCCGCTCCGAGACTGGAATATTCCCGTGTAATGGAGAGTAGATGCTCAATGCCCATGAATTTCTTTTCATTGTTGCGAGCCTCTGTCACACCGTCGGTATATAGCACAAGGCGACTTCCCTCAGGAAACAGTTCTCCATACTGCCTGTAAGTATATCCGGCATCATATCCGATGGGTATGTCAGGGTCGGTCTTCATCAGACTGTCATTGAATATCGGAGGGTTATGTCCTGCGTTGCAGTAGGTAAGAAGTCCGTGACTCTTGTCAATCTTGCCGACAAAGGCTGTCACAAACATCATGCTGCTGTTATTCTCCGACAATATGCGGTTTATCTCGCAAGTTATCTCCACCGGCGTGGAGAAATGGCGCACCGCCATGCGAAACAGATTGACTGTGGCAGCCATCATCATGGCAGCCGGTATGCCTTTGCCGCTCACGTCGCCTATGATGAAATATATGTCCTGACCGTTCTGATAGAAATCATACAAGTCGCCCCCGACCTCTTTCATAGGCTTCAGGGTGGCACAAAGCCCTTGAGGGAAGTCACGCTTCAGCATGTGCATCTGTATGCCGTGGGCTATCTGCATCTCATGCTCTGTCATCTCCTGCTCCTTGCGCGCGTTCCTGAGCCTTGTGTGATACACTATGGTGCGCTGCACGATGAATCCAAGCAGCAGCATACCTGTGAACAACAGTCCGAAGGTGATGATGTTCATCATGGCGGTATTGCCGTATATCATGTCCTCAGGACAAGACAGCACCAGCACCATGTCATAGTTGGCGATTTCCTTTTGGTCGGTGAAGAAATCTGCGTCAGACGGATTATCCTCCGAGGATGCTGCCAGCACATTGCCGTCTTTATCCAGCAGCCGGCATACACTGCCAGGGTAAGGCTCCGCTTTTTTCAGCATCTGCCGCAGGCGGCTCAGTTCTACGTCAAGGCACAATACCGCCACCAGCTTGCCGTGGTAATAAACCGGCCGGCTCAGTGACATGACGTATGAATTGTTTTGTGTATCGTCCACGTATGGCTGTCCCCATTTTCCACGGTGTATGTCCCGGCTCTGACCGTCTATATACCATGCCCTTGTGGTATAGTCATATCCCTCGTAGTTGTCATCTGCCACACCCGTTACTATGCTGTCACCCTGCACCATGCTGTACGGCTCATACAACCTGCCCCGGTCTTTATAGTAATATGGCACAAAGCCTATCGCTACAGCCTTGATAAAGGGATTCTGCTTCACCACCTCTCGTGTTATGCCGAGCATCCGCTCAGGATTTGCCAGTTCGTCGCGTGTGGCATCATGCATATCGTCGAGCGAAGTCTCAGCCTCTGTAAGCAAGTTGAGTATGCGCTGCTCAACCATGTGCAGTTCACGGTTTACCAGTTTCCGGGCATTTTCATCATCGTTGGCAATGCTCATATAATACTGCACGCCGACAACTACGACTATCAGCATAGCCGCAGCCAACAGCAGGGGAATACTCTTGCCACGTATGTTATCAAGCAGTTTTTTCATGAATGCTATTTCTTCCGAGATTTATATTTTTCAGCAGCTAGGTAGTCAGAAGTTAAGTAGGCAGTAGTTAGGTAGTCAGTAGTTAAGACATTACGTTCTTTCTTTATAAGGTCGCGCCCCCATTTGTCTTAACTCCTTAACTTCTTAACTCCCTTTAACTCCTTAACTCTCGCTAAAATATCCCAGACCGTCTATGGCGGTGAGGAAACGTTCTACGTAGTCTCCTGATGTAGGAGACCAGCGGAATCCCATCCTGTAAAGCACCTGCGTGGTGTAGTCGTTGACGGTCTTTATCAAGGCAGCTTTCTGGCCGTGCGCCATGTCCTGATAGGCTATGAGACTCTGCAGCTGCTGTGCCTTTGTAGGGTCAGACTTTGCCTTTTCTAGTGCCAGCTCATACTCTTCTGCCTCAACCTGCCGTGGTGGTGTGCCTATCTGTTTCAGCTCACCGAGCACATCGCCGAAGTGTACGTAATGATTGTTGAACGGATGGAACAGACAGCAGTCTCGTGGTGTCACTGCGAGCGTGACGACAGCCTTGGCCACCTCATTGATGGGCGAGAACTCCATGGGTTGGTCGGTCATCTCGTATGGATAGCAGCCAAGAGTCTTAAAGACACGCACACGTCCCATGGCTGAGTTTGTCTGCGCGTTAATCTGGAACTCTCCGTCGGTAGAGCGCGGAGCGAGGTTGCCTACGCGCATCACCTTGCCGTCAAGACCGTGTATGGCTACTGCCTCAAGCACAGTTCGCTCTGCCACGAACTTTGAATGGACGTAACGGTTCTCCATGTATTGTCCGAAATACAGTGTCTGTTCAGTCTGCACGGTGTCGGGTGACGGCTTGCCGTTTACTGATAGCCCGGCAGTGCTGTAAGTGGAGATATGAATGAGCCTTGCGCCTGTCTCTATGCAGAAGCGTACGCAGTTTACCACGCCCTTGATGTTTACGTCTTCTATATCTGTGCCGGCGGAGAAATGCTTTACCACAGCGGCGCAGTTGAACACGGCGTTTATGGAGGGAAGAGGGAAGAGGGATGAGGGCTTATTACCATTCAAACCTTCCTCCTTATTCCTTTCGCCCTTATTCCAGAAGGGTTCCGTCACGTCTCCTGCCATTACGTGCAGGCGTGAGCCGAAGAGTTCCTTGAAGTTGTCGCCGAAGTAATAGAACAGCAGACGTTTTAGTCGGCGCTCGCCGTCCATGCTGTCCTTGGCGCGTACAAGACAGTATATCACAGGCACATCGTCACGCCCTATCAGTTCCCGCAGTACGTGTATGCCTAAGTAGCCGGTGGCTCCCGTCAGTAGTGCATTACCTATGCTCTGCCGTTCGCCCTTGCGGAAATTGTCGAGGGTGTTACGCATCAGCAGCGTGTCAATAGGCTTGTAGTCATACTGCGCGTCGGCGTTTGGGGAGTTGGTCGTTTGGTCGTTTGGTCGTTTAGGACTTCCTCCCTCACAGGTAGTGTCAGGGTGGGGCTGTTCGGACAGCAGTGCCGCCAACTGGCGTGGTGTAGGATTGGCAAACACGTCGCCGTAGGCTATATGGCGGCCAGCCTTGTCTGCCTCGGTGATGATGCGGATTACCATCACCGACGTGCCTCCCAACTCAAAGAAATTGTCAGTGGCACTATACTGCTCTATACCTAATATATCTCCGAAGATTCCGCAAAACAGTGCTTCCTGATCGTTGACAGGTTTCACATACTCAGCATCTCCCTTTTTCAGTACTGGTGCGGGCAGAGCCCTTCGGTTTACCTTTTGGTTCTGGTTCAGTGGTATGCTGTCTATCTGCATCGTGGCTGCCGGCACCATGTATGGCGGTTTTTTGCTTGCTATGAAATTGTTAAGGGCTGCCACATCCACTTGCTCATCGCTTACCACGTACGCAGCAATATACTTTCCTCCATTATCATAGTCAAATGCCTGCACGGTGGCATCCTTTATACCTGGATACTCACGGATAACAGCCTCAACCTCCTTTAGTTCGATACGGAAGCCACGAATCTTGACCTGACCGTCACGACGACCTACGAACTGGATGTTTCCGTCGGGCAGATAGCGCACCATATCGCCAGTGCGGTAGCAGCGGCCATATTGCGAATCGATAAACGCTGCCGCCGTATTCTCTGGTTGATTGAGGTAACCGCGTGCCACCTGTGGACCGCTGATCCACAATTCACCGACGGCACCGGCTGGCAGCCGGTTAAAGTCCTTGTCAACGATATACAGCCTGAGGTTATCAACAGGCTTGCCTATCGGAATGTCCTGATTATACTGTTTCAGCGGATATGTGGTGGTAAAGATAGTACATTCCGTAGGTCCGTAGCCGTTGTGCATCATGTATTGCACAGGCGGTTGCAATGCGGGTAATTTCTCGCCGCCCACCGAAAGGTGTTGCAGAGAGTGGTTATCCATATTGGCGGCAAACTGATAGCCTACCTGTGTCGTGATGAATGAGTGTGTTATGCCCTCCTTATTGAAATATTCGTTAAGGTCAGGCAGGTTCATACGTATGTCGTCACCCACTATATAGACAGAGGCACCGCAAGTAAGGGCAGGATATACATCCATCATGGAAGCATCAAAGCCATAGCTGGCATAGGCGGCTGCACGGCTGTCAGAGGTCATGTTGTAGTAACGCTGATACCAATGGCAGAATGCCACCAGGTTACGGTGCTCCAGCATCACGCCCTTAGGTACGCCGGTTGAACCAGACGTATAGAGTATGATGAAGAGAGAAGAGGGGTGAGGGGAAGAGGGTTTATTACCATTTCCCCCATATAAACTCTCATCCTTCATCCAGAAGCCCTCATCCATAATGTCAGATATCTTCAGTACCTCGCCTTCATAGTCGCCCACCAGCGTCAGGAGTTTATCATCGGCTATCATCAGCGTTGCCCCGGTGTCCTTAAGCATAAAGTTCAATCGTTCCTCAGGATACGAAGGGTCGAGTGGCTGATAGGCATCCCCTGCCTTCAACACGCCCATGGAGGCTATCACCATCCACTCAGAACGTGGTACAAGGATAGGAATGACGTTTTCGTTCAGGAGAGAGGACCTCACAGAGGTATGCCTGTTTATATATGCTGCAATACAGTCGCTTATCTCGTCCACCTCCTTATAGGTGTAGCGTCTGTCATGATAGACTACGGCGATATTATCAGGGTGCAGTTCCGCCTGTTTGCGAAACAGCGAGACGATAGTCTGTGTGTCGTCATAAGCCACTTCGGTAGCATTGAATGAGTCAAGCAAGCGTTCGCCGTCGCCATTAAGCAGCGACACTTGCAGCAGCTTACATTCCGGAGTCTGTATGAAAGCATTGACTGCCGTTACGACAGATGCCGCCATACTCTGCATGAGACCACGGCTGTAGCGTCCGTTGTCATATTCAATCGTGATTGACGGCTTACCTTCGTACTCTTGTATATAGAAAGCCAAGCGGAACTTAGGGGTTTTAAGTTCCATGTTCTCCAACTTCAGTTCCGTACCGCCAACGGTATAGCGGTTCAGCACACCTATCTGGTAGGCAAACATTATCTCCGCTGAGAGGTCATGGTCGGCGGCTACCTGTGCAAACGGATAATTCTCATGTTGCAGCGTGGCTTCAAACTGCTCGCTGACGGTTCTCAGGAAATCCGTTACGCTCTGGCCACAAATCCTTACACTCAGCATCAATGTGTTGACAAACATACCCACTGTATCGGACAGGCGTACGTCAGAACGCCCATTGCTGATAGTGGTCAGCGTGACGCGCTCACAGTTTGCGAAGCGTGCCAGCGTATAGCAGACGGCAGCCAATGTCAGGTGGGCAGGCGTTATCTGATGCTCCCGACAGAACAGCTCTGCAGCGTGCAAGTCAAACGGACAGCTGACTGTTTCCGTCTCACCTTGAGGCAAAGGATTTGTCAGGTCGGCAGGTACCTCCGTAACTTCCTCGCATTCATCCAGCTGCTGTCTGAAGAATTCTTTTGCTGCTGTGTATTCCGCACCTTCTTCTGCCTTTCCCTGCCCTGCAACGTACTGTGCATAACTATATCTCTCAGCTTCGACAGCGTGTCCTTCCAACGCCTGGCATAGTTGCCTCAGCATTATGTCAACGGAGGCACCATCAGCCACCAGGTGATGAACGTCCATAAGCAGATATACTCCCTGCTCAGTCTCCACAACCTCCATTCTGCAGAGCGGTCCTTTGCTGAGATTGAACGGTTTCACAAATTCGTGCTTGTAGGCATAAAGTTCATTCTCCTTCATACCTGTAACGGGCACTTCTACTGTCAGTTCCGGGTGTACTGTCTGTACAACGTTGCCATCTTGTATGCCGAAACAAACCGTGAGCTGAGGATGAATCCTGACAAGTGTCTTTGCAGCCTCTGCCAGCCGGGCAGCGTCGGTATCCTTTGGAAAGGCTGCCTTTACTGGTATGTTGTATATGGTGGACTGCGGTTGCTTTATGCACTCAACATAAACACCAGCCTGCGCATAACTCAAAGGGAACGTAGAGAGCTTAAGCCCATCGTTCTCATCATCGTTCTCATCACTCACATTCTTTCTTAAAAGCGTCGTGAGTATTTCGTTCTCTATACTCTGCACCGTGCCAGTCTTTACGAGAGCCTTGGCGTTAAGCGTTACACCGAAGCGTTTGTTCACCTGCACGGCGAGTTTTATCGCCATTATGCTTGTCAGTCCGGCATAGCCGAGGATGGTTGTGACATCAAAATCATCATTATGGATAATATCTGTCACCATCTGCTTCAGTTCCTCCTCCAGGATGTTCAGTGGTCTGTCACCGCTGCCTTTGCTCTTCCTTACCGGCAATGGCAGTTGTTTCTTGTCCACCTTCTGATTCTGGTTCAGTGGAATGCTGTCTATCTGCATTGTTACGGCCGGCACCATATACGGCGGTTTCTCCTCCATTATGAAGGCGTCAAGGGCTTCTGTGTCCACTTGTTCGTCAGCCACGATATAGGCTGCTATGTATTTTCCGCCTCCCTCCTGTTCAAAGGCCTGAACCGTCACGTCCCTGATGCCCGGATACTGGCGTATCACGCCCTCCACCTCTTTCAGTTCTATGCGGAAGCCGCGTATCTTTACCTGTCCGTCACGACGACCCACAAACTGCATGTTGCCGTCAGGAAGATAACGCACCACGTCGCCTGTGCGGTAGCAGCGCAGTCCTGACTGCAAATCGCGAACAGCAAACGGTGCACTGACAAACGCCTCCGCCGTCTTCTCCGGCTGGTTGAGGTAACCGCGCGCCACCTGCGGACCATTGACCCACAGTTCACCCAATGCGCCGACTGGCTGACGATTTCCGTATCGGTCAACCACGAACAGATGCATATTTGGCACAGCCTTGCCTATGGGAATGTCTTGCAGTTGTTCGCGCACCACGTAGGACGTAACGTAGCAGTTGCCCTCCGTGGGGCCGTAGCAGTTGACTAACTGGTATGTTGTAGGCGGGGTTACATCTGCAAGTTTCTCTCCGCCAGTGAGGAACACCTTCAGCGAATGGTTGTCTATATCATTGACAAACTGCCTTGCCACCTGTGTGGTCATAAAGGCGTGGGTAATGCTGTTTTCCTCAAAATATTCATTCAAAGCCATCAGGTCGAGGCGCATCTCCTCTGGAATAATATAGATGGTGGCTCCTCCCGTGAGCGGTGCCCAGAGTTCCATCATGATGGCATCGAAGCCGAAACTGGCGTATGCCCCTATGCGGCTGTCGGCATCAATGTGGTTGACATGACAGTGCATCCTGCAGAATGACATCACGTTGCCGTGCTCCAGCATCACGCCCTTCGGCATTCCCGTAGTGCCTGAGGTGTAGAGAAGGACGAAGAGGGAGGAAGGAAGAGGAAGGTGGGAAGAGGGTTTGTTACCATATTCCCCATATAAACTCTCATCCTTCATCCAAAAGCCCTCATCCATTATGTCCGATGTACTTAGTACCTCGCCCTCATAGCCGCTCACTCTCGGCAGGAAGGAGTCATCTGCAATCAGCAGCCTTGCCCCAGCATCCTTCATCATGAACATAAGGCGTTCCTCTGGATATGTAGGGTCAAGCGGCAGATAGGCACACCCTGCTTTCAGCACACCGAGCGCAGCTATCACCATCCACTCAGAACGTGGCACAAGGATAGCGACTACATCTTCGCTTGGAAGAGAGGTGCTCGCAGGGTTGCCCTCCCCGGCAAAACGGTGGAGACGCGAAGCGGAAGGGGTGTCAAGGTCACCAGAGGACTGGGCGGGTCTGTTTATGTATGCCGCAAGTTTGTCTGACAGTTCGTCAACTTCCTTATAAGTATATTGTCTGTCCTTGAATATCACTGCCGGCTTATCAGGCTGCAGTGTAGCCAATTCCTTGAAAACGCTTACCACTGTCTGCGTCTTGTCAAAAGGCATTTCATTGTCGTTGAAGCTGTCAAGTCTCTCAATTTGCCTGTCGTTGGTTATGCAGATATCGTGGAGTCTCTCCTCACGCAGCATTCCGTTCACCACAGCCTCATAACAATCCGTAAACTCCTCTATGAGTCGTTCGGAGTATTCTTCGTCATACTCCACGCGAACCCATATATGCCCGTCTCTCATATATGCTTTCATATAAAGGCGGTCTTCCTCCTTATCTGGCTTCAGCTGTATGGTTTGCATGGGGCTGCCCATAAGTTCCGCATCGCCAAACAACCCGCCATGCCACGCAAAAGTATTGTCGGGCATCAGATGCATGTCATTGACAACGTCGATAAACGAGTAAGCGCCATGCTCCATGCATCCCGTCATCAGTTCTTGCTGGCGCAGCAACAATTGCATCACCGTAGTGTCATCGTCAAAAAGACAGTACACGGGTACGGAGTGTACGAACATTCCCTGTGTCCTGCGAAGGCGCTTGTCCTGCCTGCCGCTGTGCACGGTGCGTGTGAATGAGGCTTGCACATTGTTGTATCGTGCCAGCAGGTAGGCATAGGCAGTGGTCATGAGAGTGCTTTTATATATGCCGTGGACACTGCAGAAGGACTCTACTGCGTGCAAGTCTGTGTCAAGCATCCTCTCTATACAGGCAATCTTACCCGTGCTTGGGATATCCGGCATCAGCGAAGTGTTTATCTCCCCTGCGTCAGAGAAGTTGTCGGCATACCACCGCTTATCCTTCTCGTATGCAGCAGAGGCACGCAGATGCATCTCTTCCTCCACGGTATCGACAAGGGTCAGGGCCTCTGGTTCTAACGGTTTTCCGTTATAGGCGGCATCGATATCATGAAGCAGGATATTCATAGAGGTACCGTCATGAATGATGTGATGGAAGTTCAGTAGCAGATAGTAATGCTGTTCATCTTCCAACAGGAATACCTGAAACAACCTGCCACCGACAAGCTGGAATGGTTTTACAATATCAAGAGGGGCTCTGCCGTTCAGTGGTTCGATGCTGAGTGAGAGCGGTTCCGTCTCTATATGTTGCACAGGAATACCGTCGTCCCTCACCTCAATTACGGTAAAGAGGGTCGGGTGAGCCTTCAGGGCTGTCTCTACTGCACGACACATCCTGTCGGGGTTGAGCGTGTGGTCGAATTTATATAAATACGGCAGGCTGTAGCAGTCGCCTCCCTTGTCCTGACACTCCAGATAGATGCCCATCTGCGCCTGTGTCAATGTATATTGCTGCTTGTCTTTCATGTCCTCAGTATTTCCTGTTGGTTCCCAATCACTATGCCACGAGCGGAACAAATGGCTGCCATGTCATAGCAGGGGTATGTTACCGTACGGATGCTCTTGGCACCGGGGTGGTGTTGACGTTTGTGATTTTCTTTGCCTTCTCCCTGTATTCAGCCTGCGCCTTCTTCATCTGCGCTATGAAGTCTGGGTTGCCCTGCAGCGCGCAGAAACCAATGCTGGCTACGGCACGGCTTATGTCAACGTCGCTCTGCCAGTGTGCTCCTACTATCACTCGGCTGTCACAATAATCCCATCCGCGTTTGAATATCTCAGTGGCGCGCTCTGGCGCTATCTGTGCGAGAACCAGTGATATGCACCAGCCACGCAGACTGTGGCCGGATGGAAAACTCCCCTCTCCGCGCAGGTCATTCTCCTCGTGCGACGGCATAGAGTCGTCAAAGCGCTCAAAGGGACGCTGGCGGCCATAGTGAGCCTTAGGCTCCTTGCGCATAGGGTCTGTGGTGGCAAGACTCGCTTCCATCAGTTTCCATATCTCGGGAGTGTTCTCCGGGTTTATCTCCAGTCCGAAGGCATCCTTCCACTGCAAGAACAACTTCTCGTGGTCAAACCATTCAGCGTCAGCTATTGCCTGTGCCAAGCGCACGGAGTCCTGTCGTTGCTGTTTGCCCCAACTGTAACGCACTATGTCGTTGGCAAACTCGGGACTGTCAAAAGACGGTGGCGCTGGCATTATGTCAACGAGTCTCGGCAGTTCTTTAAGTTCGATGTATGGCTGCGTGGTGTCTTTCTGTGCAGAGATGCTTACCATTGCTGTGACAGTCACTATCGCCGTAAGGAATATCTTTTTCATGATACTTGGTTTGTTTTTGTCTGTTTGATTTTATTTCTGTAAAGGTACATATTTTTCTTGTGTAATAGGGCTTTCTCGTGTTAAAACTTCTTAAAGCACAGGCAGAGTAGGAGACTTGGCGGGTGCTTAAAGGTCGGGATTAAGTGAATAATACTTGTGCGTTTCAAATAAAATATGTAAATTTGCTGATGTATTAATAGTAAAGGAACTCAACTTTCTGAAGTAGTCAAGTAGACAGTAGTTAAGTAGTTTTGAGACAAGCTCAAGCATAAATGAAGACAATACAGAATACCTCAGCATGAGCCTCGGTTCGTCAATAAACAGCAAATAGCCAGGGTAATGTCTTAACTCCTTTACTTCTTTACTCCTGAAGACTAAGAAGTTGAGTACAAGCGAAACTTAAATAAAGGAAATATAGAGTAGCAATGGCTAAGAGCAAGACACAAGACCCCAATCATACCACGCTTGACGGCGAGCATCTGCTTGACGAGTATGTGCTGGCGCACAGCGACGCCGAACCTGAATATCTCTACCGTCTGTGGCGTGACACCAATGTGAGGCTGCTTCATGGTAGGATGGCGTCGGGCCGCCTGCAGGGTCGCCTGTTGAAGATGATGGTGCGTATGATACGTCCGCAGAGGGTGATAGAGGTCGGCACGTTCTCGGGTTACTCTGCCCTGTGTATGGCTGAGGGACTGGCGGCTAACGGCAGCGGCCATCTGTTTACCTATGAGATTAACGACGAGCAAGAGCCGTTCACGCGTCCGTGGATAGAAAACTCGCCATGGGCTGACTATGTGACTTTCCTTATAGGCGATGCAGGGACGGAGGCTGCAGGACTGGGCGAGAGTTTTGACATGGCTTTCCTTGACGGCGACAAGCGTACGTATGTGGAGACCTACGAGGCACTGCTGCCGCTGATGAATCCAGGGGCGTTCATCCTGGCAGACAATACGTTGTGGGACGGCCATGTGATAGACCCTGACTATGAGCGCGACCAACAGACGGCGGGCATAAGGCACTTCAATGACCATGTGGCGCATGACGACCGGGTGACCAGGGTGATGCTGCCGCTGCGTGACGGACTGACGATTATCAGGAAGGGATAAGGTGACTGCCGTTTACACGGAGTGAGAACGACCACAGATTACGTGGATTTAACAGATTAGAAGGTAGCAACGGATGGGATGGATTATGCTTGACAACGGATTTTATTTGACAACGGATTTTATCTGACAACGGATTTTATCTGACAACGGATTAAGACGGATTAAACGGATTTCACTGATTATAATTGACTGAGATGAATCTCACGAATTACTAATCCTTATAATTCTTAAAATAATTCGTAAAATCCGTTTAATCCGTCTTAATCCGTTGTTGGAATACCCGTCATAGACAGTTGTCGTGAAAGATATTAGAGAAAATTGAATAAGGAATAAAGAATAATGATTAAAGAGTAAAGAATAAGGAGTAAAAAAATGTTCGGATTAGGTTCACAAGAGATTTTGCTGATAGCACTGGTGGTGCTGTTGCTTTTTGGCGGTAAGAAGATACCGGAGTTGATGCACGGTCTGGGCCGTGGAGTAAAGAGTTTCAGAGAGGGAATGAAGGAAGAGGGACCGGCAACTGAGAGCGAGAAGAGCGAGGAACCGAAGGATGAGTGATGAGATGACATTCTGGGATCATCTTGAAGCATTGCGCATGACGCTGCTGCGTATAGGTGCAGTGGTGGTTGTGGTGTCCATCGTGGTGTTTGCTATGAAGGATACCCTCTTTGCGGTGATGCTTGCCCCGTGCACCTCAGACTTCCTTACCTACCGTGTGGTGGGAGCAGAGCCCTTCGCGTTACATCTGATGAATACCGGACTGACAGAACAGTTCTTCATACACGTCCGCACGGCGTTGTGTGTGGGACTGCTCGTGGCATCCCCCTGGGTGTTGCTTGAGGTGTTCCGCTTCGTGTCGCCGGCGTTGCATGCCGGTGAGCGCGGTAATGTGATACGGCTGACGGCTTTCGGGTATGTGATGTTTGTCGTCGGTGTGCTGGTAAGCTATTTTGTCATCTTCCCCCTCACGGTACGTTTCCTCGGCACTTATCAGGTAAGTGAGCAGGTGGACAACATGCTGACGCTGCAGTCGTATATTGACACGATGCTCAGCCTTACGCTGATGATGGGAGTGGTGTTTGAGTTGCCTGTGGTGTGTGCCCTGCTCTCGCGTATGGGACTGATAGACCGGCAGATGATGAGAGCCTTGCGTCGCCATGCTCTGGTGGCAGTGCTTGTGGTGTCAGCGATTATAACGCCTACGGGCGACGCTGTTACGCTGCTTGTGGTGGCCATGCCGGTGTACCTGTTGTATGAGGGTAGTATATTGGTGGTGAGAGACGGAAGTAGAGGGGGCAGGAGTTAGGAGTTAAGGAGTTAAGAAGTTAAGTAGTTAAGACAAATGTGTTGCAACTTTATAAAGAGAGAACGTATTGTCTTCATTTATGCTTGAGTTTGTGTCAAAACTACCGCCTCCCCCAAATGTCTTAACTCCTGACTCCTTAACTCCTGAGAATTGCAGCCTCCTTAGCTGCCGCCTCCCCCAAATGTCTTAACTCCTTAACTCCTGACTCCTTAACTTCTGAGAGTTACAGCCTCCTTAGCTGCCGACTCCCCCAAATGTCTTAACTCCTGACTCCTTAACTCCTGACTCCTTAACTCCTGAGAGTTACAGCCTCCTTAGCTGCCGTCTCCCCCAAATGTCTTAACTCCTTAACTCCTGACTCCTTAACTCCTGAGAATTACAGCCTCCTTAGCTACCGACTCCCCCAAATGTCTTAACTCCTTAACTCCTTAACTCCTGACTCCTTAACTCCTGAGAATTGCAGCCTCCTTAGCTGCCGACTCCCCCAAATGTCTTAACTCCTTAACTCCTTAACTTCTGACTCCTAAAATAAAAAAAATATGCTGAGAAAAATAAGAATAGTACTTGCCGTGGTGATGTTTGTGGGAATAACGCTGTTGCTCCTTGACTTCAGCGGTACCATGAGTCACTATGTTGGCTGGATGCCCCGTGTGCAACTGCTTGAGGCGGTGCTGGCACTGAATGTGGTGGTTGTTGCGGTGTTGGCTGTGCTGACGCTCGTCTTCGGCCGTATGTATTGTTCGGTGGTGTGTCCGCTCGGTGTGATGCAGGACATCATAGCGTGGGTGGGCAGGCGCGTGTCAAAGCGCCGTTATTCTTACTCCAAGGAGTTGAGATGGCTGCGCTATCCGGTGCTGGCGCTCTTTGTGCTGGCGGCATTGCTGGGTATAGGCAGTGTGGTGCAGTTGCTCGCCCCTTACTCAGCCTATGGGCGTATAGCCGCCAACGTGCTTCAGCCGCTGTGGCAGACAGGAAACAATGTGCTGGCAGGCATCAGCGAGTATTATGACAGTTATATGTTCTACCATTCAGAGGTGTGGCTCAGGTCATTGGCATCGCTTGCCATAGCCCTGGTAACGCTTGTCGTCATCGGTGTGCTGGCATGGCGTGGCGGTCGCACATATTGCAACACGGTGTGTCCGGTGGGTACGGCATTGTCATTGCTCAGTAGGTTCTCGCTGTTCAAGGTACGTTTTGATGCGGAGAAGTGTCGTAACTGCTCCATGTGCTCCAAGCAGTGCAAGGCGGCATGTATAGACTATAAGAACCACAGCGTTGACGCTTCGCGTTGCGTGACGTGTGGCGACTGTCTTGAGGCGTGCCGCTTCGGGGCGTTGAAATATTCATTGCCTAAGGGTAAGGAGAAGAAAGAGGAGAAGCCGGCTGAAGCCCCTGACAGTTCGCGCCGAGCCTTCATGCTCGGTACGGCAGCCCTTGTCACTACAGCTATGGCACAGGAGGCGAAGAAGACTGACGGCGGACTGGCGGAGCTGGAGGACAAGGCATTGCCCGTCAGGCAGACACCGCTGACACCGCCGGGCTCCCTCTCGGCAAGTAATATGGCTCGCCGTTGCACGGGATGCCAGTTGTGCGTGACGGAGTGCCCTAACCAGGTGCTGCGTCCACAGACCGACCTGCTTCATCTTATGCAGCCCACCATGCAGTTTGAGCGCGGCTACTGCCGTCCGGAGTGTAACCACTGTTCTGAGGTGTGTCCTGCCGGAGCCATCAAGCCCATAAGTCATGAGGCGAAAGCCTCTACACAGATAGGCCACGCTGTGTGGATAAAGAAGAACTGTCTCCCGGCTATAGACGGCACCTCCTGCGGCAACTGTGCACGCCACTGTCCTGTTGAGGCTATAGAGATGGTGCCGCTCAACGCCGATGATGACACTTCACCCATGGTGCCAGCGGTCAACGAGGCACGTTGCATAGGCTGCGGAGCATGTGAGTATCTTTGTCCGGCACGACCCTTCTCTGCTATCTATGTGGAGGGTCATGAGGTGCATAAGGAAGTTTGACAAAATGAAAGCATAGCTTTTACACTGTGAAAGCATAGCTTTTACGGCGTCATTCGATAGCTTTCACACCCTAAAAGCATAGCTTTTACGATGGAGGGTGATAATTAACAATCGTTAAGAATTGGCGTTTATAAAAATATCGAAATAATTAGCAAGGTGTCACGATAATATAACTTTTTCTGACAAAATGATATTTAGAAAAAGCAGACATACAGAGCAGCAGAATGACCGTGAAAAGAGTAGCGGCATATCGCGCAGGAAGTTCCTGAAAATGATGGGTGGAGGTGCACTGACAACCGCCGCCGTCATGACGGGATGTAAGAAGACCGAGCAGACGCGTGCCGCTGAGGAATACAAGAGTCAGGTGGAGCCGCCTAAGGGGAAGATGACCTACAGGGAGAACCCAAAGACGCATGAGAAGGTGTCTCTGCTGGGATATGGCATGATGCGCCTGCCTGTGGAGGGCGGCGGCGCGAGTGCCAGGGAGAGTGATGTGCCTATTGACCAGGAGCAGGTAAACAGGCTGGTGGATTATGCCATTGAGCATGGCGTGAATTACTTTGATACCAGTCCGGCATACTGTAAGGGCTTGTCAGAGCGAAGCACCGGCATAGCGCTGAGCCGTCACAAGAGAAGCGAGTATTACGTGGCCACAAAGCTGTCAAACTTCAATGAGGAGACATGGGGCAGGGAGGCTTCCCTTGAGATGTATCGTAACTCAATGAAGGAACTGCAGGTGGACTATATTGACTATTACCTGCTTCATGGCATCGGCATGGGAGGCATGGACAATCTGCACAGCAGGTACCTGAACAACGGAGTGCTCGACTTCCTGCTGGAGGAGCGGCGCGCGGGGCGCATACGTAACCTCGGTTTCTCATACCACGGAGACATTGAGGTGTTTGACTATCTGCTGTCAATGCATGACAAGTATAAATGGGACTTCGTGCAGATAGAGCTGAACTATCTGGATTGGGACTATGCCGACGAGATAAACGAGCGTAACACTGATGCCAGTTACCTGTATGCCGAGTTGGAGGACCGTGGCATACCGGCAGTTATAATGGAGCCGCTGCTGGGCGGCAGGCTCGCCAAGGTGCCGCAGTTCGTGGCGAAGGACTTGAAACGGCTTGCGCCTGAGCGCAGCGTGGCGTCATGGGCTTTCAGGTATGCCGGCACGCCTGAGGGAGTGCTTACGGTGCTGTCGGGCATGACGTACATGGAGCACCTGAAGGACAACCTGTTGTCATACTGTCCGCTGACACCGCTCACGGAAAAGGAGATGGAGTACCTGCAGACGGAGGTGGCGGAGAAACTGATGGAGGTACACGCTATTCCCTGCAACGACTGCAAATACTGTATGCCGTGCCCGTATGGCATTGACATACCGGGGATATTCACGCACTATAACAAGTGCCGCAATGACGACACCCTGCCTTATTACAATGAAAAGGCCGGGGGAAAGGAGAGTACGGAGGAGAGGGAGCGTTATTTCCGCCTGCGCCGTAATTACCTGATAGGCCTTGACCGCGCCGTGCCGCGCATGAGGCAGGCTGACCACTGTATAGGCTGTGGCAAGTGTGAGCCGCGTTGTCCGCAGAACATACGCATACATGAGGAGATGCAGCGTATCAGTGAGTATGTGGAGCAGCTGAGGAGGAGAAATGGTTAGGAAATAACGTCAGTTCGACGAAAATACTACAAACTTAATATTGTTATTTTATTGACGACAATTCTGACAATTCTTGACAATTATTTGAATATCGTAATCTAAAATTGTCCGAAATTGTTAATATTCTTGTCAAGTATTCACTTTTTTATTAACATCGTTTGTTTTCATCGAATTCACGTTAAATAAGGAGGCAAATAAAACGAACAACGGATTTTACAAATTATACGTCTGTTATTGCTGTCTGTCAGCAGATTGACAATCCGTATAATCGGTAAAATCCGTTGTTTGTGATTTGTTCAGGTGTTATACTCCCCTGTTCTTATGCTTATCTCAGTGAGATTTTCTTCCCGTTGTGAATGTATATTCCGCTGCGAGTAGGAGCAGTCTGTAATTTTCGTCCGTCAAGCGTGAACCATCCTGCTATTATTGGCCTTGTGCCAGCGGACTTGTCCTGTTCCTCTGCCTCCTTTACAACTATTATGCCCGTAGGATTATCACCAATGGTGAAGCTGCGCTGCTCGCCATAGAATGTCTCGCCCGTGGATGTCTTAACGTATGCCGCATAGTAATATACCGAGTTGTAATCCAAGCCTGTCAGCTCCGCGCTCATCAGCTCGCCCGCAGCCGTCACCGTCTGTGCATCTGCTGGCACGCTCGCGGCGTCAACAGTGGTGGCATACCATGTACCCTTGGCAGCCGCAGCACCGCTCTTCCAGTACTTGAAACCCTGCTCCGTCACGTTGTCCGTTCCGCTGAGGGTGTAGCCTTTCAGCAGAACTGTATTGCCGTCAACAGAGAAATCGGCATATGTATGCACCGTAGGCTCAAACCATGAGGTATTCGTAGGGTCAATGCCCACCCAGTCACCGTAGTAGTAAGTGCCGTCACTGGATTGGTAGTATGGACGATATTTCCACAGTTTCTCCGTATAGAGGTTCTTTATCTTTCCCTCCATTGACTCTCCGTTCACATAACCCTTGCCAGTGTTAGAGGCGAAGTCATCCGTCCAGTCCGTGCGTCTCCACTCAAAGCCCACGTTAGTCTCCGCAGGGTCAATATTCGTCTCCGCGCTCACAAGCACATTGCCTGCGGAGATAACCTTTGGCTGGGCGGTTGTTAGAGTGAGGGCTGGTGTAGTCACTGTTGTGCTTGTTGTGACAGTTTTCCCTGATGCCTCTACAGTATATGTCGCTGTATATTCATTCGATGGCCTTAGCCCCGTAAACGTAACGGTATTACCATCATATGTCTTTCCGTCAACCGTAATAGAGGTTGATTGCAGTTCCGCGTCGCCTGTTTTGCAGGTTCCAATTAGGGTAAAAGATGATGCCGTTATATTTGTTGCGCCAATGCTTCTTGATATTGAAGAAGTTGATGTGTATTGAGAAGAACCTATTCTAATGTCGTCTGCATATAACGTGTAAGAGTAACTTGTTTCAGGGAGCAGTCCCGTAACCGTGATATAGTCATCCACCTTGTATTCTTTAATATCTAAGTGTACGCTATAATTATAGCCAGGAACGTTATTGCGGATCCAGAAAGTCAAAGATGTCTGAGTTCGCTTTGTACACTCCAGATAAGGTCTTTCAATGTAAGTCTTTGTTTCAATATCATAAATGTTGCTGTATGGTGCATTCCATAGATGGATCATGGTCTTACTGGGATTTCTTGCATATATTTTTGCACTGTATGGGAAAGCATCGCCCGATATACTTACATCATCTCCACTAATCGTCACGCTGGTCAATCCCGTGCAGCCAGAGAACGCATATCTGTCGATTGATGTGACGCTTGACAGAATTGTGACACTCGTCAGCCCGGTGCATTTATTGAACGCATATCTGCCGATTGATGTGACGCTTGATGGAATGGTGACACTTGTCAATCCCGTGCAGCCGTCGAACGCATAACTGCTAATTGATGTGACGCTTGATGGAATGGTGACACTTGACAATCCCGTGCAGCCAGAGAACGCATAATCACCGATTGAGGTAATCTTATTACCCAACGTATATTGTTTTACCTGACTACCAAATATATCTTCTAAAGAATTATAGGTTGTATATGATTTTGAAACTATTTCTTCACTATTCAGCACTACATCCATGAGATTGTTACAATTAGAGAACGCATAATCATTGATTGAGGTGACGCTTGACGGGATGGTGACGCTCGTCAATCCCGTGCAACCGTTGAACGCAGCAGAGCCGATCGATGTGACGCTTGATGGAATGGTGACACTTGTCAATCCCGTGCAACCCCTGAACGCATCATAGCCGATCGATGTGACGCTTGATGGAATGGTGACACTTGTCAATCCCGTGCAGCCATAGAACGCATAATCGCTAATTGATGTGATACTTGATGGAATGGTGACACTTGTCAGCCCCGTGCAGTTCTTGAACGCATCATAGCCGATAGAGGTGACACTTGATGGAATGGAAACACTTAACAACCCCGTGCAGTCACAGAAAGCATAAGCAGCTATATGTGTTGTACCTTCTTTTATCTTTATTGAAGTGTCTGCAGGCATTGTTCCCTTGTATTTGTATGCTACATTGTTTATATACACCATACCGTCAGGCATATTCTCAATATAAGGAGTTTCGTCAAATGCAGCATATCCAATTATGGGATTACCTAGAATTGCTACATTTTGTAGGCTTGTGCAGCCGTTGAACGCATAACTGCTAATTGATGTGACGCTTGAGGGAATTGTGACACTCGTCAGCCCCGTGCAGTTCTTGAACGCATAATCACCGATTGATGTGACGCTTGAGGGAATTGTGACACTCGTCAGTCCTGTGCAACCGTAGAACGTATAATCATTGATAGATGTGACGCTTGAGGGAATAGTGATGCTTGTCAGCCCCGAGCAGCCCTCGAACGCATTAGAGCCGATAGAGGTGACGCTTGACGGGATTGTGACATTCGTCAGTCCTGTGCAACCGTAGAACGCATCAGAGCCGATAGAGGTGACGCTTGAAGGAATTGTGACACTTGTCAATCCCGTGCAACCCTTGAACGCATTATTGCCGATTGAGGTGACATTGTATGTGATAGAATTGTATGTTACTTCGTTAGGAATTACTATTGTGCCAGAATAACTATCATAAGAAGAACCTAAATTGTATGTCACTTGCACGGTTTTATCTGCAGATGATGTTATGCTGTAGTATATTCCGTCATCATAAAAAAGGTTGTAGGCATGGAGGCTTTGAACAAAAAATGCTGATAATGCCAAAAGGCATAACTTAATGTATAAGTTTTTCATAATGGTAAGAAATAAAAAAGGCGGAACTGCTCATTGCTTTTCCATCACACTGGTACCGCCAAGCACCGCACTACAAGAAAAGCGTACGCAGTTCACGCCCTGTACAGGTACGTGAACGTTTTCATCGCTTGTTCTCAGATGTTTTGAAATTGGCGGTTTCTTAGGAACGAGAACAAGGACTGTTAGTCCATTTATATATATGTAGAAAAGAGCAGCAACGCCGAGGTTAATGATTCTTGTTAATCAAACAAAGAGGATTATTTCTTGGCGTGCGTGTGCACTTAATTCGTTAAATCAGTGTCTGTTTCGTAATTAAATGTGTTTTTTAAGGGTTAATGACTATATTTGAATTATGTCTGTGTACGGCAAAGTTAAGAAATTATTTTCTTACGACCAAATGTTTGTGGTCTTTTTTCTTTTTCTCTTATCTCATCGAATGGACGTTAATATTGGTTGTGCATAAACAAAAAAAGGAGTTAAGACTTCAGTCGCTTACCTGTCAGTAAGAGCATTTGTCTTAACTCCTTAACTTCTTAACTTCTTAACTCCTGTATATCTGAATCTTGACTACTTCTGTCTGATGAACACGTTGATAGGCGTTCCGGTCAGTTCCCAGTTGGCACGCAACTGGTTCTCGAGGAAGCGGCGATACTGTTCCTTGACGTATTGCGGCAGGTTTGCATAGAATACGAAGGTAGGTATCTGCGTGTCAGGTATCTGGTTGCAATACTTAATCTTGATGTACTTGCCCTTGATAGACTGCGGTGGTGTGGCCTCGATGATAGGCAGCATAACCTCGTTGAGTTTGCTCGTACCGATACGCGCCTTGCGGTTGAGATATACCTGCTTGGCAGTCTCAAGTACCTTGAAGATGCGCTGCTTTGTCAGTGCGGAGGCAAAGACTATGGGGAAGTCAGTGAACGGAGCCATGCGCTCACGTATAGCATTCTCAAATGTCTTGATGGCTATGGGCGACTTGTCTTCCACCAGGTCCCACTTGTTCACCACCACCACCAGTGACTTGTTGTTCTTCTGTATCAGCTGGAAGATATTCATATCCTGGGCCTCTATGCCTCGTGTGGCGTCAATCATGAGAATGCAGACGTCGCTGTTCTCTATGGCGCGGATGGAGCGCATGACGCTGTAGAACTCGAGGTCCTCGCTCACCTTGTTCTTGCGGCGTATTCCGGCGGTGTCAACAAGGTAGAAGTCGAAGCCGAACTTGTCATAGCGTGTGTATATACTGTCGCGTGTGGTACCTGCTATCTCTGTTACGATGTTGCGGTCCTCGCCTATGAAGGCGTTGATGATACTTGACTTGCCGGCGTTAGGTCTGCCCACTACGGCAAAGCGTGGTATGTTCTCCTCTACATCATCCTTCACGTCTTTAGGCAGGCGCTCAAGCACCATGTCAAGCAGGTCGCCCGTACCGGAACCGGAGATGGCGCTGATGCACACAGGGTCGCCCAGTCCGAGACGGTAGAAGTCGGCGGCATAATACTGCTGGTCGTTGTTGTCGGTCTTGTTTGACACGAGAATGACTGGCATCTTTGTCTTGCGGAGTATCTGTGCCACGTCAGTGTCAAGGTCGGTGACGCCCGTCTGCACGTCAACGAGGAACAGCACAAGGTCGGCCTCCTCTGTCGCTATCTTTACTTGGTCGCGTATGGCATCCTCGAAGATGTCGTCGGAGTTTACTACCCATCCGCCGGTATCAACGACGGAGAACTCTTGTCCGTTCCACTCGCACTTGCCGTACTGACGGTCGCGTGTGGTGCCTGCCACGTCGCTGACGATGGCATGGCGTGTCTTTGTTAATCTGTTGAAAAGTGTAGACTTTCCTACGTTAGGACGGCCTACGATTGCTACTAAATTTCCCATTTTTCATTTCCTGCTCCTTACAGGTTCTACTTTTTGCTCAGTAATAAAACTGGGGTTATATTACTCTGGGGGTTAATAATAAGAAAAATATCTGAGTGATAATCAGATTCTATGCCGTAATTATGTGGGCGCTGAGTTTACAAGGTTATATCAGAGTGTTAATCAGATGGCATTGTAGCCGAAGCTGTCAAGTTCCTTGTCATTGCTGCGCCAATCCTTATCTACCTTTACATAGGTCTCAAGGAAAATATGCTTGTCAAAGAATTTCTCAAGGGTCTTGCGTGCCTCGGTGCTGACCTTCTTCAGCGCTATGCCCTGATGACCGATGATGATACCTTTCTGTGACTCGCGCTCAACGTATATCACTGCACGTATGTCGATGCGTTTGTCGGTCTCTTTGAATGATTCGCAACGTACCTCTACAGCGTATGGTATCTCTTTGTCATAGTATAGCAGTATCTTCTCGCGTATTGTTTCCGTAACGAAGAAACGTGCCGGTTTATCAGTGAGTTGCTCCTTGTCAAAGTATGCCGGTGATTCAGGCAGCAAGTCCTTGATGCGTGCCAGCAGCATATCTGTGCCAAACTTGTTCTTGGCAGATATAGGCAGAATTTCCGCGTTGGGCAGAAGCTTGTGCCATTGCTCTACAATGTCGCCCAGTTGCTTTTGGTCGCTCTGGTCAATCTTGTTGATAAGCAGTATGACGGGGATAGTCATCTTTGCCACCTTGTCAAGGAAGTCACGGTTCTTCTCTGGATTCTCCACAACGTCGGTGACATAGAGGAGGATGTCTGCGTCTTGTAGTGCGGACTCAGAGAAGGCCAACATTGACTCTTGCAACTTGTAGTTAGGCTTCAATACTCCCGGGGTGTCAGAGAATACTATCTGCATCTCGGGTGTATTGACAATACCCATGATGCGATGGCGTGTGGTCTGTGCCTTGAAGGTGGCAATCGAAATACGCTCACCAACCA
>DFLE01000051.1:94844-112843 GCA_002373375.1 Prevotellaceae bacterium UBA3627
TCATGAGCGTACTTTTACCTACATTAGGATTGCCTACTATGTTTACGAATCCTGCTTTATGCTTCATGTCAATTCATAATTTATAATTCATAATGTGTTGCTGGCAACGGTCTTGTGTGATTTGCTGGCAATTATGAATTATGCATTATTCATTATCCATTGTATCCCCACTTGTAGAAACTTGCACCGTGTACGAAGCCTGCTCCGAAAGCGGTCAAGATGATATTGTCGCCTTTCTTCAGACGCTTCTCATAATCCCACAGGGCCAAGGCAATGGATGCGGCACTCGTGTTACCGTAGTGCTCGATGTTTACCAGAACCTTCTCGAGTGGAATCTCAAGACGCTTGGTTACAGCCTCGATGATGCGGAGGTTTGCCTCGTGAGGTATTACCCATTTCACGTCATCCTTGGTGAGGTTGTTGCGACGCATTACTTCCTCTACATCGTCAGCCATTGAAGTGACTGCATAGCGGAACACTGTGCGTCCCTCCTGGTAGATGTAGTGCATACGGTGATCAACGGTATAGTGGGATGCAGGGCATACTGAGCCGCCGGCCTTCATGTGAAGGAATGGCAGACCCTTGCCGTCGGTACGCAGGAATGAGTCCTGGAAACCGATGCCTTCCTCTTCCGTTGCCTCCATCATTACTGCTGCCGCACCGTCACCGAAGAGGACACAGGTCTGACGATCCTGGTAGTCTACCATTGATGACATCTTCTCTGCAGCTACGCAGATAATGCGCTTGTAACGTCCGCTCTGTATCATGGCTGCTGCCATGTCAAGGATGTAGAGGAAACCGCAGCATGCGCATGAGACGTCAAAGCCATGGGCATTGTTGAGGCCCAGCTTGCCGATAACTATCGAAGCGTTAGAAGGGAAACGATAGTCTGGTGTGGTTGACGCACATATAACGCACTCCACGGTCTGCGGATCAACCTGCGTTTTCTGCAACAATTGGCGACAAGCCTTGCGTGCCATATAGGCAGAGCCAAGACCTTCCTCATTGAGGATACGACGTTCCTTGATGCCTACGCGTGTTGTTATCCACTCGTCATCAGTGTCTACCATGCGTGAGAGCTCCTCGTTGGTCAGGATGTACTCAGGTACGTAGCCACCGACACCAGTGATTACAGCGTTTATTTTATTCATTGTGTTTCCTGTAATTACTCAGCGTCTTCCATTACAATAGCCTGCTTGCCACGGTACTGACCACAAGTAGGACATACTGTGTGATATACATAGTATGAACCACAGTTAGGACATACTGCAAGTGTAGGAGCTACTGCTTTGTCATGTGTACGACGCTTGAGTGTACGTGTCTTTGATTGTCTTCTTTTTGGATGTGCCATTTTTTCTTTTAAGTTTTTGCGTTAAGAAGCCATGTGCTCTTAACTACTGAATACTTTTTGTTTGTTTTAATTTCATTAATCCAGCCCAGCGTGGGTCAATATCACTGTCTGCAGTCTCATCACCGCTTCGGGCGGCTGACAGCTCCTTCAGGATGTCTGTCATCGCAGCATTGCATTTTCCAGGTGCATGAACGTGCTTAATGGGTACTGCCAGTGCTATCGTCTCATAGACAATCCATGTGACGTCAAGGGTTGTTTCGCCCTCTGCAATCATTATGGTATTGTCGTCTGCCTCTTCCTCTTTGCCTGTCTTTATGTAGAATATGCTCTCGCCGCTGACGGGTTGCTGCATGTCCTCAAGACAAAGATCACACGGCACGATGACGTTGCCTTCAATGCACAACTTCAACGTAAACACATCTCCTACTGCCTTGCGTATAGACATGGAGGTGTTCACGCAGCCGCTGTGTATTTCGGCATCGCTGAGACTTTGGAAGAAGTCATCACCAACAGTACAGGTGAACGTCTGTTCATCTTTAGTAACTGTCTGCAAGTCGATTTTCAAGGTCTCAAAACTGGTCATTTGCGTGCAAAGGTAATAATATTTCCTCAACCTTCAAAATTTTTTAGTTTTTTTTTATTTATGTCAAGAAAATGTATGATATGTGTAAAGGCTTGTGTATCTGAGGAAAAACAGTGTGGGGTTGAATTAAGATATGTTTTTAGTTAAAAAATGATAAACAAATTATATTTTTGCTAATATATAAAAATAAATATGTACCTTTGTAGCAAATATCATGTAACACGGAATTATAGAAATTAAGAATTACAATATAAAATGAGGAGATTGGAAAAAATTTGGACTTTCGTCGCTTTGTTGGTGACGATGGTGTTTGGTGTTATTGATACCGTTAGTGCAGAGACGAGAATCAAGACCGTTACGTTGGTGGACGAGAATTTCTCTATGGGTAGCATTTCTATAAACAAGTATGAGAACTATAAAAGTAACAATCCCGGTTGGACGATGGGTGGTTCTAGTACGTGGAATGCTGGAGCACTTGCGTTTGTAGCGCCAGGTGCAATGAATGTGGAGCAGTATGGTTATTTCAATTTCGGCTATGGGTATGAGAATATAGTGGATAACTGGACTCTGGAGTTTGATTACGATTATTCAAACGTTCCATTCAGTTTCTCTGAAATCGCCGTGGTAGGAGAGAATACAGACATTACCGGCTCCTGGCTGGGCAATGATGCATACTTGTCTTTCTTGGCGGTATATACGAACCAATCCAATGGCACCGAGGTTACAGATCAGTATGGTGTGGATGAACTTCGTCGTATGAAGATGAAGGTTGCCGGCACGGAGGCGGACAAGACTCAGCTTTTTCGTGACTATGTACACGTGACAATGGAGTGTACTCATGCCAATACAAGTGAGGCTGAGCTTGTCATTACTTTAGAATGTTCGGTTTTTGATACCTACGTCATCAGGCAGAAAGTGGACGGAGCGGCTATTGGAATGCCTCGTGGTTTTTATTGTTATGCAACAAAACCTTCGAATGTTCAGGGCGCTCCGATGCAGGTTCTGTTTGATAACATAAAACTGACAACGCAGAAAGAAGTGGAGGTGGTGAAGTGTGCATTGCCGGAGATTTCTGTGACGGGCTTTGATGGTACTTCGCGTAAAATGAGTGTATCCTGTGCCACAGCGGGGGCCGAGATATATTATTCGGAGACCCAACTCGGTATAGGCGATGAGGGTTGGATGGCATATACTGGTGAGGTGACTACTTCTGCGACGACATTTTATGCGTATGCGATAGACCCAGTGAATGAAGATACTACCGAAGTGGTTAGCTGCGCTACGGGTGCCGGTACAAGAGTAAGATTGATGCCTCAGATTGTCAAGTTAAGATATGAGGCAGGAAAAGGCTATGCTTTTACGATAGATCCCAACCTAAATGACCCCGCTACCGTGACACCTCCATCAGATTACACAATAATGTGCACAATTGATGGGAATGAGCAGGATTATAACGATGGTGACATATTGTATGTTGCCGAGGGAGGCTTGGTATATGTGACAATGACGGCCTCAGGATACAGACCAGGTACCAAGGGGTGGCAGACGGTCGCATACCCAGACAAGAATGTGATATGGTCTGAGGATTTGATTGGCAAGATAGAGGCGGCAGGCGTAGGAATGCAGAAACTGCCGCTAACCCTCAGCAGTAACAAGTCTTTTGAGCAAAGCTACAAGAACTTCTATAGTATAGATAAGGTGGGAGACACCGATATCAGTATAGACAGCAGGTTAACCCTGACCACAGACAGCGTGTTCTATATGCAAAGAGCGGACGCTGAGAACGGCGGTCTTTTGAGTGAGAAGCAAGCTGTGCCTGAGATGAACTCAAGTGACGGCGAACTGACAGAAGAAGAGATAGCAGCGGAAGAGGCTGCTAATCTCTCACGCTATGAGGGTATGGGAATACAAGGTCTGTCAGGAGGAGAGTATGTGTTTATCCGTACAAACGGCAATGAGCCAGAGCTGATGGGCGGCAATGCCGAGCTCGTTTCAGGAGCGTCAACGAGAAATGAGTACATATACCAGATGTATAGTGAGGGCGGAAACTTATATGTGACGTTGCCTTATGGTACGTATGTGACATCTGTCGCTGTCCGCTCTGATAAGGAGCTCATCACTACAAACGAGTATGGCTATGCGGCCTACATAACAGACAACGCCCTCGATTTCTCGGATATGCCGTCAGAGTTTAAGGCAGAAATCGTTACGGCAGAGGAGACAAGCAATAACTTTACATATACTAAGGTGCCTGATGCGCCGGCGGGAGATGCTGTTATAATAACAGGTACGCCTAATAAGACGTACCTGGTGCCGATGTTGTCTTCTGCTGAAGGTCAGGGTAACATGCTTACATACAGCGAGACTGCGGTTGACATCAGCAATGTAGAGAAACCAGTCTATGTCGTTGACCTCACAACGGGCAAGATGCAGAAGGTTGCAGACAAGACACAGCCGATAGCGGCGCGTACACCTTATATAATATCTGCACTTGACGAGACTGTTTATCGTCATTACACTATGTCTTCGAGTGGCAGGCTGTCTATATACAGCGACAAGGCGCTTGACTTCAGCGGCGTTGAGGGACTGAAGGCTTACGCTCTGCGTTCAGAGACCCCCGATAGCGTAAGACTCGTGGAAATAACACAGTTGCCAGCTCACATGGGCGCGATATTGGAAGGCGCGGCATACGTGGAATATGACGTGCCGGAGGTGCCGACGGCAAGTATATCTTATGACAATCTGTTCGTTGGTTCAGAGGAAACACCATTCCTTACAACGAGTACGGTAAAGGCTGTGTATGCTCTTAACAAGACAACAGGTAAGGTGGAGACGATAGATAAGTCTGAAGTACCGTCGATACCTGCGGGAGAGGCATATTATGTGTCAAAATACACTGGCTTTGAAATCGTTACCACTAATGGCTCAGGAGCTGCGACACATGTGAGTACCCATGCGCTTGATATGAAAGATGTGGTATTGCGGGCTTATGTGGCGATTGAGGAGGTAAATGAGGACAGTGTCAGGCTGCAGCCTGTAGAGGCCGTGCCGGCAGGAACCGCTTTCCTGCTGATGGGTGGACAGCCTAACCATACATATAAGGTGCCTTACAGAGAAGGTGAAGTGACAATAGGTACCAACCTCTTCAGAGCAGGACCGTTTGATGTCAGCACTACTAATTATTATGTATATGGACTGTTAGAGAATGGAAGCCAGCTGAAGCATGTTGATCCTACATCTTATATACCGGAAGGAACAGCATACGTACTCTCGGCGTATGAAATACCTACGGTTGTTACGTGTGCGGAAATAACGGTACCTTCAGGAGGTGCGACAACATTTACCACTGATTATGCCCTTGACTTCTCTGGCATAGAAGGCATCGAGGCACTGATATGTGACACGGTGGATCTTGTTGAGGGTCCGCATTATGTGCCGGTTACAGCGGTACCTGCCAATACGGCATTCTTCGTGAGAGGTGTGGCTGGTACATATACGGTGCCAGTAGGTGACTGTGAGACATTGTCGTATAACAATGTGATAAGAAGAAATGATACAGGATATTATGTGGAGACGGGAAGCACTTTCGTATATACTGTCGTAAACGGTGAGATAACAAGGGTTTCTGATGGTACGACTATCGCGAAGGGACAAGCCTACATTGTATCACCGTGGCGTGGCTATGAGACTGTGAAAATATCAGCATCGGGATATGCTACCTATGTGACCAAGCAACCGTTGGATTTCACTTCTCTTAGCGGTGAGGTTATCGTGAGAATAGTTGACCGTGAGGAGTATAATAACATACACACAGTGGAAGTGTTAAATGTGCCTGAAAAAACTCCTATAATGCTGGCAGGAACGCCTGGCGCAACGTATAATATACCTGTAGGAAAAAGCACCCAGTTGTTCTATAATAATCTTTTGGGCGGCTCAAGTGATGAACCGTTTGATGTCTCTACAACAGATAAAGTGGTGTATGTAGTTAGCGGAGGTAGGTTCGTACAGGCTGCGAGAACGTTGGTTATTCCCGCAGGAAAGGCTTACCTGAAGTCTAAGTACAAAGGATTCGAGGAGGTTAAGACAACTGCGAGTGGCCATGTGTCTTATGTGTGTGAGCATGCGCTTGACTTGACCGATGTGCTGAATGACACAGTTGCCAAATTCAGTGCATATATAGCAGATTATGAGACTCCGAGAGGAATACACCTTGTGGAAGTCGTAAAGGTTCCAGCAGGAGGAGCGTTCTTTATAAAAGGTAAACCTAACACGACTTACAGGCTGCCTTATGCCAATGAGTCGGTGGAATATGAAAGCGGTTCTATAACGTGTGGCTCAAGGACAGAGGGATTCGATGTTTCAACTGTAGGTGACTCAACGGTTTACGCGCTTCAAAATGGTGTGTTCACAAAGGTTAGTAAGAGTGTTGTGATCCCGGCAGGAAAGGCTTATGTGAAATCCAAGTATTTAGGCTTTGAGGAAATAACAATAGGCAAATCTCAGCGTGCGTCGTATGTGTGCGAGCATGCGCTTAGTGTTGAGGACTATGGTGGCGAGGTACAGATACTTGTATGTGACTATGTTTCAGAATCAGGTTTCCATCTGAGGAGCGTAAAAGAAGTTCCGGCTGGCACAGCGTTCTTTGTCAAGACACTTGAGAATGTAGATAGTACTTGCACTTACCGGGTTCCGTTCTCAGATTGTGAGGTTCTCGAGTGTGATAATTTAGTGCGCGGCTCGCTGACCGATGAGTTTGATTGTTCAGAAGCAGACGGCTACGTGTATGTCCTCAACGGCGGTGTATTTGTAAGAGCGGCAAGCACGCTCAAGATACCTGCTCGCAAGGGATATATAGTCACAGATCTCGAGTTGTCTGCTGCTGAAGCTAAGAGAGCCGTTTCCTTTGATGAAGAGGAAGCCACGGCAATAGACGAGGTCAAGTCTGGACAAACCGCTGTGCGGCCGTCTCGCAGGGTTAACCTTGCTGGTCAGGAAGTGGACGACAGTTATAAGGGTATCGTGATAGACGAAAATGGCAAGAAATACCTCCAGAGATGAGAAATATTTCGTCTAAAAGTTAATTAATGTAAAAAATATCGGAAAATCTTTTTATATAACATAAAATATATGTAACTTTGTGTTGATATTTGAGGATTAAAAATACTAGGTCAAGATGAATAAAAGAATATATATAGCTCCGGAGTTTGAATATGTTGATATGTATTTGGAAAGTCTTATTATGGCTGCATCATCTATAGGTTCGGGTGATAATACTCCAGGAGGCGGTCAGGTTGATAATCCAGGAAATGTAGAGTCAAAGTCTTGGGGTGGAGAATGGTTTGACAGTGATGATTATGTTGAATAATATATGAGTCGTTCAATATAAATATATATATATGTTATATAAATAAAAGCAGCGATGTAAGTTTTTCTTACATCGCTGCTTTTATTTTACTCTCTTCCAATCTCTTTGCCGTTGCCTATATCAACTCTTTGCCGTTGTCTATGTCACCCCCATGCCGTTGTCTATACATCTATGGCAATGTTGTTGCCTATATCAGCTCAATGCCGTTGTCGGTAATTTTTATCAGTCTCTTCTTGTAGAGGTCGCCCACGGCCTGCTTGTATGTTCTCTTGCTTACACCGAATTGCTCCTGTATATCGGCGGCGTCGCTCTTGTCGCCCAGTCTGCATCTGCCTCCCTGCGTCTCAAGGTATCTCAGGAGACGTGCAGAGAAATCCTCTGTATGTTGTCTGCCGCTCTTCTGCAGTGCACAGTCTATTTTACCGTCCTTACGCAGCTGTGATATAAAACCCTTCACACGGTCGCCGGTGTGCAGAGAACGGAACACCTGAGTGTCATAAAGCAATCCGCCGTAGCGGTTGTCTATAATAACCTTAAAGCCCAGGTCGGTCTTCTGCCATATCAGCAGGTCCACCTCCTGTCCTACGGTCAGGGCCTTATCATCTCCGGGCTGCAGCGTGTGCAGGAACTTCTCTATCTTGGCAGAAGCCATGATGCGGTAGCTCTCCTCGTCAACATGCACATAGACAATGTATGAGCGTCCGCGCTCCATGCGCCTCTTCTGCTCGCGGAACGGACAGAACAAGTCCTTCATCAGTCCCCAGTCAAGGAAAGCGCCGTACTCGTTGACCCATGCCACCTCAAGGTAAGCGAAGTCGCCCACCATAGCCTTCGGCTCCAATGTGGTAGCTATGAGTCTCTCCTCGTTGTCCAGATATAAAAACACCTCAATCTCATCTCCCACCTCAAGGTCTTCCGGCACATATCTCTCAGGCAGCAATATCTTACCCTCATATCCGCCACCCTCGAGGTACATTCCAAAGTCAACACGCCATGCGGCGCGCAGCTTATTCTTCTGTCCCAGTCTCAGTTTTTCCATGGTCATCGTTATTTAATACCATACCATCCTTAATGTGAATGGTGCGGTCGGTTGTGCGTGCCAGCTCCTCATCGTGCGTCACGATGATAAACGTCTGGTTGTACTTCTCCCTGAGCTCAAAAAACAGCTGGTGCAGCTCCTGCTTGTTCTTTGAGTCAAGGGAGCCCGACGGCTCGTCGGCCAGTATCACGGCAGGGTTGTTAATCAAAGCCCTTGCCACCGCCACGCGCTGCTTCTCACCTCCCGACAGCTCTGCCGGTTTGTGTCCCATCCTGTCTGCCAGTCCGAGAAACTGCATCAGCTCCTTGCAGCGTGCCTTTGCCTCGCTGCGTTTCCTGCCTGCTATGAGAGCCGGCAACATCACGTTCTCCTCAGCTGTGAACTCAGGCAGCAGCTGGTGAAACTGGAACACGAAACCTATGTTCTTGTTGCGGAAGTCGGCCAGCGCGTTGGTTGACAGCGTGGTCACGTCAATGTCGTTAATCATCACCGTGCCGCTGTCAGGCCTGTCCAGCGTGCCCATTATCTGCAGCAGCGTGGTCTTGCCCGCTCCGCTCGGTCCCACTATGCTCACCACCTCGCCTTTCTCCACGCAGAGGTCGATGCCTTTCAGCACCTGCAGTTGTCCGTAAGACTTCGTGATATTTTGTATCTTAATCATCTTTACAATTTGGAATATATGAGACTACAAAGGTACACATTTTTTTCAAACTTCTCGCTATCAAGCCTAAATTATTTGGCTATTAGCACTTTTCTTCGTAACTTTGCATAAAGAAAGAAAGGAAAGACAACAATGGAAGAAAAGAAATACAACCGCACCACCGTCACTGCGGCGCTTCCTTACGCCAACGGTGGAGTGCACATAGGCCATCTGGCAGGAGTATATGTACCGGCAGACATCTACGTGCGTTACCTGCGCCTGAAGAAGCGTGACGTACTCTTCGTCGGCGGCAGTGACGAGCACGGCGTGCCTGTCACCATCCGCGCCAAGAAAGAGGGCATCACCGTTCAGCAGGTGGTTGACCGTTACCACGAGATGATAAAGAAATCCTTCGAGGACTTCGGTATCTCGTTTGACATCTACAGCCGCACCACCAGCGACATACACCACAAGTTCGCCTCCGACTTCTTCCGTACCCTCTATGACAAGGGCGAGCTGGAGGAGATAACCGAGGAGCAGTATTGCGACGAGGTGACGGGCGAGTTCCTCACCGACCGTAACATCGTTGGCGAGTGCCCACGATGCCATTCTCAGGGAGCCTACGGCGACCAGTGCGAGAAGTGTGGTGCCACGCTCTCTCCTGATGAGCTTATCAACCCTACCAATAAGAACAACCCCGGCCACGGACTTGTCAAGCGTCCTACCAAGAACTGGTATCTGCCGCTGGGCCGCTATCAGGACTGGCTGAAGCAGTGGATACTGGAAGGTCACAAGGAGTGGCGCTCCAACGTCTATGGCCAGTGCAAGTCATGGCTCGACATGGACCTGCAGCCGCGTGCCATGACGCGTGACCTCGACTGGGGCATACCAGTACCGGTGGAGGGAGCCGAGGGCAAGGTGCTCTATGTATGGTTTGATGCACCTATAGGCTATATCTCAAACACCAAGGAACTCTGTGATAAGGAGCCAGAGAAGTGGGGCACATGGCAGAAGTGGTGGCAGCAGGACGATACCCGTCTCATACACTTCATAGGCAAGGACAACATCGTGTTCCACTGCCTTATCTTCCCAGTGATGATGAAAGCCCACGGCGGCTATATCATGCCTGACAATGTGCCGGCCAATGAGTTCCTCAACCTTGAGGACGACAAGATATCAACCTCACGCAACTGGGCTGTATGGCTCCACGAGTACCTCGTTGACCTGCCGGGCAAGCAGGACGTGCTGCGCTACGTGCTCACCGCCAATGCGCCTGAGACCAAGGACAACAACTTCACATGGAAAGACTTCCAGGAGCGTAATAACTCTGAGCTCGTGGCTATCTACGGTAACTTCGTAAACCGTGCCCTGCAGCTCACTAAGAAATACTTCGAAGGCGTGGTACCGGCATGCGGACAGCTGCTTGACGTTGATAATCAAGCCATAGCAGAGTTCAAGGACGTCAAGGAGCGTGTAGAGGAATACCTTGAGCAGTTCAAGTTCCGCGAGGCACAGAAAGAGGCTATGAACCTCGCCCGCATAGGCAACCGCTACATCACCGAGTGCGAGCCATGGAAGGTATGGAAGACCGACCCGGAGCGTGTTAAGACCATCCTCTTCGTATGTCTGCAGTTGACTGCAAATCTTGCAATAGCCTTCGAGCCGTTCCTGCCGTTCTCTTCAAAGAGACTGCGTGAGATGCTCAACCTGTCAACATTCGAGTGGGAGCAGCTGGGCAGCATGGACATCCTCAAGGCCGGACACCAGCTCTCCGAGCCGTCGCTGCTCTTTGAGAAGATAGAAGACAGCGTCATCGAGGCACAGCTGCAGAAACTCGAGAATGCCAAGAAGGCCAACGAGGCAGAGTCCTATGTGCCGGAACCGGTTAAGGAGAACGTGGACTTTGAGACGTTTGAGAAACTGGACATACGCGTGGGACTCGTCACATCATGCGAGAAGGTGAAGAAGTCAAAGAAACTGCTGAAGTTCCACATTGACGACGGAACCCCTGACGGTCGCACCATCCTCTCTGGCATTGCCGCATACTATGAGGACCCAGCCGAGCTGGTAGGCAAGCGAGTACTCTTCGTTGCTAACTTCGCCCCACGCAAGATGATGGGTGAGGAGAGCCAGGGCATGATACTCTCAGCCGTTGACTATGACGGAACACTCTCTGTCACCACGACATCAAAAGATGTCAAGCCAGGCAGTCAGGTGGGATAAAACGAAAACGACCACGAATATAGCGACCACAGATTACAGTGATTACATTGAATTTTCTAAACAACGGATTAAAATTAATTAAACAGTTCAAGTTTCGCATGCGCTCAACTTGTTGGGTTATCAGGTTATAAGGTCGTAAGGTCATGAGGTGAAATATGTTTAATTGTGGTGAATAGTTGCCTAATATCACCTTAAAACCTTGAAGCGAAGCGACCTCAAAACCTTAAACCTCAACGAAACTGAAGCTTGCGAAAGTTGAGTTAAACAGATTATTTTAACAACGGATTTAGACTGATTATACGGATTGCACTGATTGTTGGACGAAAACGGGGTCGGACGAAGACGAAGATGGGACTGGACGAGGGCGAAAAACTGTAAAATGTACCGCCCTTGAAAATGTAAAGTTTTCTAAAAAAGCGGTGAAAGCATAGCTTTTACGTCGTAAAACGATAGCTTTTACATCCAGAAAGTTGCCCTTTCGTGGCGTGAAGTGATAGCTTTCTCCACATAAAAGCATAGCTTTTACACTGAAAAAACATAAAGAACGACCTTTTTGCAAGATGTAGCAAAAAGGTCGTTCTTGTTTTTGCCCCCTCAGAGGCCCTGTATTCAATTCATACCCCTTTATGGGCTGGCAGCCCACCAGTTGCTTTTTATTCGCTTAAAAAGAGTTTTCTTTTACGGTAAATTTTACAGTTGCTAAGAAAGCCCGTGTTGATGCCTGCCTACTCCTCGTCAGCGGCAGTCTTCGTTGTGATATACTTAGAGAAGAACACTGTGGCTGTTACGGCTATGAGGAATGCCGCAGCTATCAATCCCACCTCAGTCTTGTGGTTCATCGGGTCCACCCATACCTCGCTGAAGAAACCGTTGCGCGCGGCAATCTCCACGAACGACCAGAACACTATCACAGTGGCGAGGGCAAAACGTATGTTCCTGCCCCATGAGGTGATGTGCAGCTGTTTCTTCAGCATCAGTGCGGAGCCTACAAGGCATATCAGCGCAAACGCCAGGGTGACGGGATGACGCTGGCCGAGGAATACCGGGTCGTAGCAGAACATCAGTACCAGATACATTCCCCACATCATCATTATCCACTCCATGAAGACAATTATGGAAGGATGGTGAGCCATAGGGCGCAGCTCTATGCTGTCGCGGGTGTTGCTCTTCAGACAGTGACGCTGTATCCAGTTTATGAGGTCGCATCCCGTGCGTGTACAGAATGTGTAGAGCACCATGACGGTAATCCACAGTCCGAAGGTGGCTGGCATTATCAGGTATTCAGGGCGCGAGCCGCGTATAGCCTTCAGTTCAGGGCGTGTGTAGTCAGCGAGCGGTCTGCCGTTGATGAGGTAGTCCTGGTGGGTTATCATACCGTCGGTGTACTCGGTCATTGTCTGTATAACGCCAGAGCCTTGCAGGTCGCAGTGCACACCATATCGTTGGGCGTAATATACGAATAGGAACTCCACCCATCCTGTCCAGAAGAGCATGGCGCCCGTGATGCCCCATACGGTCTGTCGGGTGTCGCCCTTGGCATACACACCGATGATGACCATCAGCAGGCCAAGCAGTCCCATGGCGAAGGCGCTGTAATGCAGTGCGGTGGGCGGCAGGAAATGCTCCATCATGGCCATCAGTGCGTGTCCTATGGGCATAAGGAGTAGTATGATAAACAGGGAGCAGACGGTCTTGAATACTCCGTTGCGGTTAAATGTAGTGCTCATCGTCAGTTTCGTTTTAAGTGTTTGTAAGTTCAGGTCTATATCTGTCATCATGGAGAGCATCTCCGAGTAACAGGTACAAAGTTACAAAAAAAGAGAGAATAATCAAATAGGCGAAAAGTTTTTATATGTCACGGAAAAATGTTATCTTTGTATCCCGAAACATAACCTTAAACAATAATTATATGGATATGAAGATTGTAACATCACTGCTTGTTATGCTGTCGGCGCTCCTTTGTAATGTCAGCGCCCAGAATCCTTACCTGCCGTTGTGGGAGTTTATCCCTGACGGAGAGCCATACGTTTTTGAGGACCCCGATAACCCGGGCAAATACAGGGTTTATATATACGGTTCGCATGATATGCTGCGCAAGTATTATTGCGGCAGGGACCAGGTAGTGTGGTCGGCGTCTGTTGACGACCTTGCCCACTGGCGTTGTGACGGCATTATATTCCGCCTTGACAAAGACCGTGACGGCAACCTTATAAATGCTAACGGAGACGGTGACGTGCTGTATGCCCCCGATGTGTGTGAGACCACAGACTCCACCGGCAGGAAGGTGTATTACCTCTATCCCAATGTGCAGTCAGACGAGCGCGGCAGTGCTGTGGCCAAGAGCTATCGTCCCGACGGACCGTTTGAGGTGTGCAACTGGAGCAAGGATAACCCACGCCGCACTGTGGGTCCTATAAGCTTTGACCCCGCAGCCTTCGTCGATGACGACGGCAGGGCGTATGCCTACTGGGGCTTTGCCCGTTCGATGGCCGCAGAGCTTGACCCTGCCACTATGAGTACGGTGAAGCCGGGCACGAAGGTAATAGACAATATGATAACGAGTTTCAAGGATTCTGTAAACATGGTGTATCGTTTCTTTGAAGCGTCATCCATAAGAAAGATAAAAGACAAGTATGTGTTTATATATAGCCGCTGGACTAACGAGGGTGAGGACGGACTGCCGCAGACCAACTACACCCTGGCATACTGTTACTCCAACTCTCCGCTGGGACCGTGGACATACGGTGGTACCATTATTGACGGACGTGGCAAGGAGCGTCAGCCTGACGGCAGTGTGAAGGCTACTGCCACACCTAATGGTAATACACACGGCAGCCTCTGCTGCATCAATGGCAAGTGGTGGGTGTTCTACCACCGCCAGGCAGGTACGTCAGAGTATTCGCGTCAGGCCATGGTGGCACCAGTGGAAGTAGAGGTGCGTGAAGGCGAGGGCGGCTATGTGCGTATCAGCGAGGCAGAGTACACCTCTGAGGGATTCAAGACCGAAGGCCTAGACCCGCTCACAGAGTACCAGGCAGGCATAGCCTGCTATTACACCGGACCGCATGGTGCGCGGCAGGAGTTCCCGAATATGATATACTCCGGTTCGCATACAGAGGTGCATTACCTTGAAGAGTATCCCGGCTACAGCTATGACAAGGCGGCGGAAATAACCAATCCATACGCCGCTGAGATAAACCGCTGTCCTATGGTCAATAATGTTGACGGTTCGGTGGTGGGCTACAAATACTACAACTTCTCAAAGACGTATGGCAAGAAGAAACTGCGCCTGCAGCTCAACTATGAGCCGGAGGGCATTGACGGCACTGTGGATATATATATAGACCGTCCGTCAGAGCAGGAGGGTGGCGTGCGCATAGGTTCGCTGACAGTCAAAGGCAGCGGTGCGAAGGCAGGAGAGCCTGTCCGCGCGTCAGTGGATGTAAGCAGCCTGAGCCATTACAACGGCAAGCATGCCCTTTATCTGGTGTTCTCTTCAAAGACTAAGGGCAAGTCTGTATGCAGGCTTAATACCTTGCGCTTCTCCAGTGCTGACTAAACAAAAGAAAAAAGAAGAAACATCCTTTGCGACGGTAACGAAAAGATAGTAGCCGTCAACTTACGTGGCAAGGTGCTCGGCAGGAAACTGAAGGAAATATACGGAGAGTATTTTCGCTACACTTAACGGACTTTTCACCATGATTAGTCACAAAAAGAGTGGAGCCAACCCACTTAAGGTCAGCTCCGCTCGCTCAATTATTGTTTAACGCTGTGTTATCTTACTGCTTCTGCAGTGTAGCTGTCATACCATCACCGCTAAATGTTGCAGTATTTCCTGAGATGTTAACCGTGCCGCTAAACTTCATTTCACCAAAGTCCATAGAAAGGGTGTTGCCGGAATAAGTATAAGAATCAATGTGTGGATCGCCCTCTGTGTATAACTCGTTGTTGTTGCCGAACACCATAACTCCGCCTACTGGAGCACCAGACACACTGCATTGAGTCATCTTCCAGCGCCCCTTAATGCCACCTGTTGGGTAGGTGTATGAAGACTTCTTCATCACAATGCTGAGGTAATCACTACTTGATGATTTTTTATATTCACCATTGAGCACATTGCCCTCGCTTACGAGTACGAGTTTACCACTTGCACCGTTGGAAATGGTGAATCTCAGACGTGTGTAACCGTCCTTTAATTCTTCATCACATGTGTAGGTGAATGTCTCATTACTGTTGCTGATGGTGCATGTACCATTCTTCTTGAAGGTGATGCTCTGGCCAACCAATGGATAGTCTGGATCATCGTCCATCATTACTTCCCACGTACCTACCATCTTGGTAGAGTTTACATTTACCTCATCATCGTCATCGCCACTGTCATCACCGCCTGAAGATGAACCATTCTTCTCCATAGTGTATGTGTAACTCATAGATTGACCGCCAGTTGTTACAGTAACAGCAGCATTAGCACGACTTCCACTAATATTTACAGTACCAGATATCGTCACTGTGCCTATCTTAGCAGAAAATGCTTTTGAGTCATTGTCGTAGGTAAAGGTGCCTTCGTCACCATTGCTGGTGAATTTACCATTAGCATAGAAAGTCATCACGGTTCCAACACCAGGTCCGCCCTGACTATTTGCAGGCGTCACCTCTGTAAGAGTCCAAGAACCGAGGATGTTGGAGTTGCTACCACCGCCACCGCTAGGGCCATCATCATCACCACATGCAACGAATGTGAATGCACTCATTACAATAAATGCTAACGCACTGAATAGTTTAATGCTTTGTTTCATCATAGTTGTTAGGTTTTTAGTTGTTTGATTAATAAAATACAGTTACATTTAGTTATTTGGTGCAAAGTTTTATTTGATTACCTTCTTGCCATCCTGTATAAGCAAACCATTAGAACCTGCACTTACCTGCTGACCAGCTGCGTTGTAGCACTTGCCATCTGATTTTACGTTTTCGGATGCTACGTTTTCAATGCCAGTAGTCTCAGTGTATTCTACTCCGTTCAGATACACCTTATAATTATAGTTTTCTGCTGAGTTGACTGCCTTGTAGTCATTCCACTTCTTGGCAACGTTCTCATTATTACAATAAATTATCAAGTTACCCACGTACCAACCACCAGGGAAAACGTGCTCTCCTATAGTGATATCGCCGCCGATATTGCAGGTTAGATCGTAAAATTTCACATTATTAAACGGTTGTGTGTTATTATTGATTTGGTTAAACATAGAGCGAGGAATAGCACAATCACCATCATAGTTAAGGGTTACTTTCTCGATTTCGGTGTATTTTGTGAAGATGCTCTTACAAAGGGCTACGTTGTCTATCTCTATTATGTCCGTATTATCTTCTATCAGCATTTCTTGACCAGCCATCTGCTTTGTCATGTTTTTGTATGTTGACTCCAAAAAATACTTGTCAGATTCTGTAAACTGGGCAGGCTGAGAATTGTCAATACGGGAGAGCTGAAGAGTCATCTTGCCAATGTGCTTATTTCCATCGAGTTCCTCCACTGTCTTACCAATAAGCTTTCCTTTAAAATTGTTGCTGGCATCCGAGAAAGGTACCTCGAGATAGTAAGGCACTTCTTCCTCTGACAGGATGGTTATATCGCCAACTACGAAGTCAGCCTTTGCTCCCATTGTTATTGCCATGAGCGCTACTAATAGGGTAAAAATCTTCTTCATGGTTCTTTCTTGTTTTTTTAGTTTATAAATAAGGTTAGTCCTAAAAGTGTTGGGAAATAGACAGAAAAAGAAAACGTGGACTAAATTACTTCGTCTACGTTTCTGAGGTATCGCCAAACACCCGACAATCATTAACGAGTAAAAGCCCACGCCATACCATGACGTGAGCATCCTTGCTTTTACTCTTGATTGTCTCTTTTTTTTGGCGAATTTCAGAAACAAGATTCTAAGCGGACGCTTCAGTTTCTATATGTCTTTAATCTTTTTGAGTTATATCATAGGCTATTTTTTTGATTTTATGCGATTCGTTACAAAGTTATGAAAAGTTTTTGTATCTGCAAAAAGAAAATGAAATAAATTTCTATTTATCGTAAATCACCTTGTCTATTTTTATGTCTTCAAGCAGCGTCTGGTGTTTTTTGTAAGACTGGGGGATAAAACTGATATAAAAAAGAGAGCCTCCCCGTGGCATATATGCCGTAAGGGAGGCTCTTGCTATTTGAATCAATAAGGTTTTCTTATCTTACTATTGCTCCGATTACACCACCTATGATACCGTCTACTACGGCTGCTGTGGCTACATTGGCAGGATGACGCTCTACTACTACCACCGGACGGGGAGCCGGAACAGGTACAGGCTCAGGACGGGTTACCACCACTGTGCGTGGTGCTACTGGGCGTGCCTCCACTACGTGGATAGGACGAGCGTGACGGTGATGCCTGTTTGCCTCGTGGTGTACCACTACCACCGGGCGGTCATTATGATGACGGTCGTGGCGCGGATGTGCGCTAACTGCTGATGTACCGATGATGCTGAGAACTATGAGTGTGAGTATTGACTTTTTCATATCGTGGTTCCTTTCTATTTAAGTGTTAGACTTTTTTTCTTTTTTCTGTAAGCAAAGTTAACGCAAAAAAGTAACTCACGAAATGTTTTTCCCCTAAACGCAAAAGTGAAATCCCTATAATGGTGGGAGGATTTCCTATTGGGAGGAACAGCCTACGTCGGTCAGCATATATGAGCTGCTTACTGCTTCAGCAGGTCGTCGATGCGCTCAAGATAGTCGAGTGAGTCATCGATGAAGAAACGCAGTTC